>NZ_JBJIAA010000001.1:0-121767 GCF_045310695.1 Clostridium neuense
ACATATAAACACATCCTTATCTTATCTATATTTTAATGTGTTCGGTCTTTCGTGTCTACAATATTATACTAGCATCAACTGTTTAAATAAAATTTTATAAATCTTAGAGGAAAATATCCAAAATACTTAGAAGTTTTAATTGTCTGAACGATAGTGAGTTATTGAAACTTCTTAGGATTTTGGATATTTTTCTCTTAGATTTATTAATTTTATTTAATGTTCCAAAATATTATTGCTTCGCTTTTCCAAAGTTAGGATCATCTAAAATATCTTGATACATTTTAATATACATGTCTGGTCTAAAATCTGTTCCATCAACTGCTTCATTGTACTTGTACAAAAATCTTGTTGCTAAACCTAAATCAATGGTTTCCGTGTACATTTTTTCTTGATCAGCACCTTTTTCATTGAATGGCAAGCCTGTATAATAATGTACCTGCCAGGTTTCTCTTGCAGGCCCCATTATGCTGCTGCCGCCCCAAAAATAATTATCTACATCTAAGCCGCATAAATTTGCTGAAGCAATGAAAATTCCATTTGTTATACAATTAGCTTCCAAATTTGTTCTTGCAAGACTTGGTCCATGACAATGTGCATATGCAGTGCTATTTATATAAAGCCTTGCTCCCTTAGCTACATAATAACGCGTCATTTCAGGGAAACAGTATGAATCATAGCAAATTGCAACACCAATTGGCCCCCAAGGAGTATCTATAAGCATTGGCTCGTCTCCTCTTACTGCCCAGTTTGGTTCTGGTGCTGGAAGATGCATTTTTCTATAAGAACCATATAAACCTTCTGGAGTAAATATAGCAAGCGAATTATATATTTTACTTTCATCGTCCTTATCTCTTTCTGGCATTCCTAAAACAACATACATTCCAAGTTTCTTAGCTAAAGCTTCAATTTCATCTGTCGATGGTCCTGGAATTGTTTCTGCAAGCTTAGTTTGCATTTTTTCAGCTTTTGGAGTTGATGCTATATCATCATAGCTTGTAAGACTCATTTCTGGGAAAACAATAAAATCCGAACCTTTCTTTGCAGCAGCTTCTATATATCCCTTAATTCTATTTAAATTTGTTTCTTTATCTCCCCATACAGCATTAAAATTTACAACTGACAATGTGATTATATCCTTATACATAAAATTTCCTCCTAAGTATTTTTTATTTTACTTAATCTTACGTTTTATGTATAACTTTATCAAACGTCAAAAGTTATCTTATTCTAATATTTTTAGCGATTTTATCAATATATTTGGTCTATATTTATTAATTTATTAAAATTAATCGTATTTTTATTAATTTTTAATACTTTCAAAAATTTCATATTAAAATACAATGCTAATAATGCACTAACAACTAAGCTTTTGTATTCATTTTTGCTGCAAATTCATCAATATTGTCCTCTTTTAAATTTAGAACGTCCTCATTTGTCTTGCATATGTGCCTAACAATAAATCTTTCAAAAAAATTCATAGTTTTGAACACAAAGCTTCCTCCAAACTCACCTTTGGCTAAAGCATTATTTCTGAGTTTTTCTGGAAAAGACTGTTCTAAAAATAAATTCATTTTATCCTTATCGCTCATGCCGCACACAAATAATCCTATTCTTTTATCACTTAATTCCTTTAAATTTTTTTCACAAAATTCTTTTACTTCTTTTATAATTTGTCCAGCATAAATTGGTCCTCCAATAATAACATTGTCATATTTCTCAAGTGTAGAAACGTTATTTTCTTTTAAATTAAGTATATCAAAGTCACCATCAAGTTTTTTGGATAATTTAATTACACATTTCCTTGTAAAATCATGCTTAGTAGCATAAACGATCAACGTATTCATGAATGTGCCTCCTATTAATTTATTAAACATTGATATATTATTAAACACTGTTTAATAAATTATAACAATAATTTCTATTAGTGTCAAAGCTATAGTTGTAAAAATAAAACACTTTTATTATAATATAAATATATATTGGCACCAATTATATATAATTCCACATATACATTTTCTTTAACATAAGTATACATAGTTAAAAAATATTACAATCACAGTTTATTTCATTCGCTAATTCTTCAACACAGGGGGGGATTTTTTTGATAATAGGGCATAATTTAATTGCTGATAAAGCACTCCATTATTTAAATATAAATGAAAGACATATGCAAAATGCTATGCTTAGACTAAGTTCAGGCAAAAGAATAAACAGTGCTGCTGATGATGCTGCTGGACTTACAATATCAGAGCACATGCAAGCTCAAATTAATTCTCTAGAAATGGCAGCAAGAAATTCTCAAGATACAATTTCAATGCTTAATACTGCCGAAGGTGGATTATCTGAGACCCAATCTATACTTCAAAGAATGAATGAACTTGCTACTCAAGCAGCTAATGACACTAATTCCACTTTAGATAGAAGTTCTATAAATAGCGAACTTTTACAGCTAGAAGCTGAAATAACTCATATATCTAAATCAACAAATTTCAATGGTATAAACTTATTAGATTCTTCTGGTAATTTATCATTTCAGGTTGGCGCAAGTTCTAGTTCTTACGATTCACTTGGTTTAGATTTCTCACCTTTTAATATGGGATCTGTACTAACTAGTATAACAGATGGTTCTAGTTTAAATGTTAATAATTTTGACAGTGCACGTGCTTCAATGTCTATGATTCAAAAAGCAATTGATTCTGTATCATCTGCTAGATCTATAATAGGCGCTTATGAAAATTGTCTCAATTTCGATATAGATAATTTAAATAACGAAGCTAATAACCTAACAGAAGCAGAAGCACGAATTACAGATGCAGACATGGCAAAAGAAATGATGGAATATTGCAAGTATAATATCCTTCAGCAAGCCGGCCAAGCTATGTTATCTCAAGCCTTGCATCATGATTCAAATAGTATACTAAAGTTATTGGATTCTCTTTAAGTTTATTAATTCCATCAATGCATAAAAATAACGTTATTTTTTCTTAACTCATGCCCTTTTTCTCTATAGCTTAAATCATTTACCGACAAAACTTCAAGCTCCCCATTTTCATATTTAACTTTAGAAACACTTGAATTTTCTATCATTTTAATATTTAAATTATTATCTAAATTTTTCAAAAATGTCATAAGCATTCCTCCGTGAACTACTAGAAGGACATTTCCCCCACCTTGAGATGAGATATCTTCACATATATTTAAAATTCCTCTATTAACTCTTTTTATCAAAGTATTAAAGTCTTCTGCATTTCCTGTTTCGTCTAAGGCTGCACATGTATCCGCATAAACTTTATAAAATTCTGGCAGTTTCATGGCTTCCTCAAAAGAATTAACCTCAAGATACCTAAGCATATCCCTTGCCATTATTTTTTCACTTTCACCTTCGTACTTTCCAAAATATGCTTCCCTAAGATCAGGGACTTCTTTTACTTTCAATTTATTGTTTACTCTATTTTCTTTTATTACAATTCTTGCAGTTTTTATAGTTCGTCCAAGATCACTGCTGTAAACAGCTTTAAATTCAATATCTCTAAGTCCCACAGCTGCATCTCTAGCAACTTCAATACCTTCCTCTGTAAGTACTCCATCGCACCAGCCTTGAACTCTCTCAGCCTTATTCATTATAGTTTGTCCATGTCTCATCAAATACAAAATCACCTTATTACTTCTTTCACAACTCATGCACATTCTCCTAATCTAAATCAAATTCATACCTCAACTCTAAATATAACTAACCGAAATTTATCAACATCATGTTTATAGATGCTAAACATGATTAGACAATATACTTTAGTAGCCATATATCATATATAGTAAAAAAATTTAATTGGTTATAAATATTCACGCCTAAAATTCCGTAGGTACGGAGGAATTTTTTCCTTGTACTACCGTGGGAGCGAAGTAATAATGCTGAAGGAACAGTTTAAAAAATTCTAATAAATCTTGGTAAAAAAATCGTAAAATACTTAGATATTTCAATTGTTTGAGCATTCTTTCAGCGAGTTATTGAAATATCTTAGGATTTTATGATTTTTTTACCTTAGATTTATAGAATTTTTTTAATGCGACGAAGCATTATTACTTCGCCTTTAATTATACTAATAATTTTTAATATAATCAATTTGACTTAAGAAGTACATTCACAATTGTGTTGCAAAATTTTTTAGGTTCATTCATCCATGGATCATGACCAGAATGTTCAAACCAAATTAATTTTTTGCTTGGTGCTTTAATCATCTGGTAGTATTCCTGTGTTAATTGGGTCGGTGTATTTACATCATGACGTCCCTCTAGAAAATATACTGGCACATCTATTTTTTTTATCTGCTTACGAAAATCTATGCCATATAACTTGGGATAAACATGGTCAAAAGTATTAACAGTTCCTAATATAAAATTCAACTTATCATGTAATCCATACTCCGGTGCAGCTATATCTCTTAAAGTATGGTATCCGGGATTCGATATATTGGGATCTTTAGACATACAATTGCTAAGATACATTAAATATGAAGCTGATTTTGAAGTTACTTTGCTATAGTATGGAGGTTTTGATTGGCTTTTTAGTTTTTGAACCATATTATTATCGCCTTTTTCTTTAGCTATTTGTATTGCAGTATTATAACAGTACAATTCCGTATCAACAAAACTAACCATTTGACCCGTACCAACAAAAGCATAAAAAAGCTCTGGATATTGTTTCACAAGCATTATACCTAGTGCACTGCCCCATGACTCACCACAGACATAAATTTTCTTTTTATTAAACCTTTTGCATAAGTACTTAGTAAGTTCATGTGCATCTTCAATATAACGTTTTGGTGTAAGTAAATTAATCCTTACAGCATTATATGATTTACCAGCTCCTGCTTGATCCCAGTTAACTATAACAAATTTATCTTCTAGTGCTTTTAACTGGTCACGAGTTTCTGAAAGTTGACTTCCCCCTGGACCTCCTGCTAAAAATAATAGTATTGGCTTATTTATATTTTTTCCACGTATAGTTATCCATTCATCACTACCACAAAGCTTTATTTTTTTAAGTTCAGCAATGCTTCCTGAAACAGTATTACCATTTCCATCAACAATTGGTGGCGTATATGTCATATGCTGAGAACTCACTGTAACAATACAAAGTACAAATATTAATGCAGCTGTAACAATAAATTGCTTACGGATTTTTAAAATCCACGGTTTTATACGTGACTTTTTTCTATTAAACAATACAACTCCTATAGTAATAATAATGGTAACAATCATAATTAAAAATGAAATAAACAGAGCTAAAATTGAAATAATCTCTATTGTAAATTCAATGGGTACAGTCCCAATAGTAGGTTTAAGTCTCGATCTAATAAAAATAAAATAAGCTGCTATAATAGCTATTACAAGTACAGCCATAATAACATATGTTTTTTTGCCAAGTGAACTTTTCATTTTAAATGCCCCCTTACATTAATAGTACATAAACAATCAGTCATAAAAAAGTTACTGTAGTCATACTTTATATTACTATTTCAAATGCAAAAATGCTGCTATACCAAAAGCTGGTACAGCAGCATCTTTTTATACACAAATTTATAAACATCGCTTATAAAATTTTTCTCCTTTTTCCTTATAACTCATATCATTTACTGACAAAACTTTAAAATTACCATTACCATATTCAATTTTACTTACACAACAATTGTCCATATCTGTAATACATAAATTTTTATTTAGTTCTTTAAGAAGTGCCCTAAGCATTCCTCCATGAACAACTAGAAGTACATTTCCACCACCATCTTGTGAATTTGCTTCGCCTATGGCTTTAAGCCCTTTCATAACTCTTTCTATTAAAGTATTGTAATCTTCTGCTTGTCCAGTTTCATCTAAAACAGCACAACTGTCAATATATGATTTTTCAAAATCACCTAGACTTCTAATTTCACTAAAAGAAGATACATTTAGATGTTTCATTATGTCGGTAAACATCATCTTTTCTATCTCACCCTCATATTTACCACAACAAACCTCTCTTAATTCTGGAATTTCCTTTAATTCAAGATCTTTACTTACTTTATTTTCAGCTATAACAATTCTTGCAGTTTTTACAGCTCTCTGCAAATCACTACTATATGCAGCTTTAAATTCAACGTCTCTAAGACCTGCTGCAACATATTTTACTACTTTTATACCTTCATCGGTAAGGACACCATCGCACCAACCTTGAACTCTTCCTGCTTTATTCATTATAGTTTGCCCGTGTCTCATTAAATATAAAATCACTTTATTGCTCATTCTAATTTCTCCTAACTAGCTTAAATTACCACTTGTTCTCATAATCCAGTCATTAACAAGCGAATTAAATACTTCCACTTGTTCCACTTGCAAATTATGTCCACCCATATCAATTACTGCAAAAGTTGCCCTTGGAAAGTTGTCTAATATACTCCAAGCATCTTTATATCCAACACAAGAATCCTGTTTTCCCAAAATTATAAGAGATGGTTTATCAAACTTTTCATCTAGGTTATCCACATCAAAAGAAAAAGAATAGCCATTCTGTCTAAACTTTTCTAAAAACTTGCAGTTTGAAATTTCTACTCCTGATAATATTTCATCTTTATATCTTCTATATGTTTTTTTAGTTTGAACAACTAAGCCATCGTCTATTTCCTTAATTTCTTTTTCTGATAAGTCACTATCCTGTACCAAAACAACAGTTTCTGGTACATTACGCTTTTCACTATCAGGTATTATAACAGGGCAAATTAATAAAAGCCCCTCTACTCTACTTTGCATTTTTTTAACTATCCCTCTTGATAAATATCCGCCATACGACTGACCAGCAAGTAAAAAGTTTTGATTTGGAATAATTTTTTCTATAAGTTCAATTATTATATCCAGCATAATATCAGCATTTTCAATGCAATCAGCAGTTTGAGATTTTCCCATTCCAGGTAAATCTATATATATTCTTTTATAATTGTTTTTATTCACGAATACTCTCTCCATACACCCATTCATAAGTCTATGGTCTACCGAATATCCGTGTATCATAACAATTGGTTTTCCTTCTCCAATCACTTCATAGTTAAGCGATATATTTTTAATTTTACATTCCATTTTATTCACTCCTCTTACCCATAAACTTCAATTTATAAGTAATTATTATTTGATAACTTATTATATAGTTCCTTTATAGCTTTATTTACATTATTATCATACATACCACCATGATAACATATTACAGTTTCTATGTCATACGCTGTAAGCTTCTTCAATGAATCTATATATAATTTCATATCAAAATTAGTAGCTGAGGACATTTGACAAAGCATACCATTTTCAACACTTAAAGCATCTCCTGCTATGAGAATTTTATATTGCTCAAGATATAGACAAATATGACCTAATGTATGTCCTGGTGTAAAAACAACTTTAATTCCTCCACAGTATGGCAGACTTTCACCATCAGTTAATGTTCTATCCACATTAACTTTTGATTTTTCAAACCCAGCTTTAAGTTTTTCATATACAATTTTCATTTGTGGAGATAATAAATTTAAGTTATTCTCCATTTGTGCTAATTTAATAGGACATTCTTCACCATCTATATAACTTTTTTCTTTTTCGTGAGCAATCACCTTAACATCAGGTAATTCATTTAAAATACTAGAAATGCTTCCTATATGATCAATATCATGATGGGTTAAAATTACTTTGTCTAGTTTATCAAAAGAAATACCGGCCTTAGCTATGGCATCTTTAATTTGAGGGAGCTGTCCAGGACATCCTGCATCAACTAAAATCATATTACTATCATCTCTAATTAATGTTGGATTAATAACAGCTTCATTTCCCATAATATTAAAAGATATTTCAAGCATTTCGATAAAATTATTTATTTTCATTTATTTATCCCCCTAAAAAATATATTTTTGCTATTGACAATGATTTAATTATATGGTATAATATAGTTTGATATAGCTTTATAATTATATAATATTAACTAATTAATGTCAATAAATTTTAAAAATAGTAAAATAGCTGTATCAAAATAGGTACAAACTCCTGTTTTGATACAGCCTTTTTTTAATTAAGCTCAGTTAATTCATATTCTTTAAAACTATTTTTGCTTTCTATATTGAAACATAGTCAAAACCTCTGAATGCACATACTCCCCATATTTAGCAAATCCCATTTTCTCATATAAATGATGATTTCTATAGCTTTTAAATGGTGTTATTAATGTTAAAGTAATTGAAAAAAAGGAAATTTACCTTGCTGGAATGGAATTAAAAACTAATGTTATTGAAAATATAAAGAAAAAAACTTTTCGTAATTTTGGGCAAAGTGTATTCTTACCCAATACATATAAGATAAAAAATATAATTGATCCAAGTAACAAAATATATTTTGAAATTACAAATCCAAAAACAAACGAATTATATCATCTAGCATGTTTTGAAGTATATTCTTCATTTATTCCTAATGGAATGATACTTAAAGTTATTCCTCCCCAAAAATATGCAGTTTTTACACCTGAAAAGCCTCTTTCAGCTTTAGAATACAGTTCCCTTATTACCTATGCTTACGGTGAATGGCTGCCAATTTCAGGCCACCAACTTGCTGATAATTTCACTTTTGATGTATCGGAACGTAAAAATATTTCAGGAAATTCAGTCACAAAAAATATGAAAGTGTATATTCCTATTAAATAAGTATACTCAATTTAATTTTTATGACACTATCTTTTTGGATAGTAACATACATTTTAGTAACTTATTTCTTTTCCTCATATATTGTTATATATTATATATGAGAATATAAACTAAAATGAGGTGTAAAAATGAAGGTATTACTTATTAATGGAAGTCCTAACGCTAAGGGCTGTACTTATACTGCTTTATGCGAGGTTGCAAAAGAATTAGAAAAAGAAAATATTGAAACTGAAATTTTTCAAGTTGGGAATAAAGCTGTAAGAGGATGTATTGGCTGCGGCGGTTGTTCTAAAACAGATAACAAATGCGTATTTGATGACGATACTGTAAATGCTGCTCTTGAAAAAGCTAAGAATTCCGATGGCTTTATCTTTGGGTCCCCTGTACATTATGCTGCTGCTTCTGGCTCTCTAACTTCCTTTCTAGACAGACTTTTTTATGCTGGAAATTGTTTTGCATACAAGCCTGGAGCTGCAGTTGCAAGCTGCCGTCGTGGTGGTGCATCTTCAACCCTTGATCAAATAAACAAATACTTTACTATTGCAAATATGCCTGTTGTATCTTCTCAATATTGGAACATGGTACACGGAAACAATCCAGAAGAAGTAAAACAGGATCTAGAAGGAATGCAGACAATGAGAACTCTTGGAAAAAACATGGCTTGGCTTTTAAAATCAATTGAAGCCGGCAAAAAAGCTGGAATTAAGCTTCCTGAAAAAGAAAACAGAGTTTGGACTAATTTTATACACTAATTTAAGAAGTGAAGGGTTTTAACTAGCAGCACAAGTTAAAACCCTTCATCAACTATGATCACTACTAGTTCTTTGAACTAACAATTTTAGTGTATGATTTAACTGAAATCACATAATAAAACAAATAAACTACAATGTAAACTGCTGTTATAGCAAAAGTACTTTCTACCACAAGCTTGCTTGCCCCCATTAGTTTAATAATGTAAGCCGCCAAGGCTACAGAACTATGCAGCAAACTTATAATTAAAGGCATGCCAAATATAAGCGCAAGCTGCTTAGAAATAATATGTCTTGTTTCTTTTTTCTTAGTACCAATTTTTCTTAATACGCTGTACCTTCCTCTATCAGAAAAAGCTTCTGTTAACTGTTTATAATAAAGTATACTTCCTGTGGAAAGCACAAATAAAATGCCAAGGAACATTCCTATAAACACATAGCTTCCCATTAACTTATATTCACTCGCATGTTCACTAAAATAAGAATCAAAGTACGCTTCTCCCGGAATCATCTTATTTAACTCAGAAACAAGCTTTTCACTTTTTAATGAATCATTTAAACTGTAGCCTCTAATTAACATGCTGCTATATGCATTATTGTTAGTTAACCTCTTAAAAGCTTTATCTGTAACTACAACTGTTGTTGTTCTACCCAAATTGTATCCAAGCACACCATTTACATCAGAATCCACAATATTTAAGTTAAAATCTTCTCCGCTAATCTCAGTAGACTCAATTTTAACCTTTTCTCCTTTGAGAAAGCCCCTTTTATCTGTAGCACTTACCTCTATAAAAAAGCAATCATTATCATTATTTAATTTCAATTTCTTAACCATCTTTAGGCTATCCGCAGACTTGGATAACTCCGAATATCTCAAGATTTCATTGTATTCACTTTGAGATATTATCTTAACTCCAAAAGGTGCTTTTAAATCTCTGCCATTAGGTCCTTTATATTTTTTTGTAAGTCCTGCCGCTTCTATAATTGAAATATCTGATTTATGAGTGATTTTCACTTCTTTGTGTTTATTTATCGCAGCATATACTTTGCTATCCAGTTCCTTATTGCCAGCTTTGTATATCAAAGAATACGGCGCACCTAATGCCGTTTGCTTTTCTAAAGACATATAAAGGCTAAAGGTAAAACCAAGAGCTGTAATTGCAACTGCAGATACTATAGCTATAGTTGCAAGAACATTTGAATTTGCTTTTATTCTATACAATATCTGCGAAATACTTACAAGATTTTCTCCCTTATAATAAAGCTTTTTATTTTTTTTCAAATTGTTAAGCAGTATCACAATTAAATTGTTAAATAAAATATATGTTCCAGCGACTACTAATACCAATACAAGAAGCCCAAAGTAAATCATTTTACTTCCACCTTGAAGAGTTTTTGTATAAGCAATAACATATCCAATCAAAATCATTAATATAGATATTAGTGCCATGCCTTTTGAGCCTTCATGTGATACCTCGCACTCTTTTTCTGCACTTAAAAGTTCTATAAGACTGTACTTATATACTACCTTTGAAGACCGTATTGAATTAAATACAAACACTACCGCAAATATTAGTATTGTAGCAATAACTGCCTTTGGTTCCAATGCAAATTTTATGTTAACATCAGATTTCATCATATTAACTAATAACTGCAAAATAAACCTAGACACTATAATTCCTAAAGGTAACCCTATTATAATTGAAAATAATCCAAGAAATATGTTTTCTGAAAATAAAAGCGTACCTATCTCTTTCTTTTTCATACCAAGTATTGAGTACAAAGCCATCTCTTTTTTCCTGCTTTTTATAAAAAAACTATTGGCATACCAAATAAAAAGTGCCGAAAAAATTATAACTATAATAGAAGCCGCCTTAAAAGCAGTATTAACCTTTATCTTTCCACCACTAAAGGCCTGTATCTGTTTATTAAAATATATAGAAAAGAACAAGAAAAGCATAAAAACAGAAAACACTGTGCTTATAAAATATGAAAGATATTTTCCAAAGTTATGCTTAACATTGGAAACTCCAAGCTTAAACAGCGTCACTTACGCCACCCCCTAAGGAAGAAAGCACTTGCAATATTTCATCAAAGAATTCTTTTCTGTTACGGCCATTTCTTTCAATTTCACAATTTAAAATTCCATCTTTTATAAATATAATTCTGTCACAGTAGCTAGCAGAAAAAGAATCGTGAGTAACCATTACTATTGTTGCAGCATTCTTTTCATTAAGTTCAGATAAACTATTTAAAAGTTCCGCTGATGATTTCGAATCAAGTGCACCAGTTGGCTCATCTGCTAAAATTAACTCTGGTTCTGTTATAATTGCTCTTGCTGCCGCTGCCCTCTGTCTTTGACCACCAGAAACTTCATATGGAACCTTATTTATTATTTTTTCAATTCCAAGTAGTTCACTTATCCTTTTTAACTTTTTTTCAATTAAAGAAACCTTAACCTTTGCAAGGGACAGCGGAAGAATAATATTTTCTTTAAGCGTAAGCGTGTCCAGTAGATTATAGTCTTGAAATATAAAGCCAAGTTTTTTTCGCCTAAAATCAGACAGCTCATCTTCATCAAGATTAACTATATTCTTGCCGCCAATTAGCACAGTTCCACCAGTTGGCTTATCTATAGTTGATATTACATTAAGTAAAGTTGATTTTCCCGCTCCAGAAGGACCCATTATTCCTAAAAACTCACCTTTTTTAACTGAAAAACTTATCCCCATCAAAGCTTGTGACGGAATTCCACTTGCTGCTGAACTATAAGTCTTTTTGACATCTCTAACTTCCATTACATTCATAAAATTACCTCCAAAATTCAACTTCATGGAGAGGTACCAGGTAGCTATTAAGTTATACATGTACCATAATGTCTTGAAAATTAACATTTTGGGACACCTACAACTTAAGTTTCGCCTTGGTGCCTCTTTATAGATAAACCATTTCAACTACCAAAATCAATTTGCATCATAATGCCCAGAAGACGTCATTTTTATACAAATTAATTTTGAAGTTTCAAGTGGTTTATCTTTAGTTAGAGTATAAATAACCGTTCTTAATTTGAATTTTAAATAATCTTAATTTCATCTTAAGTTTCTTTATCAAATTCTATTTTTATGCTTGTTCCTACATTCAATTTACTTTCAACATAAATATTACCATCGTGAGCCTCTATAATTTGTTTTGCAATTGCCATACCAAGCCCGGAACCTTGAACTTTAACTTCACTACTAGTTCCTCTATAATACCTCTCGAAAAGTTTATTAAGCTCCTCCTCTCCCACGCCTTTGCCATTATCCTTAATATTTATATGTATTTTATCAGCTTCTTCTATTGAAACTTTAAGTATAGTACTAGGTTCATTGTGAACTACCGAATTATAAATTAAGTTTGTAAAAGCTCTCCTTAAAAGTGTATTATCAAATTTAAAATTCACTTTATCCTGAGTACACTTAAACACAATTTTTCTTTCTTCGTATTTTGGAATATTTAATATATCTATTATCACTTCTTTTAATAATCGTACTAAATTTCCATCTTCATTTTTCATAGGTACTTTGCCATTTTTAAGCTTATAAGTAAAATTTAAATCAGTAACTATATTTTCTAAATTATTTGCATTTCTAAGTATTATAGTTCCATATTTTTGCGCATCTTTAGGATTAACTTCATAATTAAAATCAGCTAGTATTTCAGCATAACCTTTTATAGGTGATAAAGGAGTTTTTAAATCATGCGATATATTCGATATCCATTCCTCTCTTAAAGTTTGATTTTTCTTTCTCTCAAGCTCTGCCGCTTTAAGTTTAGTATCTAAAGAATTAAGATTTTCATATACCTCCTGGTAAATCCCATTTTTCTTCATAGGTACATATGAATTTGAAGCTAACTTTTTTATTGATGCTATTACTTGCAATAAACTATGATTCATCTTAATTCCATACGCAGCAATTATAATCATAATTACAAGAGCTCCCCCTAATATAAGGAACTTAAAGTTTGAAGCTTTATCATAGTCCACATATAAGGTCAATTTTGATACTTTCATAGGAAACGCAATTATGTATGTCCACCTAGTTCCACTTGATTTAACACTTCCAACAAATATGGTATGATTTTTTACATCTCCACCGCTTTTATATAATTGCACCATTTGTATAGGAGAATAATGCAATAGTTCGCCCTTGAGTTTATTGTAACTTTTAACCACATCACCATTTTCATCAATAATTTGAAAAGAAAGCTTATACTTTTTTAATTCATTTATTCCTGAAGCCGTTAATTCTGGCTTCCTATTATTAAAAATAATTTTATCGCTGAACTTTTCTGTAAAAGATATTGGCCAGCTTGCCCAACTAGCTTTACTGCCATTATCACTTTTTAGCAAATAAGTTGTTATGCAAACAAACAAAAAAATCAATATTATAAATAAAACAAAAAATATAGAATACACCCGAGAAATAAATTTATAATTTAACTTTTTCATTTTATTCTTTTCCCTTTACAAGTTTGTATCCAAGCCCTGTTATTGTAACTATAAGCTTTGGATTAGATGGATCTTCTTCAAGCTTTTCACGGAGATGCCTTACGTGAACAGAAATAGTATTATCATACCCCATATATTCATCCCCCCACACAACTTCGCAAATTCTTTCCTTGTTAATTATCTTATTTGCATTTTCCGCTAAATATAGCAGCAGCTTATATTCCTTTGCTGTAAGTTTAGCCTCATCATTTCCCTTGTATACCTGACAATGTTCTGTATCTATAGATATATTAGATATTTTTACAATTTTGTTTTCCTTACTTTCTTTTACACTATCATACTGCTGTCTTCTAAGCTGTGCCTTAATCCTAAACGCAATTTCTTTTGTACTAAAAGGCTTTGTAATATAATCATCACCACCCATACTTAATCCAAGAATTTTATCAATATCATCACTTTTTGCCGATAAAAATAAAATTGGGCAGTAAGAAAATTCTCTTATTCTTTTGCACACCTCTATACCATCAATATCCGGAAGCATTATATCAAGCACAATTACATCAGGAGCTTCATCTTTACAAACAGTCACAGCTTCTAATCCACAATGAACCTTTTTTATATTTTTAAAGCCTTCCTTTAGTAAAACATCTTCTATTAAATCAGTTATATCTTTTTCATCATCTATAAGCAGTACCTTCTTATTTGAGAAATTTACTAAATCCATTTTATTACCTACTCTCTACTCTCTTTGTATTGTTTTATTAATAATAACATAGTGTATTACTTTAACCCACTTGTTTAGTATATACATTCTTTTTAGTTCAGTAAATATACAACTTTTTTACAAAATAATACTGTTATAATCCATTTAACACCACCTCAAACTTTGGGATTTCTTTACTTTTACTTGATCTTTTTATAACTCTAACCTCTAAAAAATCAACTAAAAATCGCTAGAATCTAAGATTCCAGCGATTTTTGAAGCTGCCTTAATATCTAAATCCAATTAAATTCCAGTTAAATATGAAAAATACAAAAGCGTACATAACTAAAATACTAATAGAATTTAAAATTTTATAAGACAGTTTAGTTTTTTCTCTTTTAATAACAAGTATAAATGCAACGCTGCTGCCTATAACGAGAATTGTTGAAATTATGAAAATTATCGGTGCAGCTTTTATGTACCAAGGCACACTGTAATACATATCAAAGGACATCATCCAATATAAAATTTCAAATAAGGCACCTATATTTAATAGACTTATAGCGAAAACTAATACTTTAAATATTCTAATTACACTAATTTCACTATTTTTAAAAATACCTTTTCCTTTAATTAATTTCTTAAATCCTATGAACACATTCTTAACTATTTGAAACATGAAAAATAGCATTGCAACTATAATTATAGCTAAGCTCAACTTATAATTATCTTTAAAATTAACTCTTTCAAAATTATCAAAAGGTCTATTATTAAGAAAAATATATTTAATTTTATTATTTTCTTCCCTGAAAGCGACTAACTCATTATTATCAGCTCTCCTAAAGAGATTATTAGAAACCTTTATAAGCTTTGTATCTTCTTTTTTCTTCATATGACTGGTGCCGTGATAAATTAGTGAATTCTTGCTTTTATTATATTCAATTTGTACATCTTCATTTTCGTCAATGGAACCTAAAAGATTTATGAACTTTAAAATATTGCCTTTTGCATTATCCTGATATAATCTATAAGTTCCCACATATTTATAAGCTTCTTTATCACTTATCTTGCTTTCACTGTATTTTTTAAGCTTGGAACTTGAATAATATTTATTAAAAAAAGCATTTTCTATGTCATTTATTGCAGGTGCAGCTGAAGTTAAATTATTTGATACAATATATACCCCTAGATTATCTTCTGTATCTAAAAGCATATCATCAAAATATCCTACTGAAAGTGCTCCTTCATGTGAAATTATTCTTTTTCCATTAATGTTTTTCTCCCAAAATCCATAACCAATTCCACATAAATTTTTATCGTTTGAAAAATGATGTTCATGCATTAATTTTGCTGTACCTTCATTCAAAATTTTGTTATTCTTATAAACTCCATTTTGCAAATGCGCCATCATAAACTTTGATATATCTAATGGTGTTGAGTTTATGCCTCCTGCTGGGCTATCATTGTAATAAACATAACCTGTTTTTGTGAGAGAATCATAGTTTTTTGTCATATTATTTAATGGCAAAGAAACTTTACTATTTTTCATACCTAATATGTTAAAAATATTTTTTTGTATATAGTCTTCGTATTTCATACCAGATACATTTTCTATAATATGTCCCAATAAATCTAATCCGATATTTCTATATAAGCACACTTTTCCTGGCTCACTTGTAACTACTGGTTGATGTTTTTTCAAATACTCTGATAAAGATATGATATCCGCTTTAGTTTTTGCAGCAGTATACGGAAGTGTAGCCTCGTCAATTCCAGAAGTATGTGTAAGCAGGTTTTCTACAGTAACTTTTTTTGCAAACTTATTTTGTATTTTAATGTCACCTAAATATTTATTAGCATCTTCTTTTAAATCTATTTTTCCCTGCTCATAAAGCTGCATAATTGCAGTTTCTGTAAAAAGCTTTGATGTAGAACCTATTCTATAAACAGAACTGTTTACATCAGCCTTAATTTTATTTTTAACATCCGCATAACCTAAAGCATTTTTATAAATTATCTTTCCATCCTTAACAACTATCATACATAAACTTGGCAACTTATATTTTTGAAAGTTTTCCTTTGTTATCTTGTCTAAATATGAATTTAAAGCCTGCCCTTCTACTATCTTTGCAGATGCGTTGATTGGCTTAAATACACTTGTAAATAACAAAACTAAAATCAAAAAAAATTTATTAATATGTTTCATAATTTGTTTCTCCCCTTTTTTAAGATGACTTAAACTTAACTTTGAAATAAGTTTAAAAAAAACATCTTACGAAACATTTAATAAATTCTTACGAAAACCTTACGATTTTAAACCGGCAGTAATATTTGAAAAACTGTTTCAGCATCGCTGCTCGTAACTTTAATATCACCCTTATGAACCTCTGCAATACTTTTAGCTATAGCAAGTCCCATTCCCTTACCACCGGTATTGCTGTTTCTCGATTTTTCACTTCTAAAGAACCTTTCAAATATATAAGGTATATCTTCTTTTGGTATCTTCCTACCATAATTTTTTATACTCACAGACGCCATGCTGTTAAGCTCACTAATTTCAATATCGAGCTTCTTCCCTTCGCTTCCATAAAAAATATTGTTATTAATAATATTTTCAAAAAGCCTTACTATTAAATTAACATCCCCATTAATGAATATTCTTTCAGCTGGAGCTTTAATATTAAAGGACATATTAGACTTTTCAAGCGTTGGAATAAAGCCAATCATTATCTGCTCCAATAAATCCGTTATGCTTAGCTTCTCTTTTTTTATATTAATTCCCTTAAAATTAATGCTTGTATACTCAAGTAAATCATTCACTAAATTTTTTAGTTCATCACATTTTCTTAATATAATGTCCATGCAATTATCTGAGGCTTCCTTATCCCTGTAATCTATTTTTTTCATAGCTTCTACATATCCTATAACTGATGTCAATGGAGTTCTTATATCATGGGAAATATTACTTATCATTTCATTTTTCATTTTTTCATTTTCACGATCTTTTTCAATTAGCTCCTCAAGCTTTCTTGACATAATATTAATATTATTAGCTATCTGCCCTATCTCATCTTTTGTATTTACTTTAATATCGACCTTGAAATTTCCCTTTGAAATCTCATTAATGTTTTCATTTATATCATTTATGTTATAAATTATTTTCCTTGTAAATATGTAAAAAAACGTAGTAGTTATAAGAACAAAAACAACAAATGATACAAGCATGATATATGCAGTAAGCTTTAAATGATTATTAGCCCATTCACCACTACTATTATAATCGACATTATATGCTAACTTTAAAAATTTAAACAATATAAAAATAGTTAATATTGCCGATAAAAAAATGCTTAGCATAAAAGCTTTTAGTACTTTAAATTGAATTCCTTTAAATAAATTAGCTTTCAATTTTATATCCAACCCCCCAGACAGTTTTTATGATTTTAGGTTCTCTAGGGTTTTCTTCAAGTTTTTCTCTAATTCTAGCTATATGAACCATAACTGTATTATTACCCTGGAAATATTTTTCCTTCCATACTCTTTCAAAAATTTCTTCCAGTGGAAAAACTCTGTTAGGATTTTCAGCCATCAAAAGAACAATTTCATATTCTGTTTTAGTGAGATTAATTTCCTTTCCATAAACTTTAACCTCAAAAGTTTCTTTATTAATTTGCAGGCCATTAAGGTTTATTAAAGTATCTTTTGATTTTTCATTGTTATTGCCACTTAAATACATATACCTTCTAAGCTGAGCTTTAACTCTTGCCATAAGTTCTACTGTACTAAAAGGCTTTATTACATAATCATCTGCCCCTGTACTTAAGCCAATAACTTTATCTATCTCAGAGGATTTAGCACTGAGTATTATAATTGGAATGTTTTTCGTCATTCTAACCCTTCTGCAAACCTCTGTGCCGTCAACCTTAGGCATCATTATATCAAGTATTATTAATTGAATATCTGTGCTTTCTACAAGCTTAAGAGCTTCCTCACCATTACAAGCTTTTAATATGCTATAGCCTTCATTTTTTAAGTTAAACCCTACTAAATTAAGTATTTCTTTATCATCATCTACTACAAGAATTTTTTCACTACTCATACTACATACCCCTTAAAAATTTAAAATTCGTTTTTATTATATCATGCTTGTATACGTTCATAAATATTACTGAAACATATAAGACCTTGAAACTTGTAATGTACACTTATAAGTTAACTAGAACAAGCCGACCTCAATTCTCTATGGAGCAAAAGATAATTTATGTGAGTTTAATGTAATATCTGAATTTGCAAAACAATTCAACTGCAACCTAAAAATAATAGAAGATAGAGAACATTATTTTCATAATGATGATTTTTCTCCGCTATCGCTTCAAAAAATCTTAAACTTACCGGCACAAAGCACTTAAAATATAGTATTCAGCTCAGCTGGCATTATTAAGTTTTAAGATTTACCTGAGGGAAACAAAAGGTAAACCCACATTCATTATACTCTGATTTTTAGTTTGCATTATTTATAGATTTCCTGCTTATAATCCTAGTATAAACCTCATAAGATATAAATAGATTGTTATTTTTTCCAGTTCCAAGCTTTATTTCCGGCCTATTTGCTCCATGATAGTCCGTTCCACCAGAAAATATCAAATCATATTTTTTTATTAAATAGTCTAGAAATTTATAATCATCTGCATTAAATGAAGGATAATATCTTTCAACTCCATCTAAGCCAACACTTATTAAATATTTTATCTCATCCTCTATTTCATCATTATTAAGTCCAGCAAAGCCTATTGATTTATTATAATGAGCTAAAAAAGACAATCCTCCTGCCTTTTTTATAATACTAATAGCAGTTTCTGCCTTCATAAGTTCACCTTCACCATAAGGAATTGGATCTAAATACTTGTCCCAAATTTCTTGAGCTGTACTGCACAATTTATTTTGAGTAAAATATCTATAAATGTCGTATCTATCTAAATACTTTTCAAAAGCCTTTTCTTTTAACTCTTTTATGCTTATATCTATTCCTTTGCCTCTTATTGTAGACAAAATGTATTCTACTCCGCTGTCCCTAGCCTTTTTCATCTTATTATACTGGTATAAAAAATCTTCATTTTTAGGGTCAATTCCAATTCCTAAAATATGAAGTATTCTCCCATTTTTGTATAGAGAACTTATCTCTATTCCATTCAAAAAATCTATATTATTATCTTTTGCAAGTAATTTAGCTTCTTTTAAGCCACCTATATTATCGTGATCTGTAAGTGCTACTGCTTTAACCTTTTCTAAAGTAGCTGTTTCTATCAATTGTTTGGGAGTGCTTGCTCCATCAGAAATATTAGTATGGGTATGTAAATCTATTTTATACTCCATATAATCACCTCAGTTCTAGTATATACATTCTTTTTAGTTCAGTAAACACACAACTTTTTTACAGAATAATACTTATAAACAAATTAATAACACCGATTATATAAATATGAACATATAGAATGGAGTGATAATTATATGAACATAAATCCAATACAAACAGTATCAAAATTTAATAAAAGCTCAAAAACTAGTAATAAAACCTCAAGGATAGATATTGATTTTTCTGATGTCTTAAGCAATACTAACTTAGTTCCTTTAAGTCTTAAGGAGATTAAAGATGAATGTTGGAGTAACATTTTAAACCAAATTAATAGTGAACCACCTGAAGATAGGGAAGAAGATTTAAGAATTTTTGGTGACTTTAGAAATAAGGGCTACACTTTTTTTCCAGATTCACTTGATGCACAAAAAAAAATACTTCCATGCTTTCCACCTGCTACAGTGCCCGGCCATATAAGAGAGCAATTCAATAATTCTTTTAATAATCTAAATATAACACCCGATCAAAAGGATGTGATAATTGATTGCTTAAAAAAGGGATATGCTCAATATTTTAAAGAACATAATAATAACAATTTAGCCCTATATGATAAAAATAACTTTAAAGACTCGATTTCTTTCTTGATAAAGTATGTTGAAGAAAATAGACAATATCTAGCCGCAGATACTAAAGTTGATATAGAAAAAGGCCTTTATAAAGATCTTTACGAGCCAACAAAAGATTTTTTAAATAATTTCCTTAAACACTTAAAATGAACTTGAATTTTATTTTTTCCTTGCACTCCCGTGGGGGTGAAGTAACAATGCTGAAGGAACAGTTGACGGCATTTTCAAAAAAATAACAAGTCCATCTAGTGGTTAATTTTGTGTAATATTTCGTCAACTGAACCCGCTAAGACTGCCTAGTATTAACGGAACCAGTTTCCTCGTATTGCACAAAATCATCTCACAATATGGACTTGTTATTTTCTTTCAGATTTATAGAATTTTTTTAATGTGACGAAGCATTGCTAATTAGCCTTTTTTATATTTCCATTGCCGCATCAAAACCAGTTCTTGTTGCATTCCACAAGGTGCCACCTTTTGCATTGCAGTCTCCAATAGCATAGGTTTCTTCTACTATATCTTTAAACAATTCAACCTGTTCTTTATCTGCTCTCACACCTAGAGATAAAATTACAGTATCGCATGGAATAACTTCTTTTTTTCCAAATTTATTTTCTACAACTGCACCTTCTTCTGTAACATCAGCTAATTTAACCTCACAGGTGAAAGTTACCCCTTCTTTTTTAAGAAGTTCTTTTAGCGCAAGCATACTTATTTGTATACCATCAGCACCTATTCTCTCTTCTGGAAGCATGTCTATAACTTTAACTTTCTTTCCCTCTCTTGATAAGCTAAGTGCCGCTTCAAGACCTGTAAAGCCAGCTCCTACTATTACAATATTTTGTCCGACTTTTACTCTTTTAAGTTCCACATCTCCAACCCACGCAAGCTTTTCTGTACCACTTAAAGCAAACTTAGGAATGATTGGCTTTGCTCCAACTCCTATTAAAACTGCATCTGGTTTTTCACTAATTACATTTTCTCTTGTTGCTGCTGTATTAAGTTTTACTTCTATTTTAGGATTGTTCATTACAGTTCTAATTGACCAATCCAAATACTTTTTCATGTCTTTTTTAAATGCTGCAGTAGAAGCCATTCTTAAAGCTCCGCCAAGTTCATTATTTTTTTCAAAGATAACAACCTTGTGACCTTTTTTAGCTAATACCCTTGCTGCTTCAAGACTTGATGGTCCCCCTCCAATTATAACTACCTTTTTCTTTCGAACTTCTTCTATAATTTTAGGAAATTGAATTTCTCTTCCTATAAGTGGATTAACAGCACATCTTAAATGTAAAAACTGTGTATGAGTTCTATTAATGCAAGTGTTACAGCGTACACAAGGTCTTGTTTCTTCGCTTTTTCCCTTATACGCATTGCTTACACAATTAGTATCCGCTAAAATATTTCTTATCATAGCAACCACATCAACATCACCCTTTGATACAGCTTTTTCTGCCGTTTCCAAATCAAAGCTGCCAACTACCGACACCGGAATGTTAAGTTCTCTTTTAAATCTTTTAGCTGCCTCTAAATTCATTGCACGTGGAAAATAAGTTGGCTGAAATAAATATGGAAGAAGAGAATTTTCTGAAAGAAGTCCTCTCGAAACATGCATCATATCTACTTTATCTTGAATTTTCTTTGCATATTCTAAAGTTTCCTCTATTTCAGAATTTCCTTCTAATAATTCCTCTGCACTTATACGATATTCTATTGCAATTTTATTTCCAACTTTTTTGCGTATTGCCTCTAATAGCTCCGTGCCAAACCTACATCTATTTTCAAAACTTCCGCCATATTCATCTGTTCTATGATTATATTTTTTAGAAAAGAACATTGCTGGAACATTTCCATGTGCGCCATGAAGCATTATCATATCAAAACCAGCTATCATGCATCTTTCTGCAGCATTTGCGAAAAGTTCTATGAGGTGTTTTACTTCTTCTTTACTGCTTTCTGTTGCCACAACCTCTGGCGGCATAAGCATATATTTTCCAGACACTAATTCTATACTAGCTAAGGCTCCATATGTATGAATTATCTCTGCTATATCTGCTAAATCTGCTATGCATAAGGGACTTCCAACACTGGTTATAGGTGCCCCTGAAATTTCTTCATCTATTGATGAAACCCCTAAAGTAACAATTCCAGCTCCAGATCTAGCGAGAGACCTTGTATATGCTAAAAATTCTGCATTATTTCCACCATCTTTTGAGCATAAAAATGATCCTGCTGGAGAAACCTCTATACGATTTTTAGCTGTAAAATTTCCTATCTTTATAGATTTAAAAATATTAGAATTCTTGTCCATATGATTACCTCCCATTACTTGTATACACCTATTATAATTCTCATTTATTTTAATTAGAAATACAATAAAATAATGCAACCATAAGATTATCTTATAGATGCATTATTTATAAATAAATCTACGCATGGATTTGTATTTCCTTTTAAATATGCTGCACTAAATTTAATTGAATGTGGTTCTCCTTCTATTTCTACAAATGAAACTTTTTCATTATTTAGTTCTTTAACTTTTTTAGGAACAATACTTATTCCCATATTTAAATCTATCATTAAGCTTAAAATTGGACTATCTGCAGCAGTTATTATAGACTTTGGAATAATATTGTATTTGTTGTAGAAGCTTAAGAAGTGTTCATATGTCTTTGTTTTTTTCTCATTTGCTACAACTATATTATTTTCCCTTGAAAGCTCCTCTCTTGATACCTTTAGTTTACATGCTAATTTATTACTAGAATTCATCATAGCACACACATTGTCTTCAAATATTATTTTATAATCAATTCTATCTAATTCCTCTATATCATATGGCCAGGTAAATACTACATCATAAATTTTACTTTCAAGCTCTTTACTTATTTTTTCAAAGGATGCTCTTTTAAAATTGATTTCAACTAAAGGATACATTTTTTTAAATTTATTTAGTATTTGTGGCAAAAATAATTCCTCTGTTCCGCCGCATATCCCTATTGTTATCATTCCTTTATATCCATAAGCCACACTTTCAGCTTTTTTTACTGTGTTTTTATACTCTTTCACTACATTTTTTACACCATCATAAAATACTTTCCCAGCTTCAGTAAGCTCAACATTTTTGCTAGTTCTTGTGAATAACTGAAATCCAAGCTCTTGTTCTAAGGAATTTATTTGCTGGCTAATAGCTGACTGTGCCAAATAACATTCCTTTGCCGCCTTAGTAAAATTCAAATTATCAGCCACACTTATAAAGTAAATAAGTTTATTCATTTGCATATAACCATCCCCCATCATCTACCTCATAAAAATTTAATTTATACCCTTATACTATATCATTTTCAAATACATTCAATATATTAAAATTTATTTACAATATATTGAAATTCATTGTTCAATATATTGTAAAGTGATATACTAACTCCTGAAGGTGCTACAAATGCATAATTTTTTTATATTAAGGAGATATATTAATGAAAAAAATTTATTTAACCACCATATTAACAATATGTATTCTAACTTTCAGTATTGGTATAACAGGTTGTTCAAATACAAACCAAAAATCTGATGTTACTAAAAGTCAATCTTCTACGGTTAAAAAGACTAATGGAACAAGCGTTTCAAATTCTTCATCTACTTCTAAGGATACTGCATTAGCTGAAGCAAGTAATTCTTCATCAAATAGTGGCACTAAAACAATTGACTATAATCAATATATTAAAAAGGTATGGGTTGTAAAAGGATCAGCTAATAAGGCATATAATTATTCCTCTTTCTGCATTTCTAAAATTGCAAATGGAAAAATAGAAGGAAAATTAGCTACAAATGCAATAGCTGAACCAAGCTATTACTATTATATACCTAATCATCTAGGATATTTGGGAAATCTAACTGGAACAATTAATAATAATACAGCCGAATGCCAGTTTAGCGATAATGATGGAGACAAAGGAAATGTTACATTAACTTTTAAAGCAAATGATGAGATAAAAGCTACCATTAAATATACAAATAAATCAAACGCTTATAAAGATTTATCTCTAGATGGAGCCTTTTTGTTTATACCAAATAATCTTAAAGATATGAACAATTTTACACCTTTTAAAGACCAATGTTTCACAGTAAATTTAAATTCGTGGGGAAATGTTAACTTTGTATCAGGAAAAGTAACAGGAGGAAAACACATACCTACATTATTTTATTTAACAAATAAAAACGGAGATATTCTTTACAATTTTGATTCACCATTTCCATACAGTGTGACGCCTAAAGCTGTCTCATTTAAAGATATAAACAAGGACGGACTAAAAGATATAATCATTATCGTTTCTGCTAATGAGGACAGTTCTTCATCAATAGCTAAAGTTTTCTTTCAAAAGGCTGATGGTTCATTCAATAATGATGGTAAGTTGGATGAAGAAATAAATTCTTCAGGTAATAATAAAGATATAAAAACTGTATCCGACTATCTTTCTAAAAAGTTTTAACTAAGGGTAAAGCCACATTTTTGTTTGACTATTAACGAAAATGTGGCTTTACTATTAATAAAAATGGACTTATCCTGTATGGCAAGTCCATTTTTTATTATTTATTATTTACTGTATTCTCAAAATCACGCATAAATTCAGCAAACTGTTCCTTTTCATCTTTTGCTGATGATCCTTTAAAGAAAAATTCATTAAGAGTACCAAAGTAAAATTTACCTTTTTCTTTATATACCAAAGTAATTGATGAATGGGAACCATTGCTTTTAACCTTCTTCACATCCTCCAAGGATACTTGTGTAACCTCCTCTAAATCTGCTTTTATTTCTTTAGTATGAAACTTCTCATAAATTGGTACAAAGAACATTTGCATGTTTCCATAAATCAGAACAAAGTTTTGATCTGGTTTATAAGTAAAAATATAATGACCTGTTAACTTTGATAATGCTTTATCCTTTAAAGTCTCTACAAACATGCTTCCAGCACTCTGCTTAGATCTAGCCGGCACTGCTTTGTACCCTGAAGCGTTATTAACAACTTTTCTTATAATTTCATTAATTTGTCCTGGTATATTGGCATCCTCTACCTTGACAGTTTTAAGTCTCCATCTTACAATAAATACCATAGCAATAACAAATACTCCAAAGAATATTCCCATAGCTATATAACCTGCTTGTGACATAAATTCTCCCCCTCATATTTCATATATAACCACTAATATATTATCATAATTTTCATATACAGACAATATATATCAAAATAAGTTTATATGGCCTTATCATCCTACATATAATCTATTTTTTTCCTATATTCTTTATTTTTCGCTTTTTTCTTCTATTAGAAATAAGTATTATCAATAAAATTTGATTTCCTCATAATCTACTTTATCAAGCATTTCTTCAATTTTAGTCACTCTCTCCCTGCATAACCCCTCCATAAATTTAATAAAATATTCCTGCCATTCAGTCTCAACATCTCTCTTCTGAGATATAATAGTTGATAAATCAGCTTTTTCATTTCTAAGTTCCTCATAAAACACTACTTTTACAAAAATAGTAAGTTCAATATCAGAAAATGAATTAAACACATTTTCGAATTCTTCTCCAAAAAAGCAATCGCAATTAAAAATATCTATAAAATCCTGAAGTGAATGAATATTTGAATTTATAATTTCAATCTTATCCTCAATTTTTGATACCTTCATTATTCTTTTTACCATTGAATTGAATTCACCTTCACTCATCCTTTTCCCTTCATCAAAAACAAAAGTGTATTTTACCTCTTCTTTACTCTCTACCACTATAAAAATATCTAAGCGGTCATTTTCCAATACGCTTATAAGTCTCTTTTCAAATAATTTCTTATAGTTATCTATGTATCCTATAAGAAATTTATTTTTTATCTTTAAATCATAAACCACTCTATTTACAGCCTCATTTATAAGCTCGTCTATGTTTGTAACACTTTTAAGTTTTTCATTTATCTTATTAAATTGATATTTTGTTATATTTAGCTGTCTTGCTTTATTACCACACAAAACAGAAAATATAGAGTTATTTATTAAAATTTCAAATATGTTTATTAACTCTATGTTATGACTTAACCTGCACATTTTTTCATAGCCAACTAGAATTTTATTAATATCTTCTTCACTAAACAGCCTGCAAAATTCAGTTTCAATTTCTAAATGCTCTAAATAATTTTTAATATATGAAACTCCTCTTACTGTCATATCGTCAAATACCAAGGGGTAATCTATGCTTCCCATCCCATTATGTGCTCCAAAAACTATATTATATTCTTCAAAAAAGCATGATATTTCTTCTATAGTAGTATTATAAGGTTCAAGTTCAATCCTAAGCTTGTTTCTCTTTATTCTTCCATACAACTTTTTCGTATCAATTATACAAGCTCTAATAAGTTCAATGCCGTTTTCGTATATTTGTCTTATACTCTTTTGCTTTAGTTCCATAACTGCTGCTTCTGGACTATCCATTTTAAGCATATAAAAGTCTATCGCATATAAAATAGAATTAATCAAACTTTCAGAGGTTTCTACAGTGACAGAAGTACTTTCTCCTTTCGTATATCTCAAAATTAAATCCTTTAGTAAATTCATTATATCAACTTGAATTCTAATTATTTCATTCTCATTCATTAATCCAATTTTTATTGCTTCTTTAAAAATCGAAATTATATACTGATTTTTATTTAACTTTTTAACATTTATCTTTCTCTCGCTATTTGCCAATAACTTATTTTCAAGTTTCAAAGCCACACCATCATCTCCTTAACTTAAATTCTTTCTAAAAGTTCTTGAAAATTCCTCCAATTTACTATTTAATAATTCAACAGACCCCTCACAGGAATTTTCAAACAAATTTTTCATTATATTAATTAACTTATCATCGCCAATTTGATCTTCTGTTTCATTCTTTAAATAATAAAAAGTTTCCTCAAGACCAGTTATAATATCTACATAATTTTTATCATCTATAAAAGTTGATGAACTAAAAACCCTTATTATTTTTTTCACAGCATCAAAATTCAAATCAATTCTCCCGTAGCATTTAAGTGTTCTATTTCTTTGTTTTATAATTTGCTTTGCATCCTCTAAAGTTAACATTAATCCATATTTTTGAGTTTCTTCATTAGTTTGAAGTAATTCATTAGTATAAAATTCGCTAAGACTTGATTGTTCTAAATTTAAAATATTAGGTAAATTCATAAAAAGCACCTCTTTTTTAAAAATTATATTGACTTTTTCAATTAAATATGTTATAATTTTATTTTAATATCGTATTCATTATAATCATGTTTTATATACAAGTCAACCCAAATCTAAATTCATTTGATAATTCTGTAATAAAAAAACACAGCCAACCTCAACTAGCCTTGGAACAATAGTTGTACCTATATCTTAATTAGTTAGCAAAATGTATTAATCAAGCTACAGCTAAACTTCTCCACTATCAATGGAAAAGTTGAAAAAATTATTTTTAGCTATTGACATAAACGCATCATGCCACTATACTTTATAGTAGTATAAAACATAGAGGTGATAATTTGTCTCAAATAGATTTAATAATACTTGGATACTTGCAGAACAAAGAAAAAAGTGCCTATGAGATGGTTAAGGAATTCGAGACCTGGAAGCTCCATTACTGGTTAAAAATCAGCAATCCTGCTATATATAAAAACATAGTTAAATTATACAAAAATGGCTATTTAGATTCAAGAACTGTTAAAGAAGGAGAAATGCCAGAAAAAACAATTTATTCTATAAATAAAAAAGGACTTTCTTATTTTAGCGAACTTATGGAATATAGTTCAAATAACATCGGACGCATATATTTTGACTTTAACGCTTTCTTAACTAATGTAGAAAACGTCCCTTTGGAAAAAAGAAAGGAACTTTTGTTAAACTTTAAAAAAAATCTTGATGAAACCAAGACTCAAATGAATTTTAACTATGATAAGCAACTAAAAATTAAAGGAACACCAGACCATGCATTTTTACTTCTTGATCTCTACAAAGATTTATATGATCTTTTAGAAAGCTGGTCTTCAAAAGTATTAAAACACTATAATGTTTAAATTACATATTCTTTATAGAAAGTACTTACTTTCTATATTTTTTAGCTCACTACTATATCTTATAGTAATTTATTATATATTAATATATTTTATTGGAGGCTTTGCTATGAACACTAAACACAGAATAATATCATTTATAGCCATAATATTAGGATTTTTTATGGCTCTCCTAGACACAACTATTGTAAACATTACTTTACCTAAAATGACTGAATACTTTGGCACAACAATGAATCATATTTCTTGGGTTGTAAATGCTTATAATTTAGCATTTGCTGCAATGATAATAACTGCTTCAAGGCTAGCTGATCAATTTGGAAGAAAAAAATTATTTATGTGCGGTGTATTTTTATTTACACTAAGTTCTTCTTTATCTGCCGTTTCAACTTCAATTGAAATGCTCATATTATTTAGAGCACTTCAAGGTTTATCTGCTGCTTTTGTCGTTCCTGTTACTGTTCCTTTATCCGTAGAAATATTTCCACCAGAAAAAAGAGGTCCAATAATGGCACTTTGGGGAGCTTTTGCAGGTCTCGCTGCTGCAAGTGGTCCTTCTCTTGGAGGTTTCATAACTGAATTTTTAAACTGGAGATATGTGTTTTTTATAAATATCCCTATTGGCATAATATGCTTACTTTTAACCTTTAAATTCATAAGTGAATCTTATGATTCTACTGCCAATAAAAGTATTGATGTTCTTGGAATTTTAACCATATCAGCTTCTATGTTTACACTAACCTTTGCTCTAATAAAAGCAAACGAAAAAGGATGGACATCATCATTTATACTTTCTCTCTTTGCAATTTCATTTATCACTTTAATTCTATTTGTAATTACAGAGCTAAAAGTAAAAAATCCTATGCTTCCTCTAAGTTTATTTAAAATTATACCTTTTACAAGCGGTGCCATTGCACTATTTTTACTTGGACTTGGAATGATGTCTGGCTCATATTTTTTATCATTTTTTCTCATTCAAGTAAAAGGTTTGAGCCAGCTTAATGCAGGTATTATAATATCTTCAATGGCTTTAGGCTCAATGTTTTTCTCTATGCTATCTGCTATCTTGGTAAAGAAAATCAAAGCAAGATTGCTAAGTGCTTTAGGTTTGTGCTTACTTTCACTATCATGCTTTTTATACAGTTCTCTTACTAAAGATTCAACTACCATGGAAATAATTCTAAGATTAATTGTAGGCGGCGCGGGAATGGGATTAAGCATGTCTAACTTAATGAATTCTATGGTAAAAAATGTACCAAAAGACAAAATAGGAATAACCTCAGGTGTTAACAATATGACAAGAACTCTTGGTACTGTACTGGGTGTTGCTATTTTTTTAAGTATATTTACTTCAAACATGACTCTGCAAATGTCTAATGCTAAAAACTCTGTAATAAAAACAATAAACGCTGATACTGCATTCGATTCAAATGCAAAAAAAGAGATGATTATATCCTTAAAAACTAGCAGCGAAAAAAGTAAAACTCTCTCTGATACAATAAAAGAAATTGATAAAAAAGAAGCTTTAACTTTAAAATCAATCCCTCCTATGCTTCAAAACAAAGTTAAGCTCAGTTTTGATAAGCAAAAGAAGGAAACTAAAAGAATTTTTCCAGTAATTCAAGATTCCTTTAAGACCTATACAGTAAAAGCTTTTAGCTTCACCTTTAAATGTGGATGTTTATTTTTAATACCTGGTATACTTTTTGCTTTTTTCAGTGACAAAGAAAAAAAGCCTCTTCTTAAGTATGAAAATACTACTGAAAATATAATATAATAAAAGAGGCTGCTTTACTAGCCAGCAGCCTCTTTTATAAATTTTATTTATACAAGATCATTTTTAAGTGCAAAAATTGCAATTTGAGTTCTATCTCTCATCTCAAGCTTCGATAAAATTTCTGTAATATGGTTTTTTACAGTTCCCTCTGTTACATAATGCTTTTCAGCTATTTCCTTGTTAGAAAGTCCAGAGCCTATGCATACTATTATTTCTATTTGTCTATCTGTAAGCTTGTATTTATCTTTTATGCTTTCTAAATTATTTGAAGGTGCTTTATTTATGCTGCTAACCATTAGAGATGCCACCTCTGGATTAACCACTACATTTCCCTTGTATACACTTTTTATGGCATCAATTATCACATCATAGGAGGTATCCTTTAAAATATACCCATTAGCCCCAAATTTCATGGCATCAAAAATATATTCATCATCTTTAAAGGTTGTAAGAATTAAAATTTTCACCCCCGGAAATCCGCTTTTAATTATTTTAGTTGCCCTAACACCATCACAAACCGGCATTCTTATGTCCATTAAAATTACATCAACCTGCTCCTTCTTGCAAAATTCTATAGCCGCCTCACCATTTTCTGAAGTTCCAATTACACTTATATCGCTATTTGCATTCAATATTATCTTTAAACCCTCACGTATAAGCTTTTCGTCATCAGCAATAAGAACCTTTATTTCGTCCAAAATCATCCCTCCTACTCTCTTATCATATCTGTTTTATCATCACTTATTTTAGGTATATTTACAGTAACTTCAAAACCTTTATTTTTTTCACTTTTAACCTCTAGGTTTCCACCTAGCTTTTTAACTCTTTCCTCCATACCAGTAATCCCAAAGCTTTTATTTATCTTATCTGTGCCAACTCCATTATCCTTTATTCTCATGTAGAGTTTATCCTCTAAAAACTGAATTGACACCTCTATCAAGGAAGCATGTCCATGCCTTATTGCATTATTTAAGGCTTCTTGTACAATTCTATAACTAATAAAACTTTCATCAGAACTTAATGGCCTTTTTTCTTTTGAAAGTATTAGTCTTATTTCAGCACCTGTTAATTTTTTATACTTTGTTATCATTTCCTCTATAGCAAAAATGCCTTCATACCTATCAAAATCCGTTGGTTTAAGCTTCCTAACTGTCCTTCTTACATTTTCTATGCCATTCTTAACAAAGGAAGTCATTTCACTTATCATACTTATACCCTGCTCATTATTTTTATCCACAACATAGTTTAGCGCCTGAAGCTGTATTAAAACTGCAGACAAAGTATGTCCAACAGAATCATGTATTTCTCTCGATATCCTGTTTCTTTCTCTTAAAATACTCAGTTCTTCTACAGTCTCAGAATATCTTTCAAGCTTTTCATAAGCTTCCCTTAGTTTGTCTTCCGATACTCTCAACTTATCATAAAGCCCTTGAGCCTCCAGCTTTCTTTCTTTTTCATCTCTGACACTTTGTCCCATAAAGCCAAAAGTACCTATCAGCATAATATTAAAAAGAATGCTCATAATATTATATGCGGTATTTAGTCCTAGCGGAAACTTTAAAGCTTCAAAGCTTATAGCTATACAGAAAAATCCAAGTATGATAGAAGAACAGCGCTTAGACAGCATAACCGCTGCATCTAGTGTAGATATAAAATAATACAAAATAATAAAATTATTAATGCATTTATACATAAGACCGCATAATATAAAATCTAAAATTATGGACAGCAGCTTATAATTTTTACTCTTTAAATAATAAATTCTAATTTGAGTATTTATAATATATATAAAAAAAATTGCTATAAAACCGTAAATTTTTTGATAAGCCAAATGAATATAAAAAAAAGCGCTTATTGCAATTAAAATATAAAAAATGTACCTTATAGATACTAAAAATCTATCACTTTTACTTGGCAAATAATCAACTCCATTCCTACTAAAAGGTTTCTCCAACAATTATATCATGTAAAACTATTCTATGTATAATACTAATAAAATGATTTTAAAATATTACAATAAGTACTGATTCATGGTATCATTAATTGGTTCATGCATTTTAAAGAAAGGTTTGATAAAAATGGATTTTAAAAAATTAGGTATTGACGTAAGTATAATTGACATACTAAAAACATCAGGAATCAACAGACCAACTGAAATTCAAGAAAAAAGCATTAAAAGCATAAAAGCTGGAAGAGATGTCATTGCAGAGGCTCAAACAGGTACTGGAAAAACACTTGCTTTTTTGCTTCCTATTTTTGAAAATATATCACCTGAAATAGACTCTATTCAAGCATTGATTATAACTCCTACTAGAGAGCTTGCCATACAAATAGCAGAAGAAGCTAATAAGTTAAAAAAAGTTAAGGATATAAATATTCTATCTGCCTATGGTGGCAAGGATATAGATTCTCAGCTAAAAAAATTAAAAAGAGGTGCTCATTTAATTGTTGCAACTCCCGGCAGACTTTTAGATCATCTTAACAGAAAAACAATTGATCTTGCCAAGTTAAAAACTTTTGTAGTAGATGAAGCTGATCAAATGTTACTCATGGGTTTCAAAAAGGACATTGAAGATATTATTAAGTTTTCATCAAAAAAACACCAAACATTATTTTTCTCTGCTACAATAAGTCCCGAAGTTAAAAAATTGGCTTATAGATACATGCTAAATCCTGAATTCATTACAACTAAAAAAGAAGAAGCAACGCTTAGTAATATTAAACAGGAAATAATAGAGACTAATTTAAATGAAAAACAAAGTACACTGCGCAGCATTTTAAATGAAGATAATCCTTTTATGGCTATTATATTTTGCAGAACAAAAAGAAGAGTTGATGAGCTTGAAGTAATGCTTCACCAGCATGGCTATAACTGTATAAAGCTTCACAGCGATATAACTCAAAAAAAGCGTGAAAAAATAATGAAAGCTTTTAGAGCTGGGGATATTCAGTATTTAATTGCTACAGATGTTGCTGCAAGAGGTCTTGATATAAGTGGCGTTAGTAACATTTACAATTATGACGTTCCCGAAAACGCTGAAGCCTACATACATCGCATTGGAAGAACGGGAAGAGCCGGTGAAGCAGGTTACACATGTTTGTTTGTAACTCCAAAGGATCAAATGACCCTAAAGGAAATAGAAAAAGCTATAAAAATAAACATACCTAAAAGACAATTAAAAGGTGGTATGTAATAATGAATGATTTATTTGAAAAACTTGGGCTTAATCGTGCCATTTCAGATTCATTAGAAAAAATGGGATTTAAGATACCAACAGCTATACAGGAAAAAGTAATTCCTTTAGCCTTAACAAGCAAGGATATCATTGGAAAATCAGAAACTGGAACAGGAAAAACTCTTGCATATTTGCTTCCAATCTTTCAGAAAATAGATGCAAGTAAAAGAGAAATGCAAGCTTTAATACTTGCCCCAACTCATGAACTGGTTATGCAGGTATATAAAACTATCAATTTGTTTTCAGATAATTCAGAGGTTAAAATCACTTCAGCAGCAATAATAGGCGATGTAAATATCACAAGACAAATTGAGAAGTTAAAGGAAAAGCCTCACATTATAGTTGGAACTCCCGGCAGAACTTTTGATTTAATTAAAAAAAGAAAAATTTCAGCTCATACTATAAAGACCATAGTAGTTGACGAGGCTGATGTACTTCTTGATAGTTCTCATATAGACGGAGTAAAGGCAGTTATAAAAACAACCTTAAAGGAAAGACAGCTGCTTTTATTTTCTGCAACTATATCAAAGGACACAATTACAGAAGCAAAAAAACTTATGAAAACACCTGAATTTATAAGTGTAGAAAATAAAAACGAAGTAAATTCCAATATAACTCACTATTATTTCACCTGTGACAGGAGGGATAAAATAGAAATTTTAAGAAAGCTTGTTCACGCAATTAACCCAGATAAAGCAATAGTATTCATAAACAAAAGTGATGATATTGAAATAACCACCTCTAAATTAAAGTATCACAAGCTTAAAGCAGAAGGTATTCATGGAAGTAACATAAAAGAGGATAGAAAAAAAGTCCTTGAAGCTTTTAGAAATGGTAAAATCAATCTTTTAGTTGCTTCTGATATTGCTGCTCGAGGACTTGACATAAAAGGTGTAACTCACATATTTAATTTAGATTTGCCCGTAGAACCCATAAATTATTTACACAGGGTTGGAAGATGCGGCAGAGCTTCTACAGAAGGCACTGCAATAACTATTGCCTCTCCTAATGAAATTAGATTTATAAAAAAATACGAAAAAGCCTTTGATATAAAAATAGCTCATAAGGGCATCTATAAGGGGAAAATCGTAAACCTATAGACATGATGAAATCTTAAAATTGGTAATAGCAAATTCATCCTTGCAAACTGGAATTTGAATCAGAGTACAACTGACAGAGTACAGAGCACAGTGAAGGTAGATTTACCTTTTGCTACGCTCAGGTAAATCTTAAAACTTAGTAGTATCAGCTACGCTGAATACTATATTTTAAGCGCTTTGCGCGCATTAGTTTAAGATTTTTCAAAGCGACAGCGGAGAAAAATCATCCTTCACTGTACTCTGTACTTTGTACTCTGTGCTCTGAGTCAACTTCCAGTTTATAGGAATGCACTTGATATTAGCCATTTCAACCTTTCCGCTATTATCTATATATTTTCAATCGCCCATTCCACAACATTTTCAATTGCATGTTCATCATTTGGAGCACAAATATTGCTGCACATGTTAACTAACTTCTTGTTGCCATTTGATACACAAAAGCCATAACCAGCTTCTTTAATCATCTCATAATCGTTCATTTCATCACCAACAGCAATAATATTTGACATATCCATATCTATAATTTTGCAAAGTTTTTTGATGGCTGAGCCCTTTGAAGTTTTTTCTGGAAGTATTTCAAGAAAATTTTCACCGCTTCTAATTAAATTTATTTTTTCAAAAATATTTTCAAAGTTTTCTTCTAAATAATCCATCTGATCCTTTTCTCCAACTATAAGAACCTTTGTCCACTTTTGTTCCCACAAAGTTTCTGGAATATCAAAATAAACATCATAATTTCTATTTTTAAATCTCTTTGAAAATCTGCAAGGACTGTAAATATACGTATTTTCATTGCTGTATATTTCAATTCCCAAGGTATTATCGTACTTTTTAATCTCTTTTACAAGCTCTTTAACCTTTTCTTCAAGTGGTATTTCAAATAAAACCGTTTCTTTGTCAAAATCATATATTTTAGCACCATTATAAAGTATTACAGGTATATCCACAGGAAGCTTATCTATATATCTTTTAGCTGATTCTACAGTTCTTCCTGTTGCTACACCAAATTTTCCACCGTATTCTTGAAATTTCTTTATGGCCTTTACATTATTCTCTGATATTTTTCTATCATTTCCAATTAAAGTTCCGTCCATATCTGAAATAAGCAAATATCCTTCAAATCTTTTGTTCAACTGAAGTGCACCCCCTACATAATATACATCAATTATATCAAGGTTTAAATCAATGCACAATTCACATTTCACAATGCGCAATTAAGGATAATTTATCTTTTGCTTCGCTCAGGTAAATCTAGAACTTGATAGCGTCAGCTTCGCTGAGCAATATATTTTAAACGCTTTGAGCATATTAAGTTTAACATTTTTTGTAGCGCTAGCGGAGAAAAATCATCCTTCATTGTGAATTGTGAATTGCATTAGTTTACAGTTTATAGGGGTGATTTAGTATTAGAGTCTATCCCACAAGTTACCCAAAACTAGCATTCCACATATTAAAAGTAAAATTATCGAATATATTAGCAGTATATTATCATCTGAGAGCCTTCTTTTTTCATAATAAATATTTATACTCTTTACGTTATTATTTATATAATCAAAGAACTTTGTATATTTATCATTGTATACACTCATCATGATTGCTCTTTCATTAACAGGTTTTATGCTAATAATACTCTCTCTTTTTCCATTTTGGGTATGCTTAATATACTCAATTTCACTAAACTTATAATTTTTAACTTTAAGAAAACCAAAAGCATCATTAGCATAAATAACAAAAATTCTTTTATTAGTTGTAATCACAATAGTTTTTGTTCCCCAATCACTCCAAACACCAGCTGCAAATGCTGAAGGACCTGTAAAGCCAACTGCAACCTTTGTTTCTCTAACTCCATAGGATTCGGTTAAATATATGCATTTTACACTTTCGTTCTCTAAAAATTGCTCCTCTACCTTTGACAATCCATCATCAAAATTTGCTCGTATATAAATGCTGTCAACCTTATTCTTCATTCTTTTGAGAACACTGTCCTGTACTTTCTCACTCTCATATTTTTCAATTTCTTCATTAGAAAAAGTTATATCATTATATGACATTAACAAAGCTCTATTTTCCATAATTTATCACTCCTATTCAAAATTTATATTTTGTTCTTTGAGGATTTTCTTTAATTTTCTCCGCCCTCGGCTAAGCCTGTTATAAACAGTTATAGAAGTAACATTCATACTTTTTGCAATTTCTCTTGTACTATTATCCATAAAATATCGTCTTATAAAAATTTCACTGTCCTCTTTATTTAAATTATCTTTAATTAAATTTATAACTTGCTTTTTCTTTTCACCTTTCAAATAATCAGCTTCAATATCATAGTTTAATTTAATTTTTAAATTATCTATATCAACATTATTATTTGATTTGCTGCTGCGCTTTTTATAGGTAAGCGCTTTATTTTTAGCAATAGCAACAATCCACCATTTAAAATTCCCCTTTTCTTTAGAAAAACAATCAACGTTCTTCCAAAGACACATAAGCACATCATCTTCACATTCATTAATACTTTCATAATCATCTTTGAGTATAAAAAATATAGTATTGTGAATTATAGTTCCATATTTATTAATCAGTTTGGTTAGTGCATACTTATCTTTTTTAAGTATGCCATCAATAATTTCTTCATCCTCAATCACCAAGCTAACCACCTCCTGTTTTGTCCTACACTATATATACTTCACAAGGTAAATTTTTCTGTCATAGCCTTTTCAAAAAAACAAAAAAAATACCGCATAAATTACTGCGGCATATATATGTGGTCTACTTATTTACCACATTAATAGGATTTCCTTCAATATATTTTTTTAGATTATCTTCTGCAATATCCATTAATCTTTGTCTTGCTTCTTTAGCTGCCCATGCAATGTGTGGAGTTATTATGCAGTTTTTTGCATATCTTAATGGATTATCCTTTTTTATAGGCTCTGTAGATACAACATCAACTGCTGCCGCATATACTTTTCCACTTTCAAGCGCATCACAAAGATCTTTTTCCACAATTAATCCACCTCTTGCAGTATTTATGATAATAACTCCATCCTTCATTTTTGATATTGAGGCCTTATTTATCATTCCTTTGTTATTATCAAGAAGTGGACAATGAAGAGAAATTACGTCTGCTTTAGAGAATAGTGTGTCTAAGTCCACAAACTTCATATTATCATTTTCGAGAGAATACATTGGATGAGGCGTAAAAACAAGAAGTTTCATACCTAAAGCTTCTGCTGCCTTTGCCATAGCCTTACCTATGCTGCCGTATCCAACTATGCCCATTGTCTTTCCGCAAAGTTCAATAATAGGCTTTTTCCAGTAACAAAAATCTGCACAGTTTTCCCATTCACCATCATGTACAGATTTATTATGAAATCCAACACCATCACAGATTTCAAGCAAAAGTGCTATGGACATTTGAACAACAGATTGAGTTCCATAAGCCGGGATATTTGTAACTACAATTCCTTTTTCTTTCGCTGCCTTTAAATCCACAACATTATATCCTGTAGCAAGTACCCCTATGTATTTCAAATTAGGAAGTTTATCAATTATTTCTCTTGTCATAGGAGTTTTATTAGTAAAAATAACTTCTGCTCCCTTTGCTCTCTCAATTATTTTTTCTTCATCTTTTCCGGTATAATCTGTTCTATCATATACAGTAAACTCTCCAAGCATTTCTATTCCCTTCCAGGATAAATCTCCTGGATTTAAAGTGCAACCATCTAAAACAACAATTTTCATATATTTTGTCCTCCTTAAACTCTTGCCCAAGCTTCATTAAGTACTTTTTTTGCTCCTTCTATTACAGCTTCTGGATTTTCATCTTTATAAGGTTTAATCTCAAAGCTTACTATTGGTGGATTTTCTTTATTCAAAACCCCTATAAACTTTAATATTCTTAAATATTCCGTGAGCTCTTCAACATCACATTCGCTGTTTGGAAAACCAAATCTAGGATGCTGGTCTCCATAGCCCTCCATACTTGGATCTTTAATTACGCAATTCCCCATATGAGCATGAAGTATATATTCTTTAACTGGTAATATTGATTCTTCTATAGTTTCATGTAAAAGTGGAATATGGCTCAAATCAACTATAAGTCCAAAATTATCATACTCACTTTTTATTTCCTCCGCAAATATTTTTGCAAGCTTTGCTGGTCCTATGAGTGCTTTTTTATCTACATCATAATCAAATACTTCAAGAAGTACATTTATGTCTCCTTTTGATTTCGCATATTTACAAAGTTCCTTTGTGGAATCAACCAATGCATCAAAAGCCTCACTTTTTTTATCTAAATTATATTTACCACTTAAAAAAGCAAAACCTTTAGCCTTCATTTCATAAGCTTCATCGATTCCATCTTTAAGTGTTTTTAATGCTTCAAGTCTTTTTTCTCCATTTAAGTCATTTATATTAAGTCCTGTAGTTAGGAGTCTTGGTTGTGCTCCATAAGCTACTGCAAGCTTTGCCTTTTCAATTATCTTCTTAGCATTATTCCTTACATCTTTGTCTTTTATCCAGGTAATTTCAACAGCATCAAAGTAATCATCTTCTGCTATTTTTTTAAGAGTTTCTTCTATTGGACCTTCACCGCTGCCGCATTCTGGATATGCCATAAAGTGAATTAACCCAACCTTCATATATTTATGTATTGATTCGTCCATAGTTTTTCCTCCTTAAGCTATTATGACCTTTACAATTTTTTCGTACTTTTTTTTCAATCCTTCATCAATATCTTTATCCGTAATAATTGCAGTTACATCCTTTAAATTATAGAAACTAAAAAAATCCTCCTTTTCAAGTTTAGTACTGTCACAAATTATATATCTTTTTGCTGCATTATCCATTATTATTTTCTGGCAGACCCCCTCCTCTTCATTAGAGGTTGTTATATTATCGTTGTAAATGCCATTAGTTCCAACAAAGGCTATTTTGACTCTCATGCTTTTTAAAATTTCATTAGTAAAGCTTCCAACAAAGACATCTGTATGATAACGATATCTACCACCTACCAATATGATTTCATATCTTTTATCCTCTTTAAATCTCAAAAATACAGGCATTGAATTAGTTATTACCTTAGCATATGGAATATTTAAGTAGTCATATATTAGTTCGTTCGTAGTTCCTGGACCTATATATATTATATCTCCTTCTTCTACCATGCTTGCTGCAACCTTAGCAATATACTTCTTTTGTTCTATATTTATTTTTCTTTTTTCATTGCTTGAAAGTTCTCTAAAATTCGTTTTAACAGGCTTTTCTATTTTTTTTGCTCCGCCGTAAATTCTCTTTAAAAGCCCTTTTTCTTCAAGAACCTTTAAATCTCTTCTTATAGTTATTTCAGTTACCCCAAGTTTTTCATTTATATCCGTAATTTTTATTATATTGTTTTCGTTTAGCATATCTAGTATTTTTTGAAATCGTTCTTCCTTTAACATATCCAATCCTCCAAAAATAGAATAATTGTATGCTTATATATTATCACTTATAATTAACAATTTTAATATACATAGATAAAAAATGTAACCTTTATTATATATTTTATAATAAAGGTTACACTAAAAAATTATATTCTTTGTATTTTTACCTTTTCCATTATCTCATTAACTGTTTTCATTTCAACCCAGCCATTCTCTTTTATCATAGCATTGGCTGTACCGCAGGCTGCCCCCAAGGCTATAATTTTTTCTATTGGATAATTTCTTTCAATTCCAACGGCAAAGCCTCCAACGAGAGAATCACCTGAACCCACAGGATTTACAGCCTTTACTTTTGGTATTGTTACTTTAAATATATTTCCGTTAAAACATACTAAAGAGCCCTGTGCGCCTAAAGAAACAATTACACACTTAATTCCACTTTGATTTAGAGTTTTTATATGCTTCAATATATCTTTTTCATCTATTACTGCTTTTCCTGTAAGCATCTCAAGCTCGTCCTTGTTCGGTTTTATCAAAAATGGCTTAGCCTTTATTCCTTCTTTTAGCAATTCACCGCTTGTATCTAAAAGAAACTTTTTATCTGCTCTATTAGCCTTTTCTATAAGCTTTGCATATATATTAGCTTCAATATTTTTAGGCACACTGCCTGAAGCCACTATAACATCCGAATTTACCAATAAATTATCATACATATTTATAAATATACTTTTTTCTTCCTCTGTAACAAATGGTCCAGGTTCAAGAACTTCTGTCTGAACTAAATCATCAGTTATAAAAGCTAAACATTCTCTAGTTGTCCCTGATATTTTCACAAAATTGCTCTTAATTCCAATTTCCTTTAACCTGTTTTCAATAAATTCACCAGTTGTTCCACCTAAAAATCCTGTAGTAATAATATCTTCACCTAGTATATGTGCTATATTTGCAACATGAAGTCCCTTTCCTCCTGCTGCACTGTAAACTCCTTTAGCACGCATTACTTTCCCTTTAATTATATCCTGTATCTCATACCTCTTATCAACAGAAGCATTGAGATTTATAATTGTAATCAAGCTTTTCCTTCACTTCCACACATCTTAATTTTCTTAATAACAATTTCTTTCATAGCTTCTTTTCCAGGAGTCATATAGTGTCTTGGATCATTTGCATCTGGATTTTCCTTAAAGTATTCTTTTACTGCATTAGAAAAAGGTATTTTAAGATCTGTTGCAATATTTACTTTACATATTCCAAATTTAATTGCCAGTTTAACTAAATCCTCTGGTACATCTGAAGCTCCATGAAGCACTAAAGGCACGGACACTTTTTCTCTTATTTCTTTAAGTCTATCAAAGTCAAGTTTTGGCTCTCCTTTGTACAAACCATGAGCAGTGCCTATTGCAACTGCAAGTGAATCAATTCCAGTTTTATCTACAAACTCTTTTGCAGCATCCGGATTTGTATAAACAGCAGCTTTATCGTCTACAACCACATTTTCTTCTCTGCCGCCAAGCATTCCAAGTTCAGCTTCCACAACAGTGCCATTCAAATGCGCATATTCAACAACTTCTCTTGTAACTTTAATGTTATCTTCAAAAGACATTCTTGATGCATCTATCATAGCTGATGTAAATCCAACATCAATGCAGTGTTTAAGCCTCTCTACGTTTTCAAAATGATCTAAATGCATTGCTATTGGTATATTTGAGTGTTTTGCTGCTGCTGATTTAGCAATTGCAATCAAATAATCCTCTCCACTATAATCTATAGTTCCAGGAGTTCCTGCAATTATTACTGGAGAATTTAATTCTGCAGCCGTTTCAACTACAACTCTAAATGTTTCAAGATTGTGTATGTTAAATGCTGGTACTGCATAATGTTCTTTCTGTGCTTTAACCAATAATCCTTTCGTTGTAACTAACATACCTTAACACCTTCTTATTGTAATTATTTAAATTTTCTAACTATTCTTTCGGATATCCACCGTTATTCCATTTTTCAATAAATTCATCGAAGAAATGTTCATTTCCAAACTGACCTTTATCATCTTTTATAAGCTCATCAATTCCCTTTATTATTTCTTCATTTTCCTTAGTAGGCTTGTACTCTGATTCGAGGAAAGCATCTATTATATTTTCTATAAGACCTATTCCTGTTATTCTTCCTCCAACAGCTATAACATTTGCATTTAAATATTCCTTTGCATATCTAGCTGTTCCTACATCTCTAACAAGTGCTGCTCTTATTCCCTTTACCTTATTTGCTGAATTTGATATTCCAACTCCAGTTCCACATAATATAACTCCTAAATCCGCCTTACCAGATGCTACTTTTTCAGCAGCTGCTTTTCCGAATATAGGATAATGAGTTCTTACAAAATCGTAAGTTCCATTATCTATAACTTCATGACCTTTTGACTTTAAGTACTCTGAAATTTTCATTTTAATATCTGGAACAATGTGATCTGATCCTATTGAAATTACCATTTTATTACCTCCCAATATTTATAGCATCTTATTTAACATATCAACTCTTATTTGATGTCTTCCACCTGCATATTTTTCCTTTATATATGCATCAAGCATTCCCTCTGCAAGTTTTTTTCCAACAATTCCTGCTCCAATAGCAAGCATATTAGCTGAATTATGCTGGCTTGTCATTTTTGCTGAATGTTCATCCGAAACCTCAGCACATATTATTCCCTTATGCTTAGCACCAACCATAAAAGAGCCTGCACCATATTCATCTATTGCAACTCCTCTGTCTGCTTCCTTTTTCATAATTGCCTCTGCAACTAAGCTTGATGATTGTACAAGATTAAGCCCCTTTTCTGGAGTTTTATCTATCACTTCGATGCCTTTTCCTTCTAAATACTCTTTTAAATACTCTTTTAACTCAAAACCATCTGTATCGGCTCCTAATGCTATTTTCATAAAATTACCTCCTCTGCAAATCTATAATTTTTATATTTGGCTTTCTTTTAAAACATAGCCATTATTTAAACTTTTATATTATTATCTTCTGTGGTATAATTTATATTGCTTATGTATAATTTAATCCACGGAAGAGTAGAATAATCATCTTAATTTTCTCTTCTTTTATTTATTAATCTCATATTGATAACAATACGAGATTATTTTTTATTCATTTACTATTTCTACTATTTCTTCATACTTTTCTTTTAATTTACTATCTATATTTTTATCTGTGATAACTGCTGTGACATCCTGCAAATTATAAAAGCTAAAAAAATCTTCTTTCTCTATTTTGCTGCTATCACACAACACAAACTTTTTTACGGCATTATCCATTATAATCTTTTGGCATACGCCCTCTTCTTCATTTGAAGTGGTTATATTATCATTACAAATACCATTAGTTCCAACAAAAGCGGTTTTAACTCTCATATTTTTTAGGTTTTCATTTGTAAAGCTTCCAACAAAAACATCCGTATGTGAACGATAACGCCCGCCTACTAATATTATTTCATATCTTTTATCATCTTTAAATTTTAAAAATACAGGCATAGAATTAGTTATAATCTTTACATATGAAACATTCAAATAATCATATATTAATTCACTGGTAGTTCCAGGTCCTATATAAATAATGTCGTTTTCTTGTATTTGCTGGCTGGCTAGTTTAGCAATATATCTTTTTTGTTCTATATTGATTTTTCTTTTTTCATTATTAGAAAGTTCTTTAAAGTTTGTCTTACTTTCTTCCATTACCTTTTTAGCTCCACCATAAATGCGGTCAAGAAGTCCTCTTTCCTCAAGAACCTTCAAATCTCTTCTAACAGTTATTTCTGTAACACCAAGCTTTTCATTTATATCTGTTATCTTTATGATGTTATTTTTATCGAGCATTTGCAATATCTTTTGGAATCTCTCTTCCTTTAGCATACTGTACTCCCCCATAAATTATCACAATATAATCATATTCAATCCTTATCTGCAAGTATATATTATCACTTTTTTATATCACATTCAATATCATTTGTGATTATTTTTATTCTTTTCTTGTTCTATTTATGTTGCTATATTTTGAAAACTATCAAAATTCACAAGTAACTGCTACAAACAAGAATAACATTAACTTTACAACAGCTACTTGTGAACTCCTAAATCTGCTTTTAATAAATTATCTTATCTGCACTTATTAATTCTTTAGCCTCAGATATAGCTTTAAACCAATAAGCACTTTTCTTCGGATATCTCTTTTGAGTATGGAAATCCACATAAAACAATCCATAACGCTTATTGTATCCATTGCTCCAGGAAAGTACATCCATTAAAGACCATACAAAATATCCTTTTACAACAACACCCTCAGCTTTAGCCTGCAAAATAGCTGCAAGGTGCTGTTTAATATATTCTATACGAGGGGTATCATCTATCTTTCCAGCTTCAAAATCATCTTTATATCCCATTCCATTTTCAGTAACATATATTTTTTTGTAGTTTGGATATTCATTTTTTATTCTAACTAACATATCATGAAGTCCCTTCGGGTAAATCGGCCAATCCCAATCTGTTGTTGGAACCTCTGGATTATTAACACGCTGACCTATTCCCTTAAGTGCAAAAATACTTGTTCCTTTTTCACCTGTCCCATTATGATGTATTTTACTTTCTCCTGCATAACCTTTTAAGAAATGACTAGAATAATAGTTCATTCCCAGAAAATCAATTTTTTTTGAAGCAGCCTTAAGCACTTCTAAATCCCCATCATAAATTTCAAGTTTACCACCGTTTTTAGACATAATTTCATCAATAGTTTCCACAGTTTCTTTTGGATATTTTCCTTTAAAACACGCATCAAGCATAAATTTATTTGACAGCATATAGTCTAAATAAGCAGCTCTTCTATCTTCTTCTGAGTCCGTTATTGGGTATTTGCCTTCAAGCGTATGAATTATTCCTATTTCTCCACTAAGCTTCATGCTCTTATATAGTTCAACAACCTTAGCATGTGCTACCATCATGTTGTGCATAGATTGAACAGCCTTTGGTATATCATATTTTTCACTTGGAGGAAAATTTCCTATTATATAACCGTTTTGAGCAACTGCCCAAGCCTCGTTAAAGGTAACCCACTTTTTAACCCTATCTCCAAATCTATCAAAACAAACCTTTGCAAATCTAACAAAGTGCTTTATATTCTCCCTGTTAAGCCAATCTCCATTTTTAAATAATGGAAGTGGGGTATCAAAATGATGTAAGGTTACAAAAGGTTCAACACCATTTTTTATACATTCATCAATAAGATCGCTGTAAAATTTAATTCCTTTTGGATTTACTTCACCTGTTCCATCTGGTATTACACGAGACCATGCAATGGATATTCTTATACCATTTACGCCAAACTTCCTTGATAGTTCTAAATCTTCTTTATACTTATGGTAAAAATCACTTGCTGCGTCTCCATTAAATCTGCTTCCAGGCTGATTAAGATATTCATCCCAAATGCATGGTCCTTTTCCATCTTCTTTCGTAGCTCCTTCTGCCTGATAAGCTGCTGTTGCTCCTCCAAACACGAAATCATTTTCAAATCCACTCATAATTTTTGCCTCTTTCCATTATCCATTTATTATATCTAATGCAAATTTTAACGCTCCAGCAGGATCTCTAGTTAATCTTACATATTCCTTACCTGACGTTGTAGCTGCTTTGGTTCCTTTTGATGCACAATCAGCTTTTAATTCTTCATACATAGATGCCATTTGTGGTGCTAATACGATTAAATCGTAATCTGATATTACATCCTTGTGCTGACCATATGCCATAGCTATAGATTCCAAATTTATGCCTTCCTGCTTTGCTCCTTTTGTTATTGCATTTGCAAGCATACTACTTGTAGCTCCACTTGCACAAAGTACTAATACAAGCTGTTTTTTATCTGTTTTGTTTTCTACTCTAAGCTTTTCTACTGGTTTTTCAACCTCTTTTACAATTGTTTCCTCTTTAACTGCTGCAACTTCCTCGTGATTAGCCCTTTCAGCCTCTTCCTCTACCAATTGCTTATCATACACTTTAAAGAATGGATAGTACATTGCAAAATCAACTACTAATAATAAAGGTGCTAATACAAATGCTAATTTAGCAAAACCTGTTCCTAATATTAATCCTATAGGTCCTGGAGCTGTCCAAGGAATTATATAAATAAATCCGTTCATACCCAAATTATCTATAAAAAATTTAAATAACCATACGTTAACTATTGGAGTAAGAATAAAAGGTGCAAATAACACAGGATTTAAAACAATTGGTGCACCAAATAGCACTGGTTCATTTACTGCAAAGCATACTGGAATTATAGACGTTCTACCAACTGCTTTTAATTGCTTTGACTTAGCTAAAAAGGCAAACATAACGGTAAGCATTAAAGTAGCACCAGTACCTCCTAGGGTTGCTACGAAGTACGAAGTTCCATGAGTTAATACATATGATGCATGATGTCCTGCTTGATATAACTTTAAGTTAGCTTCAACATTAGCAATATATATAGCTGTTACTGCTGGTTCTACTATTGAAGGTCCGTGAATGCCAACAAACCAGAACATTGCCATTGCTCCATATATTATAGCTAATCCCAAATATCCATCTGCAGCCGTAAATAAAGGTTTTAAGACATCTAATATCCACTGACTGAAAACTTCCCCTGCCACCTGTCTAAATATTAAATCAAATAACCAGAAGAATAAAATAGATGCTGCTAACGGAAGCAAATCTTCAAAAGTTTGGGCCACATTATGAGGTACCTCATCTGGCAATTTAATTGTTATATTGTTCTTTACAAATATTTTATATATGTTAGGAACTATAAATGCAACTACAAATGCTGATAATAAACCTTTAGTACCCATATAGCCACTAGAAAATCCATCCTTAACTGAATCTACAGCTATTAATAAGAAACAGCTGATAGAAACAATCATTACTGATACATTGTTAATTTGTCTCAGCTTAGGAAGCTTACCATTGATGTTATCAGTTAAACTCTTAGCAATTGTAGCTACCATTAACACCGCTAAAATTCCCATAGAATAGTTATATGCTTTCATAAGAGTATTAGTAACATTGTTTGGCCAGTAAAATCCCCATATATTAGGTACATCTGCTATGAGTAAAAAGATACTAGAAAACAAAATAATAGGCATACAACTTAAGAAACCATCCCTAATCGCCCTTAGGTAAGGGTTGTTTGAAACCTTTTCAAAAAAAGGCTTCGCTTTTTCAATTAGCGCAATTAACTTTTTCATTATAACTTTCCCCCTAAATATTTTTATTGGTTAGCTTTTTTATATAAATTGATTAAATTTTTTACAAGATCCCTCAAAAGCATTACCGTCATCAAATGATCTTGAGCATGTACCACCAAGAAACCTACTTCTATTTTTTCCCCTGACGCTTCCATTTGGATCATTTTTGTTTGAACATTATGAGCTTCCGTTATAAGATCATTTCCTTCTTTTACTAAGGCTTCGGCTTTGTCATACTCTTTATCATTAGCAGCATTTAAAGCCTCTATATATTTTGATCTTGCATCTCCTGCATAAGCAACTATCTCCATTGTGGTTAATTCCAATTCTTCCTTAGTCATACTATTATACCTCCACCTTTATAATTATTTTAACTTTGTATAAAACAATATTTATGCACTAGTTTGTTCTTTTATGTTTTGTTTTCGTTTACATTTATATAATATATCTTAACCAATAACTTGTCAATATCATTTGTGTAATATTTTTATTCGATTTTTGTTCGCTAATAGTATAACATAATAAAAACATTACATTACTTATTATAAAAGCGCCAAAGCTATGCTAAAAGATATGGTATCAACAAAGTATCAGTCTGAAAATTACATAAAACTAAGCATATTTATTATTTTTATATCTTAATTTAAGCCAAATATATGATCACTCATTACTAGAATGATCACTTTGCTGTTTCATTTTATCCCTAACATTGTCTTTATATTAACTGCGCATTTTGAAATATAAATCTTCCCTTATATATTATTGTATATCATTCATCATTTTACTACACACTTTTTTAGAATTTATTGTTACATTAAGGCGATTATGCTAAAATTAATTTAAAAACCTAAAGGGGGAAAACAAATGAAAAAATTAGCATTAAGTTGTATTATTTCAGCGGCTTTATTATTAACTTCAACTAATTCTGCTTCTGCAGCCCAAACACTTCAGTTTAGCAAATCAACTAGTAAAACTTTAATGGCATCGCCTTCTTCATTTATTGAACTTCCATCAAAAAACAATGTAAAACTAGACAAAATTTGGACAATAACCTTCTCAACGGATATTAGTACAGATAAAATTGAAGGCATACTAGTTCAACAGGATTCAGACTTCGTTCCTGTAAGCATAGCTGTATCTGGCAAAAACACAATATCTGTAAAACCAACAAGTTCTTATGCCCCAAATTCAAAATATACCTTAAAAATATTTTTAAGTAACGGAAGTAAATACAGTATGAGTTTTACAACTGAAGATGCTTATAAGAATATTGACAGTTCAAATAATGACAGCTACAGCTCAGCTAGCACTGTAACCTTAGGAGACAAACTAAACGGAAGTCTCGATGGCAAAAATGACAGTGCTGATTGGTATAAGTTTGTTGTTCCTAAAGATGCTAGCGTCACTATTTCTGCCAAAAACACAACAGATACTAATAATATTAATCTTTACTTATATGATAAAAATGGAGACAATGATAATTACATTGCTGCCGATTCTTATGGTGATCCACATTACTCAAACAAGTCTGTAAGAAGTGTTACTGAAGGGTTAGCTGCTGGAACCTACTATATAAAATTGAATTCTAGCGACACTCTAAATTATTCAATTACCCTAGCTTACAATTATGAAGCTTCTAATAACGATATTGAAACAAACAACAGCTATTTAAATGCACAAGATCTTAATCTAAATAATGAAACAACTGGTCACATAGGCTATATGAACGAAGATTCTTCAAAGGATTCAGCAGATTATTATAAATTCACTTTAACTAAAGATGGTGAGGCTAATTTTAATTTATCTAATAACACTGGAGATAATATAAATTTATACCTATACTGCAAAAACGGAGACAATGACAGCTATATTGCAGCGGATTCTTATGGTGATCCACATTATGAAAATAAATCTATAAGAAGCATTGATAAGTATCTAGCAGCCGGAACTTATTATATTAAAATTACAAGTGATAATCCAGAAATGTATTCACTTAAATCTACTTTCACAGAAGACTCACTGCAAAATGACATTGAAAATAATGATTCATATATGAAAGCTTTAACCATTAATTCCAATGACACAAAAACCGGACACATAGGTTATTTTAAAGATGATACTTCTCAAGATAAATCGGATTGGTATAAGATAACTATAGATCAAACTAAAGATTTAAATATAAATCTCAATGGTGAAAATGGCAATAACATAAACTTGTACTTATATGCTGAGAATGGCGATAATGATAATTATATATCAGCAGATAGTTATGGTGATCCTCATTATTCCAATAAATCAATAAGGCATATTTCAAAAACATTGGACAAAGGAGTTTATTATATTAAGGTAAATTCAGATAGTTCAACAGGCTATACACTGACAACTAACTAACAAAAATAAGCTGCCTATATCCAAAAATTGAACATAGGTAGCTTATTTTTATATTTAGCTTAAAACTTATACGGCTTTACTGAGTGCACTCTGAACAGCTTCCATTATTCCTCTGCTGCTGAAGGTGGCCCCTGAAACCCCGTCTACATTTGAACTCTGGTTAGTTATAATTTCCTGAGAAACTGTAGTAAATGCTCTATCATAAAACTCCGAAGTATCTTCATTAGAAACAGTAGTAATATCTGTTATCTTACCATTTTTAACAACTACAGAAACCTTTGTTGTACCTCCCCTAAAGCCTGTACCTGAACCTTCATAAGTTCCATCCTTATAAGAACCCTTGGCACTTTGAGTTTCTTGTGTTTGTACTTGTGCAGTATTTAGACCTGCCGCACTTACCCCTAATTTACCTACATAATATAACCCTGTCATAACAGATGCGGCCGCTGCTCCTGCAATAAGAGGACGCACATCCTTTTCTGATACTGTCAAGGTTACATTACTCCTAGGACATGAAGTAACACACTGCATACAATTTATACATTCACCACTCTTTACAACATCATACTTATAAAGTGGTATACCCATAGCACAATTATTTGTACATATTCTGCATTTTCCACATTTTGCTCTTTCTTTTTTTACTTTTACAATTCTTAATTTTGATATAATAACAAATACGGCTCCAAGCGGGCAGAGATATCGGCAGAAAAAGCGTTCAACAAAAACAGAAGCAATAGTAATAAGAATAAATAATATAAATCCTACTGTTAAATTTGCAGCTGCATAAGAAAAATCCGGAACTTTTCCTACAGATACTATTACTCCAAAAGCATCCCAAGGGCTAAAGGTACTAAAAGCATTAATTTTAAAAGTACATACTACAAAAATTAAAAATACTAAAACTACATATTTAAAGTATTTTAGTACCCTATCTGTGTCTTCATTTAACCTAAAATCTATTTTAAATATCTTATGTGATATTTTATAAACAAAATCCCCAAAAGCTCCATAAGCACACATCCAGCCGCAAAAAAATCTTCCTGCTATGATTGTAAGTGGAATAATAGCAAATACCTCAACTAATTGAGGAATAAGCTGAGTCAGTGAAATATTCTGGAAAACTACAGCACTGTAAATATCTTTTATGCCATGAAATGTATTTATATATAGTGATGGTAACCATATAAAAAATAATATTTGAATCAAAATTCTTGAAACCTGTATTATTGAAATTTTACTCTTTTTCATAATTTTTAGCCCCTTTCAAAGTTATGTCTTAAACCTTCTGTAACAAAAATATCTTTATTTTCCATAATAAATATAGCCTCTGCTCTTATGCTTTTTAATAAAGGGATTGCTTCATTAATATCCTGTATAAAAAGAGCAGTTGTAACAGCATCTGCATCAATTGAAGCTTCACATATGACAGTTACACTTAGAAGCCCGTTTTTTGCTGGATATCCAGTACGAGGATCTATAATATGATGATACCTAACTCCATCCTTAATAAAAAACTGTTCATTGCTGCCAGAGGTTACAATTGTTTTATCCTTAACTGTTACTGTACCAACATAATTTCCTCTAGAAGAAAGAGGATCTTGAATGCCTATACGCCAAGCTGACCCTGATGAATTATGTCCCATAGTTAAAATGTTTCCTCCTAAATTAATTAGTGCATCTTTAATTCCGTGCTTCTTGAAAATTCCTTTAACCTCATCAGCTGCATAGCCCTTTGCAATACCACCTAAATCAACAGCCTGTCCTTTACTTTTTAAATATGCTGAATTATCTTTATCATTTAAAATTAAATCCTCATAATTTACTAGTTTCAACCTTTTATTAATATCCTCTTTATCCGGTATAAGATTTCTTTTTATTCCAGACTTCCAAAGAGCAGTCAATGGACACACCGTTATATCAAAGGCTCCCCTCGAAGCTTTTGAAAATTTTAATGCTTTTCTTAACACCTCAGAGGTATCAGCATTAATTTGTTGCTTTTGTATTCCAGCACTACAATTCATCTTCATAATATCGCTATTTTCTTTAAAGGCTGACATTCTATAATCAATTTCAAGAACTCTTTCATAGGCATTATTAACAGCTTCTTCACCCTTCATACCAAAAGCAGTTATTGTATTTATTGTGCCTAGAGCAAAGAATGTTTTTTCATACTTTTTTCTCGCAAATTCTTTTTTTAGCAATTTATGCCCTCCAATCTAATGAATAATTCTCGAAACATGCGCTATAGATTTTATTATAAAGAAGAAAGCTTAAAATTAGCTTAGAATTAACTTAGAATCTCCTTAGAAACATTAATTAATTATAAAAAAATTGCGAAGTAACCTTAAATATTGTTACTCCGCAAAATCAGAGATAAAATACATATTTTTATTTATTATTTTTAAACATTGCTGCTAAATCTCCAAACGGATTGTTCATTGGAGCTTCAGCTTCCTTTTTCATCTTCTTCATATAATTTGATACTTCTTTTTTATTTAATTTATTGTTATTTTCCTTAAATCTTTTTTGGAAGGAAGAATACTTTTCTCTAAAGCTGCATGTTGTACAAACATATATTTTTCCTTCCCCTTCGCCCCTAAGTTCAAGCTTTTTATGACATTCTGGGCATCTTACATTAGTAAATCTGCTTAAATTTTCTCTATAGCCACATTCTCTATCCTGGCATACAAGCATTTTACCATTTTTGCCCTTCACCTCAAGCATATACTTACCGCATTGTGGACATTTTTTACCTGTAATATTGTCATATTTAAATTTGTCCTTGCTACTTTTGACATCATCTACAAGTTTTGAAGCATAGCTTTTCATGCCATCAACAAAGTTTTTTCCGCTTAACCTTCCCTTGCTTATAGACTCCAAATCCTTTTCCCACTTTGCAGTTAAAAGAGGAGATTTTAAATCCTGCGGTACAAGTTCTACTACCTGTTTTCCCTTTGAAGTTGGAATCATTTCTTTTCCGTTTTTCTCTACATAAAAGGTATTATAGAGCTTTTCTATTATATCTGCTCTTGTAGCAACTGTTCCAAGGCCTCCTGTTTCTCCAAGCGTTTTCGAGCTTACTTTATCCATTTGAACATATTTTTGAGGATTTTCCATAGCAGAAAGAAGTGCAGCCTCTGTAAATCTTGCTGGCGGTTTTGTCTTTTGATTACTCATATTAACTACAGAAAAAGCAACTTCTTCCCCCTTAACAACCTTAGGAAGTATTTGGTCCTTTAACTCCCCTTCGCTCTTGTCGTCAAAATCCTCTTCCTTATCATATACCGCCTTCCAACCTTTGGATTTAACTACTTTTCCTGAGGCCGTAAAGATTTCTCCATTTACCTCTGCCTTTATAGTTGTTTGAATATACTCAAAAGATGGAAGCATAATGCTTAAAAATCTTTTTACAACTAAATCATATATCTTCATTTCCTCGCTGCTTAAAAGTGAAAGAGAAACCTTTTCCTCTGTTGGAATTATAGCATGATGATCAGATACCTTGCTATCATCCACAAAGCTTTTATTTGCTTTTATCCTTCCCTTTAATACTTCCCCAGCAAACTTACTGTACTTGCCAACAGATATAGCTTTAAGCCTATCTGGAAGCGTTGGCACGATATCCTGAGAAATATATCTTGAATCCGTTCTTGGATAAGTTAAAAACTTATAATTTTCATACAATCTCTGCATTATAGACAATGTTTGCTTTGCAGAAAATCCAAAAAATCTATTTGCATCCCTTTGAAGCTCAGTTAAATCATAAAGTGCAGGTGAATACTTTTTCTTATCACTTTGACTAACCTCTACAATTTTTCCCTTTTGCCCTCTCACTTTAGAAACTACGGCTTTTGCCTCTTCTTCATTAAAGGTATTAAAGCTTCCATTTTTGTTCTGCCAGTGCATTGTATAGCCATTAGCCTTTGCTGCAATATTGTAGTAATCTCTTGGCTTAAAGTTCTTTATTTCCTCTTCCCTTTGAACTATCATTGCAAGCGTTGGAGTTTGTACTCTTCCTGCTGAAAGCTGAGCATTATACTTACAGGTTAAAGCTCTTGTTACATTTAAACCTACATACCAATCCGCTTCTGCTCTACACTGTGCTGCCATGTATAAATTATCATATTCTTTCCCTGGCTTTAATTTTGCAAAGCCCTCTTTTATAGCCTTATCAGTTTGAGAGGAAATCCATAAACGTTTTATTGGTTTTCTAAAACCTGCCTTTTCAATTATCCACCTTGCAACAAGCTCTCCTTCTCTTCCAGCATCTGTTGCTATTACAAGTTCATCTACGTCTTTTCTCATCATAACCTTTTTAACCTCTGAAAACTGCTTTGAGGTTTTTGGTATTACATTTAACTTCATTCTATTTGGAAGCATAGGTAGTGTTTCCATGCTCCAGCTTTTATACTGTTCTCCATAGGCTTCTGGATCTGCTAAGGTAACCAAATGTCCAAGTGCCCAGGTTACTATATACTTATCTCCTTCTAAATAGCTTCTTTTATTTATATTAGCTCTTAAAACCTTGGCAAGAGATCTTCCTACACTTGGTTTTTCAGCTAAAACTAATGTCTTTCCCATTTTAATTTAAACAACCTTTCCATATATAGTTTTGTCACTTATGCTTATTGTATCATAAAAGCAAAATTTTGTGATGATTTACCTTTTTCATAAATGTTAAGCTAACATAAAAATTCTTTAATTAATAAATATTAGCCTTTCATTATACAAATTATATGTCTATAAAATAATTTAAAATTAACCTGCAGTTAACATAAACATGTTGGATTATAATTGAAAAGATGTATATAATTTATTTATATTTAATTGATCAGGAGGGTTTATAATGAAAAAAAAATTTTCTAGTATTTTTATTTATTTATCCTTAATTTTATGCTTTAGCTTAGGATTTTCTGGAAGCTTAGTAAATGCCAAAAGTGTTACCACATCATTAAATAAGTATAACTATAGCTATGCAATTACTACTTTTCAAGGAGTCGCAAACTATATACACAAATATGGCACCTTGCCAAATAACTTTATTACTAAAGAAGAAGCTGAAGAATTAGGATGGGAACCAGGTGAAAATTTGTGGGATTATGCACCAGGAAAAAGCATTGGAGGAGATATATTCACTAATTCAGAAGGAAGCTTACCTGATGCTGATGGCAGAGTATGGTACGAATGCGATATTAATTATCATGGTGGACATAGAGGAAGTGATAGATTGGTCTATTCCAATGATGGGCTAATTTATGGAACAACAGATCATTATGAAACTTTTACAAGATATTATTAATACTATAGCTAGAGGCGAATAATAAATGAAAACAATTGTTATAGATGGAACTGCTTTTGAAAACAAAGAAACTTTTCACAGACTCTTAAAATCAAAAATGGGCTTACCGCAATATTATGGTAATAATTTAGATGCTCTTTGGGATTGCCTTACAGGTGAAATTGCACTACCATTAAAAATTATTTGGAATAACTTTAATAGCAGTAAAATTACACTAGGTGATTATGCAGATAAAGCAGCTGCAGTTTTTATTAAGGCTGAAAAAAAATTGGGTCAGAAATTTATTTTTGAAATTCATTAATTAAATAAAAAAGGGTCTGCCACACTAAGTAAAAAATATTATTAGTGTGATAGGCTCTAATTTTTTATATATAATTAATATACAAATTATTAACAAAATTTCTATTGAGTTGCCATAAATTATATATAAAATATATTTAGTATCTATAAATTGCAATTATATATTTTTTACGCTTTATTCTGATTAAAGGGAGGATTAAAATTGAAAAAAAGCTTTAATATGTCTAAAGAAAGAATATACTTATACTTAATTTTGATGTTATCATTTATATTAAACTTTGCAAATCTAGGTATTGAAGGTTATGGTAATACCTACTATGCTGCTGGTGTAAAGAGCATGCTTATGAATTTAAAAAATTTCTTTTTTGTGTCCTTTGACCCTTCTGGCTTTGTGACTATTGATAAACCACCTGTTGGATTTTGGCTTCAGGCAATAAGCTCAAAAATTTTAGGCTTCAGTGGCTTTAGTATAATACTTCCTCAAGCCCTCTGTGGAGTACTTTCTGTTTTTTTAATATATCATATCGTCAAAAATACCTTCGAAGAAAAAAAAGCTTTAGTAGCTGCCCTTTGCCTTTCAGTAACCCCAATCTTTGTAGCTGCAAGCAGAAATAATACCATTGATAATGACCTTGTTTTATGTTTACTCCTTTCAGTACTATTCTTTGTAAAATCAGTCAAAACTCAAAAGTTAAGCTTTCTTATAATCAGCTTTGTCTTTATTGGCATAGGCTTTAACGTAAAAATGTCAGAAGCATACTTAATACTTCCCGCTTTATACCTAAGTTATTTTCTCATTTCATCTTTAACCTTGAAAAAGAAAATATTGAACCTATGCTGCGCAACCTGTGCATTGATTGTAGTATCCTTATCCTGGGCCATAGCTGTAGATGCCGTACCAGCAGCAAATAGACCATTTATTGGCAGCAGCACAAACAACACTGTTACAGAGCTTATTCTTGGTCATAATGGCTTAGATAGAGTAAAGCTCACAAATATATTAAAAAATCCTACAATAAAACAACCTAAAAAAGTAGATTACTCAAATAAAAACTTTTCTTCTGGTTTAGGTAACGAAGCTGCACCTGGGCTAACAAGGCTTATAGGGGAAAATTATATTTCAGATCAAATAGGCTTTCTTATTCCTATGGCAGTACTGGGATTTTTAGCTGCCGCCATAAAGGAAAAGCTGACGATCTCTATGGATAATGAAAGAAAAACAATCTTAATGTTATTTTTTATCTGGTTCTTAACAGAATTCGTGTTTTTCAGCTTTACAAGAGGCTCTTTCCATACTTATTATTTAACAACAATGGCACCACCAATTGCAGCCTTAACCGGAATAGGTGTAATTGATATGTGGAATCTTTTTACAGCAAAAGGCAAAAAAGCTTTGCTTTTACCAACTTCCATAGTTATAACAGCTGCAACTGAAATGTCCATTTTGTACTATAATCATGCAAAGTCAAAAGCCTATCTACCTATCATAGTGTTTATAGGTTCGATTTGTTTTGTATTTTCTTCTCTTCTCATGGTTAAAGATTTTGATGAAAAGCAAAAAAAATACTTTGCCTCCTTAGCCTTTATAGGAATTTTAACTGCTCCTTTTATTTGGTCTTGTTCTCCAATATTTTTAAATATGAATTCTTCAAGTCCTTCTGCTGGTCTTGAGCTTTCACATAATTCTCATCCTTTCAGAAGTAAACCTCTAGTTAATTCTAAGCTAGCAAATTATCTAGAGAAAACTCAGTCAAAGGAAAAATACCTTGCAGCAGTCCCCTCTGCCAATACTTATGCTTCAAGCCTAATACTAGAAACTAGCAAACCTGTAATGGTCTTTGGAGGCTTCAGCGGTAATGACAAGATTATTTCTCTTGCTGCTTTTAAAAAAGATGTTCTTTCTGGAAAAGTTAAATATGCCATACTTCCTTTGCAAAATAACAAACTTGGAACAAAAAACAATAAAAACTCAGCTATAATAAATTGGATTAAAAAAGATGGGAAAGTTGTATCAACTTCAAAATGGGAAAATGCTAAAAAACTTCCTTATAAGCTATATTATTTAGGAGAAAAATATAAAGATAAACTTTATTATTATTAGGAAAAAGTTCAAGGTGTATTTCTGAAATTTTTATGATATAATTTTATGTAACTGTAAATTTTTATCGATACAAGAAACTATGCTTTAAATAAGCATAACACAATAATTTAAAATAGAAAGGAAAATACGCTTTGATAACTGTAAATAACGTAAGTTTAAGATATGGCGATAGAAAGCTTTTTGAAGATGTAAATTTAAAATTCACACCTGGAAACTGCTATGGTGTTATAGGTGCAAATGGAGCTGGAAAAAGTACATTTTTAAAAATTTTATCTGGCGAAATAGAACCAAATACAGGTGAAGTTATTATACCTCCAAACACTAGAATGTCCGTTTTAAAACAGGATCACTTTCAGTATGATGATTATGAAGTTTTAGAAACAGTAATCATGGGAAATGAAAGACTTTATACTATAATGAAAGAAAAAGATGCTCTATATGCAAAACCAGATTTTAATGATGAGGATGGAATAAAAGCCTCTCAGCTTGAAGGTGAATTTGCAGAGCTAAACGGTTGGGAAGCCGAAGCAGAAGCAGCTACTTTACTTCAAGGGCTTGGTATAGATACCTCTTATCATGCAAAAAAAATGTCTGAACTTACAGGTTCTGAAAAGGTAAAGGTACTTCTTGCACAGGCTCTTTTCGGAAATCCTGGAATATTACTTTTAGACGAGCCTACAAACCATCTTGACATAAAATCAATAAACTGGCTTGAAGAATTTTTAATAAATTTTGAAGGTACAGTAATTGTTGTATCCCATGATAGACACTTTTTAAACAAAGTTTGTACTACTATGGCTGATGTTGATTTTGGAAAGATAAAATTATACGTTGGAAACTATGATTTCTGGTATGAATCAAGCCAATTAGCACTTCAAATGGCAAAGGATCAAAACAAAAAGAAGGAAGAAAAAATAAAAGAGCTTCAGGACTTTATCGCGCGTTTTAGTGCTAATGCTTCAAAGTCTAAGCAGGCAACTTCACGTAAAAAGATGCTTGATAAAATTTCTCTTGAAGATATACAGCCTTCCAGCAGAAAATATCCTTTTGTTGGCTTCAAACCAGAAAGAGAAGCAGGAAATGACATACTCACCGTTGATAGCATAAGCAAAACAATAGATGGAGTAAAGGTTCTTGATAATGTAAGTTTCATAGCTTCGAAGGGCGATAAAATTGCCTTTGTTGGTGATAACGAAATTGCAATAACTACACTGTTTAAAATATTAAGCGGAGAAATGGAACCAGACAGCGGAAGCTTTAAATGGGGAATCACCATTACCACCGCTTACTTTCCTAAGGATAACTCAGAATTCTTTAACAATGTTAATTTAAGCCTTGTTGATTGGCTTCGTCAGTATTCAGATGAAAAATCTGAAACTTATTTGAGAGGTTTTCTTGGAAGAATGTTATTCTCTGGTGAAGAAGCTTTAAAAGAGGCAAGTGTACTATCTGGAGGAGAAAAAGTAAGATGCATGCTTGCAAAAATGATGCTTAGCAGTGCAAATGTTCTTATTTTTGACCAGCCTACAAACCACCTTGACCTAGAGTCTATAACAGCATTAAACAACGGTCTTTGTGACTACAAGGGAAATCTTCTTTTCACTTCACACGACCATCAGTTTATTCAAACTATTGCTGATAGAATTATAGAAATAACTGACAGTGGAATAATTGATAAGAAAATGTCTTATGACGAATACCTTGAAGCTATGGAAAGAAACTAAACCATTATAAAAAGTGCGATTAATATTCGCACTTTTATTTTAATTAGAAATCAGCTTTTCATATCAATCATTTAATTTATAAAAAATACATTGATCCTGCCACTCTCCATTAATAAATAAATATTTCTCACTTACTCCAATTTCTTTAAAACCACAAGCTTTTAATACAGCTTTAGATTTTACATTATAAGCTAAAGTGGCTGCTTGTAATCTATGAAGTTTTAATATATTAAAGGCATAGCTGCTTACAAGCTTAACAGCCTCCTTCATATAACCTTTTCCCTGCTCCTTTTCATCAATAGAATATCCAATAGTTCCATCCTTAAACATTCCTCCAAGGATATTATATAAATTAATAACTCCAATTAAATTTCCAGCTTTAAATATACCAAAGTACGCAAGGTTTCCATTTAAAAATTGAATATACTGATGTCTTATAATTATCATTTGTCTTTTTAAAGTGTAAAAGCCTTCATCCTTTACTTCTTCAAATTCTCTCAAATAATCCTTATTGTTTTTATAATATTTTAATACTTTGTCTGCATCATTAACCGTTAAGATTTTAAGACATATATTTTCTCCTTTTAACTTAAGTGCGGTTACCCTCTTTAAATTTCTATATATATCATAATCTATCCCTAATAATATCTCATTTCCATGCCTATCGCCAATTAGACTATTATTTGTTAGTATTCCTTCCATATGAAAATTCAAATCAACAAAAGCTTGAATATTCACTCCTTCTCCAACTAATATATTAATTTTAAATAAATTTGCAGTATCAAACAGCATGTCTATAAAATTTTTAATAATATATGTAGTATATTCATAGATATCTTCTTTTATATAAAAATGTAATCTAAAAGTACAGCTTTTATTTTTTTGAGAATATTCTACGATTTCTATTTTCCCAATAATCATCTTATTTTTATCCATAATTATATAACCATTTTTATCTTGAACAAACTCAATTTTTACAAGATCATTACTGAACATAGAAAGCCTCCCCTACTTTCATTATACTTAAACTATAAAAGCACTAAATTAATTTATAAATTTTTATGCATGAACATCTTACTGCGTTAATGTGTTTGTAAATTGACGATTTAATTAAAACAATGTTAACAATAAATTAAAAATTAATAAAAAAAAATAGAAAGAATAAAAAATTTCTTTCTATTTTATAAAATATATCTAAAATTTAAAGCTTACATGTAATTTAAATTTTCTGTGAGCGAACTTAACTCTTCTATACTTTTCCTAGTTTTCCACCTCATGTATTTCAGCACTTCTGTCCTCAATATCCATGTTATAAAAGCTTTCATTCTCTGGAAGTTCCATTCTAAAACAAAAGCAATCTTGAAAGCATACACTTGCTTTTTTTACAGAGCACTCAATAACATGTCCTCCAAATTTTCTATCTTCACTTATAAAATGAAAATGATAACCAGGCACATTAAGTCCTTCAACATAATCCGGGCATCTAAAGCCTATTATGTACCCTTTTGTATTTTTATACTCAAATATAGGTTGATCCTTAACCACTTCTGCCATTGGCCTATATGGCTTTTTTTGCTTTACAACGGTTCTCGTTTTTACATATTCAAAGGTTCCTTCTATTTTAAAAGCATAAAAAATATTTTTACTTTCAATTTTGCTGTCCAGTTTCTCTTTTATTTTTTCATATGAACTGCAGCCCTTCATTTCAAAATTGCTATAATTCTTAAATTCCGTTACCACTGCAAATGGAATTGATTCATTTTTATCACAAGTATATACCGTACCATCAGGTCTTGTCCTATAAAATGTTCCATTTAAAAGAGTAAGCTCTCCATCTAAATCTTTAAAGGTTCCTATACCAACATCACCTTTTTTTAAAAGTTTATCAAGAGATATATAACCATCATACAAACCTGATACCAGTGCATTTATAGTTGACATTTGATATATATGATTAGGTATTTTATTTTTTTCCATTGGTTTCACCATCCTAAAGTTCTATTGTCTTTCCTTTATTTCAAGCTGAGATTTATCTACAGTAAAATATCCATCACCCCATATTTCTTTAAATTCTTCAAAGGGGTAATCTACTTTAAACTGTTCCTTCATTATATTATAGAATATATTTAAGAATTTTTCTTCCTCTTCCTTGTGAACCACTTCTAAAATATAATATTCATCGCCTATTTCCTCAGCCAAAACCTCTATTCCATTAATGTTTCTACCGAAAGCTCCATAATCTATGTTTTTCAATATCCCTTTTACAATCATAAATTGCACCTCTATACTTTTTCAATTTACAATAGATGCCTTAATTATAACTAGGCTTTGCGTATTGTGAGCTGATTATACCTATATTATTGCTATATTTTATTCTTTATAAACCGTGATAATGCAATTGATTGGCTAAAATTATATAAAATAAATATCTACATAAAAGAATGTAAAAAAATAAAGCCTAATTAATTCTAGGCTTTAAATAATATATAGATTTATAGTTTTAAAATATAATATGCTTAACACAGATCTGATAATGTATAGCTATACTCAAACCAATCTTAAATAATCATCTTCTCCTTTTCCATCTAAGTCATAAATAGCTTCATACTCTGCAAACGTTGTTTCTTCATATTCCAATCTTACTTTGGCAGATATATACTTACGCTCATCCTCTCCATCCATATGCCATGAGTTTATCACATAAGCTACACTATGGAATTCATATTTAACATCTCCAAAAACAACATCTTTAAAAAAATCATTAAAATCTTCTTCATCGTCCTTTTTATACTCATCTAAATAAAACTTTAGATTCTTCATAACCATTTTTTTTATATCATGCTTTTTTAACCATTGCTCCAACTCCATTATTTAAACCTCCAAATTAAATTCCATAATTTATAGTTTACTATGTAACCCAAAAAAGAAAAAATGATATAATGCAATAAATTCATATTACACTATATATCATTTTTTAATAACAAAAATCATCATAATTAATTTTTTCTATTTTGGTTTTAAGTTTCTTACTACTCTTTTCTATATTTAGATATCATCTTTTTTATCATTTCATGCATTTGTTCATATTGCCAAATAAAATCAGAATATACTAAATGCAAATCTATTAATTTTTTCATTATCTCATTTTCATCATTTTTATCAATATTATTTAAGCATTCTATGGTCATTTTAAATCTTTTTTCTATATCATCAATATCATCTATATTATCATTTTGCTCTTCTAATTCATCTTGCGAATATACAATTTCTTTTTTAAATTCATTAAGTTCTTTTAACACATTTATTGTATCCTGAAATTTTATTTTCATTTAAATCCCCCTAATTAATTTTTAATTTTCTTTTTTCACTTAACACTTTTTCTGTCTTTTCATAATTCAACGTTCCATCTAAATTCAAAACTGCTTTTGCGTTTCCTTTCTTATCAAAAACTTCTAGATGATCTTTATGTAGATTGTCTAAATATATTTTATCACCCTTCTTTAAATACTGATTATCAACTTTTTTAGTAACTTCATATATCGGCTGACCTTGAAATTTGTTTTTGGTTTTTACAATATCATTTTTAACACTACTTCCAAAAGAAGTTTCGAAAAACTCATTCATATTATTTATTTTAGTAGCCTCGCCCTTATCCGCAAACTGAAATGTACTATCTAAGTCATCACCAAGTCCTGCTAATGATCTAGTCGTTATTTCACCACCTACTGCTACCTCTGTTGCTCCTACTGCCTCTAATGGCACCGTTACTGTTCCAGCTGTTGGTACCGCGAGAACCACTCCTTCAGCATCAGTTGTAAACCCTGCTGATGTTATTGTTCCTCCTAGCAGTGCAGTTAATATATCTCCACCTGATTGGCCTGCTTTTATAGCTGTTAATCCTTCATAATCCTTATTACTTTCTAAATTAAATTCCATGGTTTCTAGTTTACCATCTAATCCAAATACACCCTTGTAAGTTAAATTATCTGGTATTGAAACGCCCGCTCCAACCATAAAATCAATTGGATTATCGCAAACACTCTTAAATACATACTTTATATCTTTCCATGCCATCTCTAATTTATTTGGAAGTTCATCAACTAAGTCTTCTGCTTCCTTATCAAAATTATGAAAAGTATCAAAAATACTTTTTTTATGCTTTTCAATATCCTTTATTAATTCATCAGAAGATTCTCCATCACTTTTATTTACCGCTGATAAAAATGCTTCATTTAATTCTTCAGACTCTTCATCTAACTCCTCATCATCACCAACTTTTTCACCGCCATAAAACATCTTACTATTTTCAGATACATAGGCAGAACTTGTCCCCAAAATCTCTGCCATGCTTTTTAGCTCTGTAAGAGTTCTTATTCTTAAATCCCATAATACTCTTAGTTCTGCTGATTCCTTCTCTACTTCTATTTCAGCTTTTTCATATCTATCCATGGAACTACTTATGAACTTTTCTAACTGAACTAATTTCTTTGCTATTTTAATAGATTCATCATATGCATTTTTTAATCTTTGTCCTATATTCCTTCTAGCTTGTATGCTTGCATCAACATTACACATAGATTGAAATATGTCACAAGAAATGCTTGACAATTTAAAATTGTTTTGCCTTAACTCTTCATCACTTCTTCTAATGCTGCTAATATCAATTTCAATTTTAGACAAATCCTACGTCCCCTTCAATTATACTATCTTTTAATATATAAATTAAGGTATATATTATAAGCTAGTAACTCATTAATCAAAATTGTAATTTATATACTTTACTGCTATAATTATATTGCTTTTTGATTTAATATTCAATATTATTAAATCTTATATTAAACTCGTTTTTATATGTATAACTATGAAAAATATTAAAACCTTAATCAAAGTTAGTTAATATAAATCAAAAGCACTAAAATATACAATTTTTATTATAGTGTCACTTATATATATGTCTATTATTTCTAACTTTTAGCCAATTTATAAAAAAAGTGCCTATGAAATACTTTCATTCAAAAGTAAATCATAGACACTTTTTTATATCTAAATCATTGTGCTAGCTACGTATAATCATTGGTGTTACTTATCTCAGGCCTATTCCCACTCTATCAATATAAATAAACACGTAGTGTCAAACGCTGATACTACGCGTTTTTATTATACATATTATTTAAAAAATATTATGTTTTTGTTGTTTTGAAAAAATTCTAGTACGTTTTTAGTACACTTTAGAACTCAATACTATTGCCTAAAATGAAGCATTAATCACAATTAATTTACTTTAATTCCATTTGCGTTTTTGCTTGTACTTTGCCATCTTGAAAAGTTACATTCATATTAGGACCACCAGCATTAATCCACTCATATATTTCGCCCTTAGTCCCCAATAAATCCGTTTGAGAAACAAGCTGTCCTTCACCTAATACAGCTTTTACTTGATCATACGTCATTCCATTATTAATCTTATTGTACTTTTCCATAGTAACCTTTGCGTCCATACTTTGTAACATAGCCTGTGCTTTATTAACTACTTTTCCTCCCTGTATTTCAACTGAGATATTAGTTCCGTCATAATTCTTCCATGCATAAGTTATAGTTTTTGTGTCTCCATCACCTGTGGAAGACTGTTCTGTCCCTTCACCTAAAATGCCTTTAACCTGGTCATAAGTCATTCCCATGGTAATTTGCATAAATTTAGAATAACTATACTTTTTATCATCTTTAGGTTTACTTTCTGTTTTTGTACTTTTAGAAGATACAGCAGTACTTGCTTCTTTCTTAGTATCAGAAGATGTATTACTTCCATTACCAGCTAATGCTTTACCTACAATGCACAATATAATTATAATTCCTATAACTGATATAATCTTATGCTGCATAAAAAAGTTTCTTTGGTCTTTGCCACAATGCGGACACTTTTTAACGCCTTTGGCTATTTCTTTACCACACGTCTTACATGTTGTCATGTTATCATTCATTTAAGATCCCCCTAAAATATGTATTTTCCTATATTGTAACAAATTGTTAACAAAATATCAATAATTAATACAAAACATGGGTTTTATGGTAAATAAAAAATAAAGCCTAGAGCATAACACCCTAGGCTTAAAATTATTTTGTTTGTGCTGCTATGTTAGCAAGCTTTTCGTTTAAGGTTTGGTTCTCTTGTACAAGTTTACTATTTTCCTTTTGTATGTTCTCAAACTGTGCTGCTTTTTCTGCTTCTGTAGGTAACTTATGCCCTAATGCAAGTACTTCTGTCTCGATAGCTCCATCAATTATTTTTTCTATTTCCGGTGTAACTACAATATTCGCTGCTGTTAATGCTGCATATATTGTTTCTTTGGCTTTTGCATTTCGCTGATCCACAGGAAATTGAGACGTTAGATATAACTGCTCTGCTTGATTAACACCTACATGAGCGTACTTGTCTACTATTTTTAAAGCATTTACTATAGGATTACTTGGTAATAACTCGCTTGCGACACTTAGTACACCATCTGACGCAGTAAGTCCCTTATCTACATTCGAAATGGTGCTTTGTACATTTATGCCCTTCTTAGTTAAATAAGGAATAGCACCTATTACTGTTCCTACAACTCCAAAAGTAGCTCCTATAGTAGCGATTATCATTAAAATATTATTTGATACCATTTTACATTACCTCTTCCTTTATATTTTTATAATAAAAAAAGGTACACGCATTTACGTATACCTTATGGATCAATATTCAAACATACATCTCCAAGTTTCTTTACCTACTATCCCATCAACTGAAAGCTTTTCGCCATGATCACTATTAACCTTTTGCTGAAACTCTTTTACCTTTGCTTCTGTACCACTTCCAAAAATTCCATCTATTCCAGTACCAACTCTCCATTGTATCCATCTTGTTGCATACTCATAGTGAGGATAATTAACGCCATCTGCTAAATAACTTCTTATTTGATTTATAGCATTCCAGGTATTGTCTCCTGCAATACCATCAGCCTGAAGTCCCATAAGATTTTGAAAGTTTTCAACTGCTGCTGTTGTTGCCAGTCCACTAATTCCATCTACAACAAGATTTGCATTTATCATACTATTTAACTCACTTTGTAGTGAAGTTATAGAACCAGAACTTTCTTGCACAGCAGCTGAATTTTCATTTTGCTTAAAATTGAAATTAGGTCCACTAACATTTAAATCCACATTTCCACTAACACCAGGTACACTTCCATATTCTGAATACTGCCATATTGCATAACTTCCCCATTTAGGAACACTTGGACTTGATACCCCATAGTGAGCTATCCATAAAGGATATTTTGTTATACGAAAATTTAAATATAAATTTATATAGTTTGGATTACAGTATATTAACGCTGGAGCTATTGAAGATATAATATCCAAAAACGCCAGACATGCATCAGTCATATCACCATGACACTGCTGCTCAAAATCTAAAACCACAAAATCAACATTTGATGGGCAATTTGCTTTAAAAAATTCAGCTTCTTCAATTGCCCTATCCTTATCCATAAATCTAGCAAAATGATATGCTCCTGCAATAAGACCATTAGACTTTGTATTAGCTACGTTTTGCCTTCCATACTTGTCTATAAAAGTACATCCCTCTGTTATTTTAGAAATTATAAAGCCATAGCCAGCGCTTTTTACGCTGGCTATATTTACAGTTTCATTTAAATTACTTATATCTATTCCTTTCATTTCAATACTTCCCTTCTTATATTTTTGAAAAAACAAACCCCAATATCGCTCCAACTATACTGGAGCATACTGAAGTTATAACTGCTATTTTAGTTTTTGAGTAATCCTCTACAGGCTTAAATCTTATTTCCTCTATTTCCTTTTCAAGTTCTTCAACTTTTGCGGTATTTACAGCATTTTTATCTATGTTTTCAAGCTTATCGCCTATTTTATCAAGGCTTCCTTTGATTTCATTTAGCATTTTAAAAATCATCTTTATCTGTTCGCCTCCGCTAGAAGAGAACTTTTCAACTTCTCGAAGTCTTTCGTAAATATCTTTTATATCTGCTTTTATGTTTTCGACTTGTACACAGTCTTTGCAGTTTTCACCCATACAGCACCTCCTATTTAAAAGTTATTAGCTTCTTAAAGTAACTTAATAAGCTTGGTGGCTTTTCCTCTTCGTAGAAATAGCAACTTAAGGCATCATCCAGCCAAATTATTATTGTCGGAAGTACATACCACCATATGCAGTTTTTAAGCTCTATTTGCCCCATGAAATTGAATTTATCGCCACTGTAATCCCATAGATATAAGCCTAAATAAATATTAAAAAAGATACCTGAAAATAACTCTGCTAAAGTTATTACGGTACCTCCAATTAAAACCTGCTGCCACATTTTTAAATTACAATATTTTTGATGATCGTTAAGCGCTCCTATGATCACACCACATAACCCGCCTACAAGAAACATCCATAAGCTTGTAAAACCCATAATCGATAATGGCTTTATCCCTTCATATCCTACAAGTTCTCTTCCTACTGCTCTGGCCAAAATTTCTATATTCATGTAGATGCTGCCAAAGACTAAGAAATGAATTATTTTATTTTTTATATATTTCAAAATAAATACCTCCTATGCTGTAGTTGTGTTACTTGGTATTACTGTATTCCACGTAACTTTCTGTACATCTTCGACAGTATTTAAAGTAGAAACATATGCCTGTAACTCTTTATTTTTTATAAGCTGCTGCTCTTTAAAGCTTTTGAAGTCTCTTGCTAATTGGAGACATTCCTCTGCTGTCCATTCTGTAAAATCTTCACTTCTTGCATGGTAGTAAAACTTATCATTTGCACATGCTGCTACTCCAGAAATTTTAGAAACTGCACTAAGAGCATTTCCTGTTATGTTTGCTTGGTCTTCTAAAGTACTGTCATACATTTTTGCTGTATTTTGATATGCTGTAGAAGTAAAACCACCTGTAATAGCATTTTGACAGGCTTGGCTTAATTCTGTATACTTCGCCTGTTTTACTTGGTCAAGTGTTGCCTCTGGAGTGGTAAAACTAAATACAATAGCATTTGCATCTATTGGATTTTTAGTTATATCTATATAGTAACCAGTACAATCATTAAATTTATCGGCAAGTTGTCCATATTCTAATTGAAAAACTCCAACTGCACTTTGTTCTAATCCTTTTAATGCCATATACATTTTAAAATCTTCATCTATAGATGTTTCCCTTACATCGCCTTGGCATTCTCCTGTACTAATTAAAATATTGCCATTAGTCTTTAAATAGTATATTTTTCTACCTATTTTCATTTTAAATCATCTCCTATTCAAACGCGGTCCAAGTTCCAGCAGAAAGACTTGAACGAGTGTCGCCTATACTACCTGTTATTTCTTTGATAAAACCATTGTTTAAAAAACGGTCTGCTTCTATTTGAACAGTATCAAACATATAATATTCATTTCCACTACCAATAACTCCTCCAATGGATGCACCACTACCCAACAAATATAACGGAAAGATTTTCCATTGAAATTGATAAGCAGTAACTACAATAACAAGCGATGGTGTGAATGATAATGATGAAATTTCAAGAAGTACATGCTGACCATCCCATACTAATTCTCCTGTATTAAAATTACCACTAGCAAACTTTTTTCCTGTACTTATATTACCTATAGCACTAACTAAATCACTAAAATTTTTACTTGCTGGTGTTGTACCTTTGGCACTAATAGCATTGTATATATCATTTTTACCATTAGTGCCAGACGTAAAAAGTTCTGCTAATACATTCTCCACATTCTTTGGATTGGAACTAAAATGCCCTGATGAATCTGAAACTATTATATCTGAAGCTCCTAAGCTTACACTTCCTGTTTCACCATTTACACTTTGCACTGGTACACTTGGAATTGCAGTTTTTAATTCATTTAAAGCATTTACTATTGTATCTTTAGCTGATGTTTTAAGTTGAGTGCGGTCACCAATGCCATGAACTGTAAGTGCATTTACATGACTACTAAAATCAGTTTGATTAGTTTTTACAGAAATAGCATTTGAAAGTGTAGTTTTAAAATCAGGATCATCACCCATTGCACTAGATAACTTTTTTAGTTGTCCATCAATCGTATCCATATTCCCATTAATCACATCAATATCAACGGTATCATTTCCTTCTGGCTTCTTTAAACCATAATTTGCTGTTGTTTGCATAAATTTTTTCCTCCTTTATATGTTAATCTAGTTTATCCTAATCATCATAAATTTTTAATTTGTCCCAGCTGCTCCCTTTTGCTTGAGACCAGGTTAGTTTTTTATCTTCAAGAAAACTCCAAACTGTGTAAGTGTACTTAAAATCATAAGCCAAATGAGCTGGCTTTATAGTTTCTAAGGTTTCCTTAAAAGCTTCAAGGTTTTTAGGGATGCCTAGGATTCCAACAAACTGGATGGTAAAAGAATAATTTTCTGGATGCTCTATTACATTTACCTCTCCGCCAGAAAAAGCTTCTGAAACATTTTTTATCATGCTAATGGTGGTTGTTCCTGAGCCTCTCATCTTAGCTTTTATAATTTCACGCCTATCTTCATAGGTTTTATTTAAATCTGTTGGAATTCCATATTCATTTTCAAAATACGAAAGACCAAAGGTGGCTGTATCCACAAAGAATTCCTTTAAAAGGGCTTCTCCTTCAAAGGCTATAACTCCAAGTTCATAAGACACAGATTCATCTAAGTTTTTAAATACTGAGGCTTCTCTCAAAAATGGGGAAATGTATTTTAAAAGATCTGGTTTATACGGCTTAAGCTCCTCATCTGGTATTTTAATTTCTTCTGAGTACTCATTTGTGCCATAACGTTCTGTACCATACACTTACTTCACCCCCTTGAGATAATTCCAGGTCACTCCAGCTAAACCGCCAACTTTATTTAAATCATCCTTGGTTGCAAATTTACTGTTACTTTCAGCTTCCGTGTAATAACGACCATCATGAGTATGGTTACTGTCTGCCTTACTGCTAACTGTATTCCACAAAGTCTTTTCATCATCAGTTGTCCACCTATGAGTTGAATCCTCTGTGATCATAGCTGCTGGATGCGAAGTTGGATGAACGTAATTATTTGCATTATCCTGCACCCCTGCAAGTTTAGCTTTTTCAGCTGTTGTATAATCTTCGGTGCTAAGCTGCTTACCAGTTACCTTATCAACCTTTTGAGCTAATTCTGTCGTAACCGTACTTGCATAATTGGCATCATTGTCTAATGCCTTTGCTAATTCCTGAAGGGTATCCAAATTTGAAGGAGCTGTTCCAATAATATTTTGAATTCTTCCATCTGTTTCTTCCTTTGTATAAGTGTCACTCTTATCTGCCTTAGTTAAAAGTTCAATATCTACATAAGTTTTTTCTGCTTTGCTGCCTTCAATGTTTGATACTCTTAAATCATTAGCGCCTTTGTACCTTTCAACTTCATTTTCTATATTCACAAGGCCGTCTTGAACTTTGTTTATGTCATCAGCTTCCACAGTATCACCTGTAGTTTCGTAGGTGATGTAAACAGGACTTACCTCTGAAAATATTTTAATATTTCTTTTCCAGGGTGCTGCACTTGGAGTGGAAACTATAACATCTTTAACCTTTGTACCTGTAAGCTTGGAGCCTGTATATACATTTATAGAGGTTAAGCTTACATTGTCATGCTGAAGCTCACCTTCATATACACCCTCCTTTAAAGCTGCTGTTTCTTCTATTACATAAGTGTTGTCATCAAGCTTGTTTAGTTTATTTGTAAAATTATCCATATTTTGAGGATATGCCATAACCTACACCCCCAAACTTATAGTGCCTAAAACAGGTATTTCTTCATCTTTAAAGCCAACATTTGAAGTTGAACCATTAAGGGTTAAGCCGCTATAATCCAAAACTCCAGCAGTATTTAAAAGAATGTCTCCCACCTTAGCATTTGAAATATAACTGTTTGTAAAGGCAATGGCTTTTATATATGCATTTAAAGAAGCGCTAAAATTATCCTTAACACTTTGAAGAGTATATCCACTAGAAAGCACAACCTTTGCACTCACATCTATATTTAAAGCTTCAGCAGCTTTGTAAGTTACTGCAGCTCCTATAGGTCTTACACCTTCAATATAATTTTGAACTGCTGCAACCAAAGTCTCAGAAGCCGGTTCTTTATTGCTGTCAACTATACAAACCTTCACGGTTCCATTTCCATTCCAGAGAGGAAAAACCTTTGCCCCTCCAACACCATTTACGGACTCTGCCCACTCTACATAGTCAGATACATTTCCAGAGGAAGCTGGATTTTGAACCTTAGCTAAATACCTTTTAAGAAAGCTTTCATCATCCTCTACATCTGTTCCTCCAGAAGTTGGATTAGCATTTGTAACCTTTGTAATTCCCATAACCTGAACTGGAAGCTGAACTATAGTACTAGCTGGAACATTGTATTTATCTCCGACTAGAGTAGAGGCTATGTTAACTGAAGCAAAGCCGCCATTTATTACTGCTGCCTCTGTGGTTTCGTATTGAAGACCTCCTAGTGTCTCAACTACAGTACCTTCTGGCACAACTGTGTTTTCTGAACCTGTAAAAGTTACTTGTCCTGTTGAGGAAGTTCCACTTTTTCTTATAACTCCCTGCTCTGCGCACCTGTTGTCAAGCTCAGTACTGTAACCATTTTCCGCAGCAGTTATGGCAAAGGCTCTCTTTAAAATTTCATCTAAATTTATCTCCTGTTTAGCTATTTCCTGTGATACTGGAGACAAGGCATCGTGTATAAAAGAACCCTCCGACGTATCTATATCAGAGGGGACTCCTTTTTTCATTCTGTTTAAAATTGTTTTATCATCTTCACTATACATTCATTTTCACCTCACCGTATACTGAACTCACATTAAATTCTATAGTGATGCTGCTGCCAGACGTATCTATTGAAATATTCCCTACTGCTTTAATGTACGGACTTATCAAAAGTGCTTCCTTTAGATATCTTTCTATTTCACTTTTCATAATGGCTTTTGTATAAGCCTTTCCAGTTAAAGTATCAATTTCACTTCCATAGTCAAAGGAATATGCTGGGTATCTATATCTTTCAGTTTTAAGTGCCTTCCATATCCATATTTTGAGAGCTTCTATTCCAGAAACTATTTGAAATTTACCATCCTTTAATAAAAAATCATCCTTATCAAAATCCCAGGCATATTCCTTAAGCAGGGTAAGTTCATCTGACACCTCCGAGGTTTTAAAAGCTATGCTTGGAAATATCATGGCAGCACCACCTTGCATAGTATAAGAAAAGTTGAACTGTTTATTTTCATAAGTGCCAGGGTATCATTAACTGCAATATCGCCTCTAAAGTTATAAGAGTTTTCTGTACCATTTAAAGCTATTGTCCTTTGGTATCCCTCTTTAAGATAATCAGCTAAAAGCAAATTATTTTGGGTAAGCTGCAGATCTCCTATGGAAACCGTCAAAGGAGAAGCACTTATGACCTTTCCAAGCTGAACTCCCTCTGAACTATTTATTGAACCTTGATTTCTTATGGTACTTACTAAAAAACTGTACGGATTTCCTATATTCACTTTATTCCTCCTCCTGCAAATCCATCAAATTGCTGCTGTGCAAAACAAGCTCCATGGTATGTTTTCCTGTTTCCACATCAAAGGTGTGATTGTCAGAATCTATATACCAAACGGCATCGCTAAGCACATCCATATAAAAAATTTTTGTCCTTACCCCAAAGCCCGTTATGCAGTTCATATTTCCAATTGCCTCCACAGTTGTTTCTGTTTCAGCTCCTTTAAGCATAAGGTTTGCTTCTGCATTTGGATTTTTTCCTTCCTCCACGGTATAAGTATCCTGAAGAACTCCAAATTCAGTTATATGCTCTGCATCTTCCACCACTCCAAGGTAATTATTTTTATCATCATATATCTTTACTCTGTTTATCATGTCTTCTATGTTGTCACTGTAGTCGCAGCTATTCATATTCAAATCTGGCCTAAGCTCAAAATTTGGAACTACCTTTCCTTTTTCTATAATCTCAAGCTTTTCACCCACTATCCTTGGAAAATACTGTAGCTTTCCATTTGATGCTTTGCTAACTTTTGTGTATGCCTTCATTATTATGTTGTAAAAAGCTTCGTTTTGGCTTAAAAAGCTCACTTTAACCCCTGTGTTTTCTATATTTCCGGTTTCAACTCCAGCATCAGAGCATACCTTTTCAGCTATATCCTCCGGCAGCATATTTTGAAAGTTATAGGTTCCCTTGGATTTTAGAAAATATATAAGATAATCATATGCAGTAAAGGTGACTTCCTCAGAGGAATTTAATTCTCTGTCAAAGACTATTCCCCTAAAGAATTCACCTATTTCATCATCAACAAGCCAAATTAAAGTTCCTGGTCCAATTTGAACATGGGGCTGATTCTTATCAAATATAGAATAAGCCAAGGTGCCTTCTATTTTTCTTGCACATTGGCTCAAATCTCCACTCCATTCAATTGTCTTTAAATAACCCGTAATATCTGTTACAAGCCATCTGTCGTATAAACTATATGCATGTATCATAAATTAAGCACCTGCCCAACATAAATTTGATTTGGATTTTTTATGCCATTTTTATCAGCTATGCTTTCATAATTCATGCCGCTGCCTGTAAATTTTTTAGCTATATCCCAAAGCGTATCCCCACTTTTCACTGTGTAGGTTTTAGGAACCGTTTTTGTAACTGGCCTTACAGTATTAATTATGCTATTTGCCGCACCCACGGAAACCTTGTCATAGCTGTAACCCCATTTGCCTACTGCCTCAGAGGCTGCCTCTATTCTTCTATACTCCTTTAAATCAAGCTGAAAATTAACATCACCAGTTCCATCATTTTCGCCGTATTCAAATCTTTCAATGCTGCATTCCATATTTATAGTGGTTTCTGAAATTATAAGCCTTATAGGCTCCCCGCTGTCCTGCCACTTTGAAATCAAATTAACACAATCATAAGGCTCAGGGAAATCGGTATACTGGCAAAAGTAATAAGCCTCTTTCGGAAAAAAACTGCTTATTCCTATAGTTTGAAGCTTCCTTTTTCCTATAAAATTAATTTCTCCATAGCCTTCAACATTAAAAGCTGAAGAATTTATCTCTCTTGGTATAGTAAACTCTGAAGGCGGAACTGGAAGCCAGAGACTATCTTCCTTTTGTTTTAGTAAAAACTCCATATCACACCTCCTCACATATTAAGTGCTGCTGCATTGATTTTTCTTGCTAAGGCATTTGCTATTCTGTCTATATCTGCCTGCTCTCGTACTACTATGGTATCTGCAAGCTTAGCTATGGACACTCCTCCAGATCCATTTGCCATACTTCTATTTTGCTGCGCCGTTAATACTCTTTCACCTTCATGAAGCTCAGCTACATATCCATTATAAGGTACATATGAAAGACCTGTGGCGTGGCTGCCATCAGCTTTACCTCCAAAAATCCCCTTAAAGAAGTTTATACTTGCTTTTATTGGATGAGCTAAAAAATCCGTAAGCCCTTTCCAAATCTTTTTAATTTCATCAACAACTGCCTTGGTCTTATCTCTTATTCCGCCCCAATTGTGTTTCCAGGCTTCATATAAAAGTACACAAGCAGCTACTATAGCAGTTATTGCTAAAACAATAGGATTAGTTTGAAATAATGCAAAAACACCTCTAGCTGCACTTTGAATTACAGTTGATGAGGTTGTAACTATTTTAAGTAGTCTATTTTTTAGTGCTGATCCTATAGAATCCATAAAACCTTTAACATCATCGCTGAATTTTTTAACGGTTTTAGATCTTTTACCTAAATCATCAATTATACTTTTAACTTCACTAAAACCTTTTTTTAACTCAGAGCCTAGTTTAGGTACAGACTTCATTACCGATGCTAGCGTGAACTTCTTAGACATTAAAGTCGAAACTTCCTTTATGGCTTTTGAGAATGGAGTTACAACCTTTCCAAGCCTTTTAAAAGCTTGTTCTATTTTTTTAGGATGTTTTTCTATTTCTTTAAACATATTAATTATTTTCTTAGCTGAACCTGAATTTAAGGAATCTAATTGCTTTTTTAATTTGCTAAAAGCTTTAGTTTTTTCTAGTTTCTTTAAAACAGGCTCAATTACTTTTATGTTCTTTTTAAGCTCTGCAAAATCTTTTCCTAATTTTGCACCATCAAGCTTGTTCAAAGCAGGTATATTAATACCAATAGCTTTCACACCATTTTTTAAGCTGTCTACTATAGCCTTAACCTTACCAGCATCTTTATCAGAAGCCTTCATTGACTGACTGTTTTTCACAACCTGCATTATAGTATTTAGCGCTTCTTTAGGTGCACCTTTTATTTTTGAAGACTTGCTAAGCTTTTCTAATGCATCCTGCCAGCCTTTTCCTCCTACTTTTAAAGTATCTATATTCTTTAAAGCTTCCCCCATATTGCCTTTTTTTATGGAACTTGCAACCTTTTGAATGTCATTTATAGTTTTATCTTTGTCCGCAGCTATCTTACTAATTGGTTCTAATATTTTTTTGTATTTTGATTTATCTCCTACTAATTTAGAAATATCCTTAATTACTTTTTCAAAATCAAAAGAGCTACTTTCGCTGGGACTTCCCTCCGCAGCCTTTAAATTCTTCACCCCATGCTGGCTGCTTTTTGCTTGTTCACCAACTTCTGAAGTTTTTAAGTTATCATTTATAGACTTTGTGCTACCCCTTAATTTTTTACTTACAGGTGAATTATTTATCCTCGAAATATTATCTTTTACCGTATCCGCATTTTTCTTTGTATTGTAAACTGCATCTAAAACTATTTTCTTAGGCTTTTTAGAAAACTCATTTATCCTCTTTACTGTATCTAAAAACTTAGTCTTTGCCATATCCTTAGCTTCTATTTTTATTTTTTTATTACTACCTACCTGTACTAAATTATTTTTGATAAGACTTGTTTCCTCAATAAATTCTCTACTATCTGCCCTTATTTTTACTGATAAATTGATATTTCGCTGACTTTCAATGACTCTCATGGTTTCATTTAAAATACCCTTAAATTGCTTTGTTTTGTCGATAACTTGCCTTATATTATCCATATAGTCATCGGTATTAAGGGTCATATTAACTTGTAAATCATCATCTTCCACTTTTTCACCTCCTTGCATTGACTTTTCTCATAAATATTAATTTTCATCAACATTCTTTTAAATCACAGCACTTCTACCTCCATAACAGGTATCTTTTTATTTTCAATTTCATGCCATTTTTTGTTTTTATCCAAGATTTCTCTTTCAATAAATGCTCTTAAAACAATCTTGTCTCCCAACTTCATATTCCAGTATTCTGACGGTGTGCTTATCCTTTTAGTTTTAAAAAGATAGTACATTAAGTTAACTTCACCGTCAGAATTTATGAGTTTTTTATTTCTTCAATTGTACCTTTGTCAAAGCCACATAAGCTGTTTATGTGATTATATAAATTTGTTATTTCTCCTGGTCTTCCAGCAAACATTTTTTCAATTAATTCCACAGGACTATGTGCATTAAAATGCTCTAAAAGCTGTTTATCCTTTAAATTCGGTTCCTTTACTCCTTCTAGAACAGTAAGTATTTGAATTTTGTTTACATCAATGTCACTTAGTTCATTATTTACAAGACTATAAGAACTTTCTTGAATTGCACTGTATTCCTTCATAGAAAGTGCTTCTATTGTAAATACTACTTCCTCTCCTAAACTCTCACTTAAGCTTTGTATTTTAACCTTCTTAACCGGTTTTTTTATTTTACTTGTATCTGCCTTTAACAATAAATCCATAACATTATTACTCATTTTTATTCCTCCCGTATAATATAGTAGTAACAATAAATTGACTACTGTAATACTAATTAATTTTTCGCCAAAAATATTGCGAAGCAAATACAGAGTAGAGAGTAAGGAGTAGAGAGTAGAGTGAATGATGATTTTCTGCTTTTGCAGAAAATCTAAAACTTATTGCTAATGCAATTTCAACATAATACTGTGTTTTTATATAATTTTAGATTTATCTGACGAGAGGAAGATAAATCATCCTTCACTCTACTCTTTACTCTCTACTCTCTACTCTGTTTTAATGTTCACAATTTATTACATAACCTCTATTAATCCTTATAACACTGGAACAGTGTCATATATTTCGTAATCTGAAAAAGTAAATGGTATGCTTTCTGTGACCATCTTCTTTGCTTCCCAATCACTTAATGGAAGCTCATCAAAGGTTGCATCCTTTATTGCTATTCTTTCTGTGCCCTCACTATCTGGGTCATCCAGTTTGGATATTATAGTGCAGGTAATAGTATGTCCTGCTTTTATAGCATCTCCAAATTTTATAAGCATTCTAGAATTTACTTTGTTTAATTTAAGGGTACCCTTTCCTTCATAACCTGTTACCTTGTATTTCTTTCCTCTTGCCTTACACATTTTTACTTCTTCTTTTGTAAGGGTTACTTTGGCTTGAAGTGCTGTAACCTCACTTATATAATCTCCATCAATCCAAACTTCGCCCTCTGTACCTGATATTGTTTTTTGTGAATCATATGCCATAATAAAATTCCTCCTTATATAATAACGTTAATGTTAAAGTCTTCCATTGCATCTGTCCATTTTAAATTTGACATTAAGAAAACTTTATCTTTCGTATTTGCTTCTTTAATTTGCTGCTCTTTCATGCTGCCGGTGTCTTCTCCTATTGATTTTAAATAATCTTCCTGAGCACTTATATCAATTGATACTTTGTTATAGTCAGCCAATGAGCCGTCCAGTAATCCTTCTAAAACAAGCTGATCATTGTAAGCTTGAATTGCAGATATAAGCAGTATTTTGTTATCATAATTATTAGGATATTTTCCTAAGTAAAAATCGCCTACAGTTCTTTTTACATCATCATGCCACATATCACTTTTATCTACTATTAAAATCTTTTTAAAGTCTTCTCCCTTATTTGTATCAATAGTTGTAAGGGAATTTACAGCTCTGCCTATTTTACACTTTTCACCATCATTAATTATTATCAGTTTACCTTCCGAAACTGCTTTATCTCCATCATCCTTTGTTAAATGCGGAACATCCTCTACCTCACTTAATACAGAATAAGTTGCAGACATTTTTAATGGTGTTCCTGCAAGCAAGCCTGCTATTCTAGAACAGTATTTAGCCGTCGTATATGTTTTTCCAAAAGCAGCTATGTTATCAGTGTCAAAATTTATTACTCCTTCATAATCTGCAGCCGTGTGTGGAAGAACTACTTTTACTTTTATGTCTTTATCATCTCTTAACTGCTTTATCCAGGTTACAATTGCATCGGTTTTGTCTACATCTGGTATTGCCAAATAATCAAATTTAACTGTTTCTAAATAGTTAAGTGCTGTAGAAAAATCTGCCGCATCGGCTGGCACTACATAAACTATTACTTTTTTAGGTGGATTTTCTCCTCCAATAAGTGCAAGCTTAATCTGTTCTTTGTTAGCATCCGCAAGACCATCTATAATATCATTTTCATTTTTTACTACAAATGGATTAGTACTAGGTACTGCATCCTTTAAAACCAAGGCTACAATTCCTCTTTCTCCACGTTCTATTGCCGTATTGGCTTTGTTTTTAAAAATTATATTAATACTAGGTAATTCCATTTTTTATACTCCCTTCACTATAACCTCTGAAGCCGTTTGTCCAGTAGGTTCCTCTCTTATTAATTCAAAATAATTTATAAACACTTCAAAGTGCAGCACAATTCCAGTGCCATCGTATTCTGTTTCATATTGCGTATAATCAATTCTTAAGCTTCTGCCATTCACATCAATGGAGGTTTTAAATATATTCTCTAGATTATCCGCAGTATCAAAAGCATCCTCAGGAGAATTATCCTTAGGAAAATACTGTATATCCACCATAATAAGTCTGGATTTTGAATTTTTATTCTCCTTCTGACCATTTATAGGAATTAGCTGCATAAAAAAAGCAGGCTCTTTAAATCCCTGCTGTATGCTTTCATCATATATTGGTATATCCTTATAATTTTCAGTTATTAAAGTTTTAAATGCATTCCTAATCTCGTTATAAGTTGCCATCAAACTCTCCCTTCCAAAAATTTTTAAGCCATGTTACTACTTCTGAGTTCAAGTCGTTATTAAATTCTTCAAGGCTTATTCTCATCATATGATTTCCAGGTACAAATAACGTAATATTTTGAGAAACGTCAGTAGTTCTATAGCCATATTCCATACTCTTTGCCAATTTGCTGGTATTATATACTTGAATATGCCAGCCTTCTTCATCTCTTACAATTGGACCTATAATCCAGCTTTCTCTTACTTCTTCTCCATTTCTAATTGAAGTTCTTTCAACCAGTTTTTCTAGAAATTCATAAGCCAGTTTAGATAACTCATCTTCAAACTTTTCCTCAAAATCTTCATCTGAATTTTCAAGTCCTTCTATAAGTTCATCAATATTATTTAGTTCTATCAATTATCTACCCCCTTCCTTTTTTAGATAACTTTGAAACTTAAAATTACAAATTTCAGGGTTATCCTGACAAACTGAAATTTGAAGAAGAGTAGAGAGTAAGGAGTAGAGAGTAGAGTGAATGTGGATTTGCCTTTCGCTTCTCTCAGGTAAATCTTAGAACTTAATAGTGTCAACTGCGCCAAGCACTATATTTTAAGCATCTTTAGCGCAATAAGTTTTAGATTTTTCGAAGCATAGCAGAGAAAAATCATCCTTCACTCTACTCTCTACTCTTTCTTTCAAATTTTAGTTTGTCTATCTCTAGAATAAAAAAGCAGCCAGAAGTTATTACCTTCTCAACCGCTTTTTTTATTCTATGCTACTAGTATACTATGGTCTGTATGTATTTTCATCCTCAATCCGTCTTCAATTTTTCCAATAAAAATCCAAAGTAATTTATCAGCATTTACTGGATTAATGACTCACAAATTATGTATAATAAAATATATAAACTAAGGAACATTTTAGTTGAATTTTATTTAACTAATATTACAATAGAAAAGGAGAATTATTATGCTTGAATATAAATTTGATACACAGTTATTAATTGCTGGAAAGAATCTTTCAGAAAATGAGATTAGAGAATATATTACTCAAAACATCGAAGGCGATTGTTTAATTGCAGTTGGAGATGAGGAACTGATAAAGATACATTTTCATACAAATACTCCATGGAAGGTACTTGAATATTGTGCTTCGTTAGGTGATATTCATGATATTGTTATAGAAAATATGGAACGTCAAACTAATGGTCTTCAAGGTTAAGCAATAAATATAAATCCATACTGACAAGGAAGATTGTAAAGTAAAGTGTGTAAGTTTTTTTCTAACTTACACACTTTATTTTACAATCTCAAAAGTTCAAAATGATGCTATACTCTATATTTATATAGTATTTTTTTCATATCACATTGATTTCTCTCTATCCATTCATAAAAATCTTGATTTTTTTCTTTAACTTCTAATGCAATTTTATATAAAAATTCTGGCAGCTTTTCTCTTAGTATATCTCCATGATAATCAGCAAGTCTTGCTTTAGCTATACCAAGTTTTCCTCCTAAATACACCTCAAATACTTCCTTAATCTGTCCATCAACATTTTTCTTCTTTCCACAAAAACCTATTCCACCTATTTCATGAGCACTGCAGGAATTTGGGCATCCTGATATATATAATTTAGGAAGAACATCTTCAACAAAATTCCTTTCTCTAAAATAAGTTATGATTTCTCTTAACACGTTTTGACTATCTAAAATACCCACTTGGCAGGTAGGCACTCCAATACAAGCTATGGATTGTTCTAATCTATTTTCTCCTCCAATATGCTCCGTAATATCTAGCATTCTTTCAGCTTCTTTTCCATCCAAATTTCTAATGTAAAGTCCTTCTGCCATAGAAAGTCTTATTTCTGAAGCTTGGATATTTTTCGTTTCGTCTAGAATGAGCTTAAAATCATCTATTGATAGTTGACCGCCTATTGGATGAACATAGACACTATACAGACCTTTTTGCTTTTGCTCAACCAATCTTTTACTTTCTACTAAAGTTTTAACTCCAAGCTTATCATATACTTTTTCCTCAACACTAATTTTTAGTTCATTAGATTCTTTAACTTCCCCGAGATGCTTTTTATAACATGCTATAAATTTTTCTTTTCCCATTCTTTCAACTATATATCTTATACGAGCTTTATTTTTGTTTTTGTAATCTCCTTCATTTATAAAAAGCTGTGTCATCGCTTCTACATGATATAAAACATCTTCTGGTATTATAAGTTCTGGAAATTCTATACCAACCCTTGAATTTCTACCAAGACCTCCTCCAAGATACGCTTTAAAATATTCTTTGCCATCTTCTCTTACTGCAAAGAAACCTAAATCAACAGCTCCTGCATGTGGAAAGTCTTTACTATTATTTGAAAAGGCAACCTTTAGTTTTCTAGGAAGTTTATACATGTATACTTTATTTAGAAAGTAATTGCCAACTGCCAAGGCATAGGGTGATACATCAAAGGCTTCATCTTTATCAACTCCTGACAATGGAGAAATAGCAACATTTCTAGGAAAATTTCCACCTGACCCTCTTGAATATAATCCTTTATTTATTCCTTCTTCCATAGAATCACAAACTTCATCTATATTAATTCCATGGAGTTGAATTGATTGACGTGTTGTAAGATGTATCCACTTCAATTCGTATCTTTTAGCAAAATCATAAATTAATTCTAAATCCTTTCTATTTGCTATTCCAGATGGTATTCTAAATCTTATCATAAACTCTTTACCACTTCTATGAGCATATACTCCCATTCCTCCAGAAGCGCCCTTAAAATCCATCTTACTTACTTCACCGTTTAAAAACTTATGTCCGAGTTTTCTAAAACTTTTAACCTCTTCTAGTAAAATTTCATTTAAATTTTCCACTATATATCACACTCATTTCTAACACTTATTCCAGCACTGCTATAAATACAGTATACCTTTTTACGCTTAAATAGTAAAATTAACAAGACGTTCAAGTTTTCCCCAAATTGCACAATTTATTTTATACTCTTGAATAAACTTAAAGCTACATAAAATAAATGCATCCCAGAAGTCCTTAAGCTCCTGGAATGCATATCCAACTATATATTTCATTTATAATTTTATCTCTTCTTATATATGCAGAAGATCTGGACATATTAAGTTCATTTGAAACCTCCTCAACACTTAACTTTGGTTTAAATTTATATTTAAGCTCTATAAATTCTAAATCCAATTTTGAAAGCCTATGCATATTGCATTCAATTTCAGAAGCTTCCTCCTCTACCTTTCGCAGTTCTGCTTTTAATTCTCCTATTCTAGCAAGCTTAAATACTTTTTCTCTTTCCAATCTTTCTATAGCTTTTACAAATTCTCTTTCAGCATAGCTTGTATAATTTAAACTTGTCTGAACCTTTTCACCATATGTAACTGCTCTTGATTCTTCTTCTATAATAACATTATTATTCTTAATATCTTCCTCTATCTGAGTAATTTGTTCTTCTAATTTACTTATTTTTAATTTAATTCCCTTTACTGTATACTCCCGTTCAAAATAACTATACAATCTCTTTTCAACTTCTTTTAATATTTCTTTATTCATTTTATTTACCTCACAATCCCCTTTATTGTTATATAAGAAACAAAAATGTTTTTTGTTAGTATTATAGAAACTTTATATTTATAATATATGCCTTTTTTAGAGCACAGCTTTAATATAAAGCTTTTTTGTTTCCATGTCAATAACATTTTTCATTTTTGTTTACATTTAGAAACAATTGTACTATAATTTCATTATAAGATATCAAAGGAGATTTAATGATAATGGGTGAACTTAGTGGTAGATTAAAAAAATTAAGGGAAAACAAAGGCATCTCTATGGATAAGATGTGCAGTGATTTATATAAGCTTTACGGAGTAAATCTAGCAAAAAGTACTATATCAAAATGGGAAAACGGAAAGATGGAACCTACTTTATCTTATGCTAGAATTCTTTCAAAGTATTTCAACGTCACCTTAGATTATATAACCGGAATTTCAGAGAATAAGGAAATTAAGGATAGCTCAAATGGTCTTGAAACAATAGCTGCTCATTTTGATGGAGAAGAATTTTCCGAAGCTGACAAGGAAGATATTGAAAACTTTATAAGGTTTGTATTGTCCAAGAAGAAAAAATGAGTACAGACATTTTAGGAGGAATTATATGATTAAGGCTTTAAAAGATGAAATAGAAAAACAAAACTTAGAAATAATTGAAGTTAATTTCAAAGGAAACTTAAAGGGACTTTACTCTGATAATACTATAGCTCTTGATTCAAAAATTGAAACAGAAAACGAGAGAAATTGCGTTCTTGCTGAGGAAATAGGCCATTATTATACTTCTTATGGAGATATAACAGATCAAAAAAATATAAAAAGCATAAAGCAGGAAAAACGAGCTAGAAATTGGGGATATGAAAAATTAGTTAATTTATTAGATTTAATATGCGCTTTTGAAAAAGGACTTAGAAGTAAAACTGAGCTTGCAGACTATTTAAATATAACCGAAGAATTTTTAGAAAAAGCTATTAAGCATTACAAAGAAAAATATGGGGTTTATCATGAAATAAATAACTATATCATATACTTTGAACCTAATTTAATAATTTTAAAAATGTTTTAAAAAACAGCACCAGTATTTTACCAGTGCTGCTCTATTTATGCTCCTAAACCTTCAAACTGCATGTTATAATAATAAGCGTAAAGGCCTTGCTTTTCAATTAACTGTTCGTGATTTCCTCTTTCTTGTATACCTTCGTTGTTTATAACTATAATTTCATCTGCATTCCTAATAGTACTCAATCTATGAGCTATAACTATAGTTGTTCTGTTTTTCGAAAGCTCTTCAAGAGATTTTTGTATAAATCTTTCACTTTCATTATCAAGTGCTGAGGTAGCTTCATCTAATATTAATATTGGAGGATTTTTAAGGAAAACTCTAGCTATTGAAATTCTCTGCTTCTGTCCTCCAGAAAGCTTAACGCCTCTTTCTCCAACATAAGTATCATATCCATCCTCAAGACTCATTATATAATCGTGAATATTTGCTCTCTTGGCAGCTTCTATAATTTCTTCATCCGTAGCCTCAGGTTTTCCGTAACCTATGTTTTCTTTAATTGTACCAGAGAACATATAAACATCCTGCTGAACTACTCCGATGCAGCTTCTTAAGGATTCAAGAGTTATATCTCTTATATCTTTTCCATCAATTGTAATAGCTCCTTCTGTAACATCATAAAATCTAGGAAGCAGAGAACATAAAGTAGTTTTTCCTCCTCCAGATGGACCAACAAGAGCAATGTTTTTTCCTGCCTTTATATTAATACTTAAATCTTTTAAAACATAAGCCTCGTCATCGTAGCTAAAGGACACATTTTTATATTCTATATTTCCTTTTACATCCTTTATGACTTCTGCATTTTCCCTATTTTCTATTTCTGTTTCAGCTTCCATAACATCTATAAATCTCTTAAAGCTTGCATATCCCTTTTGGAACTGCTCTGTAAAGTTTATAAGTACATCAATAGGATTTATAAGTATATTTATATACAAAGCATATGTTGCTAAATCAGTAGCTTTTACAGTACCTTGAGTTATAAATATTGCGCCAGATACTATTACTGATACATATAAAACACCTTGAAAAAACGAGTTTCCAGCCATAAATTTTCCCATAGCTACATAGCTGCTAACTTTAGAATCAAGATAATTTTTATTTGCTCTTCCAAACTTTCTTTTTTCAAGCTTTTCATTGGCAAAGGATTTTACAACTCTTATTCCAAGAAGACTGTCCTGAACCATTGAGTTTACATTAGCTATCTTTTTTCTATTATCCATAAATATTCTCTGCATTTTACTATTTTGAACAAAAGAAAAAACAACCATAACAGCAGTAACAGCACACAGTATCAAGGTCATCTTAACATTTATTGTAAGAAGTATCGCAAAGGAACCTAATATTTTAAGTGCTGATATAAAAATATTTTCAGGTCCATGATGAGCAAGCTCTGAAATATCAAATAAATCTGATACAAGCTTTGACATCATCTCGCCAGTATTATTTTCATCATAATAAGAAAATGGAAGCATTTGAAGATGATCAAATAAATCCCTTCTCATGTTAGTTTCCATTTTCGCTCCCATAATATGTCCCCAGGAAGCTATAAAATACTGGCAAAAATACTTTACCACATACATAATTAAGAGACCAATTCCTATATAAGTTATAGTTTTCATTATGTAAATTTTGTCCATTATGAAAAAGTGCTTTACAAGATAATTAAGTATAACCGGAAAGGATAAGTCAATTAAAGAAACAACAAGTGCACAGAACATATCTGCAAAAAAAAGAAACCTATACGGCTCATAATATTTTATGAATTTTTTCCACACCTTCATATATTTAGTATTCCCCCTTATTTAGAGTTACCACATCAAAAGCAAACTTATGCATAGTTAAAACTTTTGTTGATAAATCTACAATATATCAAATATATAATGCAAAAAATAAATAACCCGTACTAGTCCAGTAAAAATATTGTAATATTATCAATTTCTAGCTTTATTACTCATAAATTCAGCAAAATATATTGATTCATTTTATCATATGAATAATTATAACATAATAATTTTAAAATTCCAATTATCCTTAAAACAGAACTTTATAAAATAATTTTAAAAATTAATATAAATTTATGAATTTAAAGCTTTACTTTTTTTATTTAACCGTTTACCATTGTATGTGTAAAGTAAAATAATACAAAAATTTATATAGTATGATTTTAAGGAGGACTTTGACATGTCTATAATTAAAGATAAGTTTGGCAAAACAAAGGATGGTAAGGATGTTGAGATATATACTCTCACTAATTGTAATAATTCAAAAGCAAAAATAATGACTTATGGTGCTACCATAGTTTCATTAATTGTTCCCGATAAAGATGGACATTTTGCAGATGTTGTGCATGGATATGAAAATATAGAATCCTATGAAAAAGGTGATAAATTCTTTGGAGCAGCTATTGGAAGATGTGGCAACAGAATAGCCTTTGGTAAATTTACAATCGACGGAAAAGAATATTCAGTAGCTCAAAATGATGGCAAAAATCACTTACACGGGGGCATAAAAGGCTTTGATAAGGTTGTTTGGGATGCTAAAATAATTGACAGTGAAAAGAATGTACTTGCCCTTTCATATTTAAGCAAGGATGGTGAAGAAGGATATCCTGGAAATCTTAATGTAACTATTACTTACACCTTCACTGATGACAATGCTATAGAAATAAACTACAAAGCAGTTAGTGATAAAGACACAGTAGTAAATCTTACAAACCACTCTTACTTTAATTTAACTGGTAATCAAGCATCAACAGCTTTAGATCACAAATTAATGATAAATTCTGATGAATTTACAGAAGCTGATGAGTTCTCTATTCCAACTGGTAAATTTGTAAAAGTAAGTGGAACTCCAATGGACTTTAGAAAATTAAAAACTGTTGGTGCTGAAATAAATGAAGATTATTATGAACTTAAATTTGGCGGTGGCTATGATCACAACTGGATGTTAAATACTAAAGGAAACATAAACGAAGTTGCTGCTAAATTAGTTGATGAATCTACAGGCAGAGTTATGGAAGTACATACTACTAATCCAGCTGTGCAGTTTTACAGTGCAAACTTCCTTGATGGCTCTGATATTGGTAAAGGCGGCGCTGTATATCAAAAGAGAACAGCAATTTGCCTTGAAACTCAATATGTTCCAAATGCTATAAACGATAGCCACTTTGAGTCTCCACTTTTAAAAGCTGGCGAAGAGTACAATCACACTACAATATATAAATTTTCAACAATTGCGAAGTAACAATGCTTCATCCCATACACGGGGTTTGGGATGTAATCCCATTATCCTTCTAGAATAAGATAAAAGTACCTTCAATAATAAATTCTATAAATCTAAGTGGTGAATTTAAGCGAGTACCTGCTCAAGGTATGGAAGGATAATGGGCAAAGCCCATACCCCGTGCATGTTTACTCGCTGAAAATGCTCAAACAGATTGAAATATCTAAGTATTTTATGATTTTTAAGTTAAGATTTATTAGGATTTTTTAGGCATCTGAAATAAAATAACAAGTTCATATTGTGAGATGATTTTGTGTAATACGAGGAAACTGGTTCCGTTAATACTAGGTAGTCTTAGCGGGTTCAGTTGACGAAATATTACGCAAAATTAGCCACTAGATGAACTTGTTATTTTTTTGAAGATGCCGTGAACTGTTCCTTCAGCATTGTTACTTCGCTCCCACCGTAGTGCAAGGAAAAAATTCCTCCGTACCTACGGAATTTTAGATGTAAACAAATTATCTTTTGAACAATATAAAAATCACATTATATACTGCTTTTTATTCTAAATCAGCATGCCTTGAAAACATCTCATCTGAAGTTTCACCAATTTCATTCATTATCTGCAATACAATTGCATCATAAGTAAGGAAAGATATCTGTTCAAAGGCAGAACCCATAGGTTGAATGGATTTTATATACATTCTTTCATTTTTTAGTTTTGGTGAAACCCCTGGCAGTACTATTATAATATCAGCAATTTTAGCTATTGAAGACTCAACGTCCATTGTAATCAAAGCTATTTTCAGTCCAATTTTTTTTGCCTTCTTTGCCAAGGATACTAAACTTTCCGTTTCTCCAGAGCCAGAGCCTATTATTAATAAATCATTTTCCTTTGTGTGAGGCGTTGTAACCTCCCCAATTAAACTCACTTTAAAGCCTAAATGCATGAGCCTATTGGCAAAAGCAGAAATAGCAAGTCCAGATCTCCCCTTTCCTGATAAATATATACGATTTGCCTTTTTAATTTCATCCACCAAACAATTCAAATCACCATAATTTATGTATTGACAATTTTGAGTCAGTTCTTTAAGAATATCTTTTATATAATTTTTATCGTTCATACTTAGCACCAACCTTCAGCAAGCTTTCGATTCTACCCTCGATATCATCGCCTCCAAAAATATATCCTCCAGATACAAATACATCTGCACCAGCTTCAAGACAATATCCTATTGTTTCATCAGTTATATTACCATCAACTTCAATTTTGTATTTAAGTTCATTATCTTTTCTTCTCAAATCATCAAAATATTTAATTTTATCTAGTACAGCTGGTATAAATTTTTGTCCACTTACACCAGGATTAATTGTCATAACCAGTACCTGATCAACAAGTGGAAGTATTTCACTAACTGATCCCACTGGAGTACCAGGATTAATTGCTATACCTGCTAATAATCCACGTTCTTTAATCACTTGCATAGTACGATATATATGCCTACTTGCTTCAATGTGTACTGTAATTAAATCGGCACCTGCATCAGCAAAATTATCAATTATATTTTCCGGTTCTTCAACCATCAAATGGCAATCTAAAATTAGTTCTGTTGATCCTTTTAAGTCATGTACAATACCAGTTCCAAAGGATAAGTTAGGCACAAAGTGTCCATCCATAACATCTATATGTAAATACTCCGCTCCTGCATCTCTAACTAGACTAATAGTTTTTCTCAAATCAAGTAAATTAGTATTAAATATAGACGGTGCTATGATCATATAGCATTACCTCCATTTCATATTAATTGTAAGTAAAGGTATTTAAATTTAAAACACATCTAAATTTAAATACCTTTATAAATTCTATGTGGTTAAAAAATTATTCTCCCATTATCATAATATTGCATTTTCTTTTGCGTTCACGATTTTGATCCCAATCTACAAAGTATAATCGTCCTAATGATCCAAGAAGCATTTCTCCATCTTTTATTATAATAGTTTCGCTAGCACTTCCAAAGATAGAGGCTCTAATATGTGCTTCAGTATTTAGCATTGTCCATTTTTCGGCCGGATAATCTGGATCAGAAAGACTCATTCCAAACTTAATATGTTCTGGCCCTGGACTGTTATATTGATTTTCCGTAGTACATCTTGGAGCAATTTTATCCATTATATTATTGATATCTACCTGCAAATATTCATCACCAAAATAATTAATGTCATGCATGTTTTCATCAAAATATACTGAACATGTTGTATGAGGAACTGAAACAACACATATTCCATTTTTAATTTTTGAAGCTTTAGTAAATTCTTTTAATTCTTCAGTAATATTATGATACGATGGTCTACCTAAAACAGTATTTATAGTAATTTGTTTATGAAAAATCAACATCTTAACTCCCCCAAACTATTAAAGAGCTAATCTATTTTTTAACTCATCAAATAATCCAGTAACTCCTGCTCCAGTTAACAATGGAAGTCCATTTATTACTTTATCTTTTATATTATCTGGAACAATTGTAGTACTAATTACTGCATCATAATCATCAATACGATTGAGTTCATCAGCAATCTTAGACTGATATATTTTTATATCATTAGTATATCCTTCTTTTTCAATCCACCTACTAACTTTAGCAACTGCTATAGTTGATGTTGCATGTCCTGCACCACATACGATTAAAAGTTTTTTCATAATATTATTTCCTCCTTATATTTTAGTTAGCTTTAACTCTAATTTTATTTGTATAAATTAAAAGACTTAACACTGCTATTCCAATCAAACAAATTCCGATTACTCCCAGCTTATCGACCATAGTTACAAATAAAGCAACTGGCCATAAACCACAGTTAACTGAAGAAACAGTACCACTAGTTCCAACATTATAATGAGCTAGTTTAAATACTTTAGTAATTAACGGAGCTAGCCAAGTTGATAAATACAACATTGTACACATATACATTGCACATCCTATAATGGTACGAATAATATTTCCCCTAAAGAATGGAATCATTAAGCAAATTGCAAAAGCATAAAACGCTAAGTCACCAAATGGTAACACTTGATTTCCAGGCAAAATAATTGCTAACAATAAAGATATAGGAACCATTAAAAGAGTTGCTGACATAACAGCCGGATGTCCAACAGTTAAAGCTGCATCCATACCAATGTTTACTTTTCTACCATTTAATTTTTTATCTGTAAACTCTTTAGCTGATTCACAAATTGGAAGTAAGCCCTCCATAAACATTGCAACCATCTTAGGCATCAACTTCATTATGGCTGCTGTTTCCATGCCTAATTGAGTAATCTTGGCAAAATCATATCCAGCTAAAGCACCAATGGCGATACCAATAACCAAACCTATTACAACAGTATCCCCAAAAATACCAAACTTCTTTTGAATAGTATCTGTATCAGCATCTATTTTATTTAAGCCAGGAATTCTATCAAACAACCAGTTTATTGGGATAGCAAATACAACTCCGCTAAGTGCCATCATATGGGTAATAGCAATTCCAGGATAATTAAAGAATTTGCTAATTTTTTCTTGAAATAAGTCTGCAAGCAGCCATTGAAGCATTAAACTTACTACCATTGCAGCAATACCCATCCAAAACTTTCCTGTCAAAGCATTGATAGTTAATGCAATAAATGCAGGGAACCAGAAATTCCAGATATCCACGTTTAAAGTTTTTGTCCATCCTAACATGACAAACACAAAATTTAAAATAATTGAAATTGGGATTATCAGGATTCCCATAGTCGTAGAGAATGCCAAAGGTCCACCAACACCACAGCCAATATCCATAACACTTAATGAAAACCCGTATTTTTTTCCCATCAATTGAATTGCTACACCTAAACTACTGGATAACAATCCAATAACAAGATTTAATCCAATAAAACCTATACCGACAGTAATACCAGCCATAATAGCCTTTGAAAGCTTTACTCCTAATACTAATCCAAATATGCAAATTATAACAGGCAAGAATACTGTTGATCCTAAACTAATAAACCATTTTAATACCTCTAACATTTTTTATCCCCCTAATTTTAATTCAATTGCGCTTTTTCTAATAGTTTTTTAAATTCTTCTTCAGAAGCACATTTTTTTAATTCTTCAACTGCTTTTGAATCTTGAAATAAATTAACTAAATTTTGAAGTGTTTCAAGCTGTTCATGTGGCTTACTCATTGCAAGCATAAAAACTAGTTCTACATGTATGGCATGGCTTATATCCACCATATCATTAAACTTAACTGGCTTTTTTAATGATGCAAAACAAATTTGAGACTCATTAACTCTGCTTGAATCAGTATGTGGAATAGCAAAGCCTGTTCCATTAACCATCAAACCCGTAGGATACTCTTGTTCCCTTGTTAAGATTCCCTCCAAATAACTTTCTTTTACAAAACCTTCTTCATATAGCTTGTTTGCCATTATCTCAAACAATTCTTCCTTACTCTCCACCTCTAGTTGTAGAAAGCAAATATGTTTATCAAAGTACATGTTTGTCCTCCAATCTGCAAAAATTTATTGATAAAATAAATCAGCCATTTCTTCTATGGTACTTATTTTTAATACCTCTCTTACATATTCACTTTTTTCAATTAACTGATATGTTTCAGTTATAACATCCCTAAATTGGTAAATATCGTTTTCAGAAAAACTGACCATAATAACGAGGCATACGTCAATACCTCCCCATTTAATCGGATGCTTTAATGTAACAATTGAAACACTTGATTTTTTTACTGTTGTTGGATCAGCATGCGGTAATGCTGTTCCACTATCTAAGCTTGTTACCCCCATTTTTTCACGATTAAAAATAGATTTTCTAAATCTTTCTCCAACATACTCTCTTCGCTCTAATTCTGAGATCATAAAATTTAAACATTCTTCCTTACTACTAAAGGCTACATTTAACTTAATTAATGAAGGATCAATAAACTTAGATAGACAAGGAAATGTAAAATTTTCTAACCTTTCAGAAAATATGATTCTGTTTTTCTTATCTAAAATATATTTAGAATATGCCATCATAATATTTGAGCAATCTTCACTACTCAATAAAGGTGATACTTTTACAATAGGGACTTCAATATCATTTATGTCCACAGTTGAAATTATTAAATCCACATTATCAAGATCACTTAAATACAATTTTTTAAGACTTGACACCTCAAAGTTATCCTTTGCCGGTAGAAGTTGTATGACCTTGCTATAAATAAATTGCGAAGAGGAAACTCCATAAGGACAAATTATCACAATGTTATTTGCTTTAGATATACTATCCAATGCTATTTGAAAATAAATAACAATAAGTGAAACCTCATCATCATTTAATGAAACATCATATTCCATTTCAATAATAGATAATGCATACCATACAATGCTAAACATTTTGGAATATTGATCCTTAATCATATCTAAAACTGGATTTTTTATTTCAATTCCTCTCTTAAGTCGCAAAATCATTGCTGGCAAATGGTAAAGCAGTGAACGATATAATCTTTTGTCGTTGCTTAAATCAACTTTCTCAATCTTACTCATTCTTTCAATAAGTCTTTTTATTATATCTGAATATTCAGTATTACTTCCTTTTACGTTATTAGTAATCCTATGTGCAAATAATTGCTTGCATAAAAATTCAACATCTTCCGTATGAAACTTGATATTAAACTCTTTACTAAGCAGCTCTACCATGCTATTTGATACAATATACGTTTCCATATACCTTATATTATTAAATAGGAAGGTCTCTTCTACTTCCATGTGAAACCCGTGTTTTAGCCTCTGAACCTGAATAATAATTGTTACCAATAACGACTTAATATAATATTCAGATACCTCTTCAGTTAATTCAGCATAATCTTCAAATAGTAATTTAGATACTTTAGTTATTACCTCTTCTTCGATTATCATGGTTAATTTCTGTTGTAAATCAATCATGCTGTTATTTAGTATGTTTGAAAATATAAATTGTTTAACTGATTTTTGAACAGCCAATTCCTTTCCAACCACCCTAATTCCATCATTATCAGTTAGAATATGTATTTCACAATTTATAAGTACTTTTTCTATTATTTCTAAATCTTTATATATTGATGTCTTGCTTACCATAAACTCTTTTGATAATTCTTCTAATGATGGATTTTCAGAATTTAAAAATACTCTTTTAACTATATTAAATCTCCTAAAATCAGGCGAAAAAGTATCAAATTTATTTGAATAGTCCTCCTGACCAATATGCTTAAAAAGAGATTTTACATCATCCTTAGATCCAACCAGGAGAATTCCATTTCTTGGAGCAACCTGTAAGCTTACATGAAATCGTTTTGTTAAACAATTCAATTCTTTAATGTCAGAATAAATAGTTTTTGTTGAAACTGAAAGCGCTTTGCTAAAGAAAGAAGCAGGCTTATATTCATTTTGCTTGTACAAAAGTTTCAATAATTTGATTTGTCGACCAATCAAATTGCACACCTCCTAAATTAATCTAGCTAATTACTCTTCTTTCTAGATTTAGAATAACATCGGTTTTCACTTATAGCAATTACATTTAAGTCAGTATTAATGTAGAACTAAATATTATAACTATTTCAACATAAAAAATCCGCTCGAAAAACTTCGAGCGAATTTCCTATAGATATTCTTCTATTTCCTTCTCATTTTTTAACTCTTCCACAAGATGCTTTAATTCCTGATCTCTATTTTTATCCATTATCAGCACTACATTTCCTGCATCAACTACAATTAAGTCCTTAACTCCAAAACAAATTATAAGATTTTTATCGCCAAATATGGAGCAATTTTCTGTATCTTCTAAAAAAACATTATCACTTGCAGTATTTTTACCCTCACAGCCTTTTAAAAATCTTGATAGTGAACTAAAATTGCCAAGATCATCCCAATCAAAATTTGATTTCACCACATAGCCTTTCCTAGTTTTTTGCATTATTCCAAAATCAACGGATATACCTTCCATAGTACTGTACCTTTCATTTATAATCTCATGTTCACTTTCTGTTCCAACTGCTTCATAAATTTCCATCATACCCTTATACATCTTTGGAAGATATTTATTCATTTCTCTTAAGTACGTATCTGCCCTCCAAATAAACATACCACTGTTCCAGAGGTAATTTCCTCTGCTTAAAAGATCCTTTGCGACCTCTATATTAGGTTTTTCAAGAAATCTTTCAACTTTATATATAGATTCATAATTAAGAACCTTATCTCCCATTTGAATGTATCCGTATCCTGTTTCCGGCCTCGTGGGTTCTACCCCAATTGTTACAAGTCCTCTTTTTTTATCGACAATCTCAATTCCCTGATTCAAAGTATCTATAAACTCTTTTTCATCTTCAATATAATGATCTGAAGGCAGTACTATCATTGTGGCATCGTTGTCCCTTTTTAAAAGCTTAACTGCCGAAAGGCCTATACAGGTAGCGGTTTCTTTATTCTCTGGCTCAGTAAATATATTTTCCTTTCGTATATCTGGAAGTTCTTCGTAAATCCTAGTAATGTAGTTTTCATTAGTTATAACATATATATTATCCTTACTTACTAAAGTTTTTATTCTATCAACAGTATTTCTTAAAAAACTTTTATTATTTACAATTTTTAAGAACTGTTTTGGATTTTCCCTTCTTGAAAGTGGATATAATCTTGTTCCTTTCCCCCCTGCCAGTATTAATGCGTATAACACACAAAACACCACACTATTATTGCTCTTCATTTCATAATATGAAAAACAACTAGATGTGGTGAAAATATGTTTATCTATATTGTTTTAAACATATTCATATGATGCCATTTATTATTTACACATTGAATAAAATATCGTATAGTAGAATTAAAGTAAAGCTTATTGTGGCAAAAAAAGGGGAAAAGTACAATGATTGATTTGCATATTCATACCAATAATTCTGATGGTGAATTTGATATAAAAACTATATTAAAAATGGCAGAAAGTAAACATTTAAAGCTAATCTCTTTTACTGATCACGAGACCGTAGGTGCCTACAAAAAAATTGAAGCTTTATGTCCACAAGAATACTATAGCGGACAGATAATTACAGGTGTGGAAATTGCCTTTATGTTTAATGGAATTAGTATGGACATGTTAGGTTATAATATTGACATTAATGAAATATCAAATTCAAATATATTACAAGCTAATAAACAATCAGATTGTATTTATGAGGAAAGTATAAAACTTAATTACTTATTAAAAGCCTGTGAAGAGCTTAAAATTGTACATTCCAATAATTTAAGTATAAAAAGCAAAAATGATCGCGCAAATGATGTAATTTGCGATGATATTTTGCTTTATAAAGAAAATTTTTCCATTTTACAAGAACTAGAAATTACAAATAGAACAACTTTTTATAGAAAGCACTGCCTTAATTCAAACAGCCCGTTTTTCATATCCTCACAAAACAAGCTTCCAAGCATCAATGAAGTTGTAGAAACAATTCATAAAGCTGGAGGCAAGTGCTTTTTAGCTCATCCTTATGTATATAACGTGGACAATATAAAAGATTATATTGATAATATTAGGAATTTAATTGATGGGGTTGAGTGCGTACACCGTGAACACTCTAATTCACAAATTAATATGCTAATTAACTACTGCAATAAATACAATTTATTAAAAAGTGGAGGTAGTGACTTTCATATTTCCTCTCATTGCTTAGGCTTTGGAAATAAAGGTAAACTGCCAGTAGATTATGCTTTAGTTAGCAATTGGCTTTAATAAAAAGCGCCAACTCACACTATAAGTGCAGGGTGGTGCTTTTTATTTTACCGACACATATCTATTGCCTTTTATATAAAATCTCCAAAGATAATCTTTTGCTTCTTCTGCATAATCTATTCCAACTCTTTTAGCTTCAACTATTTCAAAGGGTTCATTCTTCAATTCCTCAAAGTAAAGTTCATCACCGCACAAATCCATTTCATTTTGCTTTTTTGTAATATCCATAGCTAAGCAAAGCTTTGAAGGTCCATTAGTTAGATTTTTAACTTGATATTTATTAAGTTCACTATATGCTTTTTCAAACCTTCTCTCGCTCATGGTTTCTATTCCTTCAGTTGGTTCTATAGCTCTTATGAGAACACCCTCTGGTATATCCTTTTTCATGGCAACCACATTCATACAGTAATATAATCCATATATAAAGTACACATAAGAATATCCAGGTTCACCATATAATGCTTCATTTCTTGGGGTTCTTCTACCTCCATATGCATGTGCGCCTTTATCATTTATTCCCCTATAAGCCTCAGTTTCTACAATCTTACCAGAGGTTTTTATTCCATTTACCACATGTACAAAGTTTTTTCCTAAAAGTTCCTTAGCCACAACTATAGTATCTCTGCCATAAAACTCCTTTGGTAATTTCAAAATATCACCCTCCTAAAATCAGAGTAAAGAGTAGAGTGATAGTTAATTTTCTTCCGCTTCACTACAGAAGATTAAAAACTTAGTAAGCTATCACTCTATAAATCCACATTCATTCTACTCTTTACTCTGTTTAATTGCTTTATTAATTCTCTCGAGTCCTTCTTTTAAAATAGATCTTGGACAAGCTAAGTTAATTCTTTCAAAGCCATTTCCTTCGTCTCCAAATATATATCCTTCATCAAGCCAAACCTTAGCTTTTTTTAGAATAAACTCATGAAGCTCACGAGGATCCATCTTCAAGGCACTAAAGTCAAGCCATGCAAGATAAGTTCCTTCTGGTTCTATAACTTTTACATAAGGCATATTTTCACTTATATATTTCTTCATAAAATTTAAGTTTTCTTTTAAATAATCCATAAGTTCACTTAACCACTGTTCTCCATGATTGTAAGCTGCAACCGAAGCACACTCGCTAAAAGCATTAGGCTCTGCATTTCCAATACTCTCTATCACATTTATAACTTTTCTTCTAAGCTCTTTATTAGGAATAATAAGGCTTGAAGTTCTAAGTCCTGCTAAATTAAAAGTCTTGCTTGCAGAAATGCATACTATAGAATTATTCTCGAAATCTTTACTTATTGCTCCAAAGGTAGTATGTTCATTTTCCTTATATATTATGTCAGAATGAATTTCATCCGAAACAACAGTAACTCCGTTTTCAAGGCATAAATCACCTAATTTTTTAAGTTCCTCCTTAGTCCATACTCTTCCTACAGGATTATGTGGACTGCACAAAATTAATGTTTTGACTCTTTTATCCTTAAGCTTTTTCTCAAGGTCCTCAAAATCCATTTTATATTTTCCATTTTCAAATTTCAAAGGATTTCTAAGAACTCTAAAACCATTATTTTCAATAGCTCTAAAAAATGGATAATAAACAGGTGTCTGAATAATAATCTTGTCCCCAACTTGATTTAATGCTTTTACTATTAAATTAAGTCCTGTAACAATTCCTGGAGAGTATACAATCCATTCCTTCTTTATATTCCAGTTATGCCTTCTTTTAACCCAAGATATTACAGCATCATAGTATTTATCACTAAATCTAGTATATCCATACACGGCATGTCCAGCTCTCTTTTTTACTGCTTCTAAAATTTCTGGCAGCACTTCAAAATCCATATCTGCTACCCACATTGGAAGCACATCTTCTCCCATTGCATCCCATTTTTCACAATTTGTATTTCTTCTCTCAATCACCTTATCAAAATCGTAACTCATTAAATAGTCCCCTTTCGTACAAAGTAAAGAATAGAGAGTTGGGTAAGCGATGATACAAGTTAAAATCTGCTCCGTACTCTCTGCTCTTAATTTTCTAAATTATATAGTGAAACTTATTTGTAAAACATTATGAATCATAAATTTAAAGATTCCATACATTTTAACTTCAAAATCAAAGGGGACTTTTCACCTTTTACTGCTTTTAAAATAACTCTTTGCTAAAGTATCTGTCTCCTCTGTCTGGAAAAAGCGTTACTATATTTCCACCTGTTATTTTCTCAGATAATTTCAAAGTTCCTGCCATGGCTGCCCCAGATGACGAACCTACAACAAGTCCCTCTTTTATTCCTAAAAGCCTCACCATTTCGAAGGCTTCATCATCATTAACCTTTATAATATCATCCACTAGCTTCATGTCCATGGTATCAGGTATAAAATCATTTCCTATACCCTCTATATTATAACATAGTTCTTCTCCGCCTCCCATAGTTGAACCAACAGGATCTACTAGTATTCCTTTTATTTTGGGGTTTTTTTCTTTTAAGAATTTAACTATACCGGTATATGTTCCACCACTTCCTGCTCCTGCTACAAAGTAATCTACTTTTCCATCAAGTGCTTTATATATTTCTGGTCCTGTAGTTTCATAATGTGCAAGTGGGTTTGCAGGATTTTCAAATTGTTTAAGCGATATAGAATTCGGTATTTCCTTCAAAAGCTCCTCTGCCTTAGCTACAGCACCAAGCATACCCTTTTCTCTTGGTGTGTTTATAATTTCAGCCCCATAAAGCCTCATTATTTTTTGCTTTTCTATTGAAAACTTCATAGGAACTACAAATATAACCTTATAGCCCTTATTTAAAGCTGCCAGTGCAACACCTATTCCTGTATTTCCAGCTGTAGCTTCTATTATTGTTCCACCTTTTTTTAGCTGTCCACTTTCTTCAGCCTTTTCAATCATGTATACTCCTATTCTATCTTTAACACTTCCACCTGGGTTAAAATTTTCAAGCTTAGCAAATACGTTTATTCCTTTTGTGAATTGAATATTATTTATCTTTAAAACTGGAGTATTTCCAATAAAATCCTTAATATCATTTAAATAATTCATTTTTAACATCCCCTATCTTATATATGGATAACTGACAAATTAAAAATTTCAAATTTCAAGTTTATCCTGACAAACTGGAAGTTGTGAAGTAACAATGCTTCGTCGCGTTAAAAAAATCCTATAAATCTAAGGTTCAAAAATCATAAAATACTAAGATATTTCAATAACTCGCCATCGCTCAGACAGATTGAAATATCTAAGCATTTTACAATTTTTGAACCAAGATTTATTAGAATCTTTTTAAATCGTTCCTTCAGCATTGTTATTTCACTCCCACGGTAATACAAGGAAAAAATTCCTCCGTACCTACTGAATTTTGGTGTAAATCTTTATAATCCATCATTTAAAGAATTTATAATTGCTTTTTATTGTAAAATCTCGTCAGCGGTGTATTTTTCGTAGAGAATCGGAGAAAAATATTCCTTGCTTTTTCGGGCTAAGTGAAGCGATGTTGAATTGGGATGGTTTAAATAAAGCTTTATAAATCTTAGATGGTAAATCGTAAAAGTCTTAGAGAATTTAATCTGTTTGAGCGATAGCGAGTTATTAAATTCTCTTAGAATTTTAGGATTTATCGTCTTAGATTTATTAGCTTTATTTAATATCCCAAATCAATGTCACCTCGCTAAATTCCAGTTTATCAGCATGAATTTAATATTAGTATTCTCAATCTTTAAGCTTGCTTATCTAATAAGTTCAAAAGCCTTTTTTAAGTCTTCTATTAAGTCCTCAACATTTTCTATTCCAATAGATAATCTTATAAGGTTATCAACTATTCCAAGCTCCTGTCTCAATTCATACGGAAGAGCAGCATGTGTCATAGTTGCTGGATGGCATGCTAGTGATTCAACTCCTCCAAGACTTTCACCTAAGGTTATAAGTTCTATATTCTTCATAAACTTTTTATAATCATATTTTTTATCTATTACAAAGGATAATACTGCTCCAGCGCCTTTTGCCTGCCTCTTTTGAAGTTCATAACCGGGATGGCTTTTTAGTCCTGGATAATATACCTTATCTACTTCTTCTCTGCTTTCCAAAAACTCTGCAATTGCAGTTGCATTTTCAATATGTCTATCCATTCTAACTGGAAGTGTCTTTATTCCTCTAATGAGTAAGAAACTGTCAAAAGGTTGGAGTATGCCTCCTGTAGAGTTTTGTATAAAGTGAATTTTCTCTGCCAGTTCCTCACTATTAACTACCACAAGTCCAGCTATTAAATCGCTGTGACCTCCAAGATACTTTGTTGCACTATGAAGTACAATATCTGCACCAAGTTTTAGTGGCTTTTGAAGGTATGGTGTCATAAAAGTATTATCAACAACTGTTAAGAGTCCATTTTTCTTTGCTATGTCTGAAACAGCTTTTATATCTGTTATATCCATAAGTGGATTAGTTGGCGATTCTATAAAGATAGCCTTTACCTCTTCATCTATATTAGTTTCAATGTTTTTTATATCAGTCATATCCACCATTTTATATTTTATATTGAAATTATTAAAAACTTTATCAAGTACTCTAAAAGTACCTCCATAAACATTATTTGATATTAAAATTTTATCTCCACTTTTAAATAGCATTATGACTGCCGTAATAGCTGCCATTCCTGATGCAAATGCAAAACCTTTTTCTCCCTCCTCAAGATCAGAAATTAGTTTTTCAAGTGCAGCCCTTGTAGGATTTCCAGTCCTTGAATATTCATAACCTTTGTTCACTCCTATTTCTTCCTGCTTATAAGTTGACGTCTGATATATAGGAACATTAACTGCACCTGTCTCCTTATCTCCATCAATTCCTCCATGTATTACTAGTGATTCAAATTTCATAATATCTCCTCCATTTTATATTTTTCATATTGTTTTACTAGGTTTTTATTTATAATTTAATATTTTTTACCCTGTGCTATGAATATCCCTACTTCAGTAAACTCACCTTTACTTGAATAACCTGTGCATTTAAGTCCACTGCTTTCAACACTTATTTCCTTTAAGCCCGCTTTTTCCATAGCACTTTTTATTTGCTTATGAGAAAAACCAAGCCAAACATCATGCATTTCTTCTCTAGCCCAAGTACCATTATGCTGTTCTACATCTGATATTATTAAAGTTCCATTCTTTTTTAGTATTCTTTGCATTTCTTTAACTGCTTTTTGTATATCTTCTATGTGATGAAGCGCCATATTGATAAAAACTGCATCTACACTCTCATCGTATAGTGGCAAATCATACATATCGCCCTTCATTGGATATATATTTTTTATCCCTTTATTAAAAGTAGTTTTCTTTAATTCATGAAGCATATTTGTTGAATTATCCATTGAAAAAACTATGTCTGCCCTTTCTGACAGTCCAAGAGATATAAAACCAGTGCCACAGCCTAAGTCTGCACAAACTTTATCTTTTATATTAACTTTAGAAATAACCTTGTTTCTCAGTTCATCCTTAAAATACTCCTTCCTTATTTTGTTCCAATCTTCTGCAATCTCATTAAAATAAGCTGCTGAATTCATAATTAAACACTCCTTCTAAAAATCTTAAAAAATAAAAAAACTCCTGCCTCTATAAAAATCTTATAGAGGCAGAAGTTATATCTGCGGTCCCACTCTACTTGCTGCAATAAAAACAGCACTCGTAATTAGGTACATCTTAATACCCTAACGCTTTATCGTGCGTACACGCCGTAGTTCACCATGTATAAAATACATTTCAACCCGGTTCTCAAGGGTGCATTCAATTAAATTCTCCCAAAAATCCATTTCAGCCAATGTGGATTTATCTCTGATGTTATAAACTTAATTTACTATTCCCTATCATCGATTCACCTTTAATAACATTTTATGCAAAAATAAAATTTACGTTCATGTTATAAACATTATACAACTATATTTTAAATTTTACAACCTAATTATTTCCGTTTTTTCAATAGCTTCCTCTATTAGCTTTTCTTTGTCTAGAATGCTTTCAGATTTTCTTATTTGCTCCAAAATAGGCTTTGTCTTAGGATGCTTTGGTACAAATATAGTGCAGCAGTCCTCATATGGAAGTATAGAAGTTTCATAAGTTCCTATCTTTCTTGAAATGTCCATGATGTCTATCTTATCAAGTGCTATAAGTGGTCTAAATACAGGTCTATCGGCGCAATCATTGCTCACCACAAGCCCCTGCATTGTTTGACTTGCAACTTGACCTATGCTTTCCCCTGTAGCAACAGAATGTATTTCATTGTCCTTTGCTATTCTGCAAGCGATACTCATCATAAATCTTCTCATAATTATAGTGAGTTCGTCTTCTCTGCACTTTTCTATTATCTGCATCTGAATATCTGTAAAAGGAACCACATATAAATTAGTTCTTCCAATATATCCAGTTAATATTTCAGCCAACTTTTTAACTTTGTCTTTAGCTCTTTCACTTGTATATGGAGGACTGTGGAAATATACACAATCAACCTCTACTCCTCGTCTTGCCATCATATACCCTGCAACTGGAGAATCTATTCCACCAGAAAGCATAAGAAGTGTTTTTCCATTAGTACCATATGGCATTCCATTAAGCGCCTTTATAGGTTTTGAATAAACATAAGTATTGTCTCTGACATCTATGTGAACCATGCATTCTGGATTATGTATATCTACAGTTATATCCTGAAGATTATCTAGAACATAAGCTCCAACTTCTCTATTTATCTCCATTGAATTATATGCAAAAGTTTTGTTTGCCCTGTTAGTCTCTATTTTGAAAGTTTTAGCTCCACTTTCCTTTACTTCCTCAAGTGCCTTAGCTTTTATAGCATCATAATCTGTTTCTATCTGTGATACCACACAAATTTCAGCAATTCCAAATACCTTCATTAATCTTTCTATAATTTCATCAACATCGCTGCCCTCTAAAAACCATCTTCCAGAATCATGAACAAAAGTATATTCCAAACCCTTTAATGATCTCTTCATATTGTCTCTTAATTTTTTTTCAAATTTGCCCTTATTTAAACCCTTCAGGAAAATTTCAGAGGCATATTTAACCATTATCAGTTTTTTCATTTTTTTATTCTCCTCAAAAACTTAAGTATTTTTTCTAAATTTTCTACTGCATAATCTATTTCTTCGAATGTATTTTTAGGCGAAAAACTAAATCTCAAAGCACCATCCATATAACAATTTTCAACTCCCATTGCTGCTAGGACATGACTTATATGCTTTTTCTTTGATGAACATGCTGACCCAGTAGATACGTATATTTCTTTATCTTCAAGCGCATGTACTAGTACTTCTCCTCTTACTCCATTAAATGAAACATTAACTACATGTGGAAGAAAATCCTCGCCCATTCCACAGTTAATCTTAATATCTTCAATTTTAGAAATTTTATTTATGAAGTATTCTTTTAGACTCTTCACCTTAGAATAGTTTTCTTCCATATTCTCATGTATATTTTTTGCTGCGTAAGCAAAAGCTGCAATTGCAGCAAGGTTTTCTGTTCCACCACGTAAGCCTGCTTCCTGTCCACCGCCAGCTATAAGTGGTTCTGGCATAAGACCCTTTCTTATATATGCAAAACCTATGCCCCTTGGTCCATATATTTTATGGGCACTAGTTGAAAGCAGATCTATTCCCATTTTTTTAGGATTTATCTTTAACTTTCCATAGCTTTGAACTGCATCTACATGAAATTTTACTCTTGAACTTTTTGCTTTTATAGCTTTACTTATAGCTTCAATATCCTGAATAGTGCCTGTTTCATTATTAACATGCATAATGCTCACAAGAACAGTATCCTTTGTTATACTGTTCTCAAGCTCTTCAAGGTTTATTTTTCCTTTACTATCTACATCTATATATGTAACTTTTACTCCCCATTTTTCAAGCTGAGCAAAAGTATTCAAAACACTAGGATGCTCTATTTTAGAAGTTATAATGTGTAATCCTGGTTTTGCAAAACCTTTTATGAGAAAATTATTGCATTCACTTCCACCAGAAGTAAATATAATTTCACTTTCTTCTGCTCCTATTGTATCTGCCAAAATTTTTCTTGATTCTATTAGCTTATCCTCTGCCTTTTTACCTAAAGAATGAAGTGATGACGGGTTTCCATAATAATTATAAAAAACATCCTTCATTATTTCTGAAACTTCTTTAAGAGGCTCAGTAGTTGCACTATTATCAAAATATACCAAGTGCGAGTCCCTTCTTTCTTATTAATTCATATCAATTACCACAATAAATATAAGCCAATAGAAATTAATTGTCAACTTTTTTATTTTTTTAATTTTTTCAATCTATTTACTGCCTCTATCAAGGTCTCATCCTTTTTAGCAAAATGGAATCTAATATAATTGCTAACATCTTCCTTAAAGAAACTTGACCCAGGCACTGCTGCAACTCCTATTTCATTTGCAAGCCACTGGCAGAATTTATAGTCATTTTTTTCACCAAATTCAGATATATCAACTAAAACATAATATGCACCTTGAGGTTCAAAATATTTAAGTTTAGCTGCATCCAATCCATCCAAGAAAAGCTGTTTTTTTCTATCATAAATATTAATTAAATTATCATAATACTCTTCTCCAAGACTAAGCCCAGCACATGCAGCTTTTTGAAGTGGTGCTGCTGCCCCCACGGTCAAGAAATCATGAACTTTTTTGCAGTTATCAATTATTTTTTTGTCAGCTATAACATAACCAAGTCTCCACCCAGTTATAGAATAAGTTTTAGAAAGTGAACTACATGATATAGTTCTTTCCTTCATTCCAGGAAGTGATGCCATATAGGTATGTTTATATGGTTTATATACTATGTGTTCATAAACCTCATCTGTTATTACAAAAGTATCATATTTTTTAGCCAAGTCACTTATATACAAAAGTTCCTCTCTTGTAAATACCTTTCCAACAGGGTTAGATGGATTACATAGTATTAAAGCTTTAGGTTTCTCCTCAAATGCTTTTTTCAAAGCTTCTTTATCAAAATTAAACTTTGGTGGAATAAGTGGAATATAAATAGGTTCAGCTCCACAAAGTATTGCATCTGCTCCATAGTTTTCATAAAAAGGAGAAAATACAATTACCTTATCTCCTTTATCACAAACAGACATCATTGCTACCATCATTGCTTCAGTACTTCCACAGGTAACAACTATATTTTCATCTGGGTTTATATCAATGCCCATATATTTTCTCTGTTTTTCAGCTAGTTTTTGTCTAAATTCATTTGATCCCCAGGTAATTTCATATTGATGTGGTCCATGAATTGCTGCTTCTTTAAGAGCTTCAGTTATCTCAAGTGGAGGCTCCCAATCTGGAAATCCCTGTGATAAATTAATAGCACCACAATCATTAGCTACTCTCGTCATTTTTCTTATTATTGATTCCGTAAACCAATCAAGTTTATTGCTTAAATTAGGCATTTTATTATCATCTCCTATAAAAAAATAAAACCGCTTTTCGAGTAAGAAAAACAGTTTTTTAATTTCTAGAATATACTTTTCTCTTATCTCTCAAATAAATTTGCAGGAATTAACACCATACATTCAAATGAAAAATGCTGGTTGTTGGGTTTCACAGGGCCAGTCCCTCCACCGCTCTTGATAAGAAACAATATTAAATTTTAATTAAATTATATCATTCTTTTTATTAATGTACTAGTTTAAATTATGTTTTATGTTAAAATATTATTTTCTGATTTCAGTATAGTCAACATCTACTACATTATCTTTGTTATATGCAAATTCTTCATCTATACTTGAAAACTCTTCAGATATTTTATCTTTTTTATTAGTTTGCATTTTTCTACTACTTTTATTTTCAAACCACTTAGTTATTTTAAATACACCCCAAATAGTTACTCCTGCCACTAAAAGTACAGGAAGAATTTTTATAAATAATGATATTGCTAAAAATGCAATGACTAAACCACCTATAGTACCTAATATTCTTTTATTTGAAAAACTCATTATAATCACTCCTCAATGTAAATTTAACTTTAAAAATATTATACCACAACCTTTTAATAAATAGTATAATATAACGCTTAAAAAAGTATTAATAATCTGTTAATAGTGTTTATAATTTTAATAAATTTATTGCTTTTGGTTATACTACATTAATGTGCAAATCCTTTAAATACTTTAATTCAAACTAAGAATATCATGGAGGTTCTTTTAATATGGCTCATAAAGGTAACAAAAACAGCAAAGATAATAAAAAGGCTGGTCAAAAAACAAAAAGCACTCTTGAAAAAATGACACAGGAATTATCAAATGAAATTGGTTTAACCTATGACAGGTCTAAACGAAAAAGAAATAAAAATTCAAATACCAACAGTGATCCTAGAAGCTAAAAAAAATAATATGTACTCAAATATTATTATAATATTTGAGTACATATTATTTTTTATCAAAAGAAAAAGTGATACTACTATAACTTACTTAGTTCTTTTTCCAATATTTCTTTAACCATAGGTGGATTTGCTTTTCCCTTACTTGCTTTCATAACCTGACCCACAAGATATCCAATTGCTTGCACTTTACCTGCTTTGTAATCTGCAACTGATTTTTCGTTATTTTGAAGCACTTCCTTAACCATTCCTTCAAGAGCACTACTATCACTTATTTGTGACAATCCTTTTTCTTCAACTATAACCTTAGGCTCTTTAGAAGTCTTAAACATTTCTTCAAATACTTCCTTTGCAGCAGTATTGCTTATAACCTTTCCTTTTATCATATCAAAAAGTTCCTTCATATTTTCAGGGGATACAGGTATACTCTTAGAATCCGTCTCTGTTTCTCTCATTAATCTAAGCATATCTCCAAGCATCCAGTTCGAAGTAGTTTTGCTCTCTGCACCTAAAGCTACTACCTTTTCAAAGTAATCAGATAGTGCCTTATCCTCTACAAGTATCTCAATTTCCTTATCTGTAAGTTCATATTGTTCTTTAAATCTTTTTGTTCTATCAACTGGAAGCTCTGGCATTTCTTCATTTACACTTTTGATTAATTCATCTTTTATAACTATAGGAATTATATCTGGTTCAGGAAAATATCTATAGTCATTAGCATCTTCCTTGGTTCTCATGGTTACAGTTTTTCCCTTTCCTGCATCCCATCTTCTTGTTTCCTGCTTTATTCTGAAGCCTTCTCCAAAATCATAAAGCTCTTTCTGACGTTTTTCCTCTTTTTCAAGTGCTTTTTGAAGTTCCTTAAAGGAGTTTATGTTCTTTATTTCAACCTTAGTATTGTATTCTTCTTTTCCAAATTCTCTTAAAGATATGTTAGCATCACATCTCATTGAACCCTGGTCCATACGACAGTCTGATATATTTGCATACTGAAGTATTGCCCTTAGTGTTTTCATAAACTCAACTGCTTCTTCTGGCGAACGCATATCTGGCTCAGAAACTATTTCTATAAGAGGAACTCCAACACGGTTATAATCTATAAGTGAATAAGGTTCATACTCCATGTGTACAAGTTTACCTGCATCTTCTTCTATATGAATTCTATTAAGTCTTACTTTTCTCATTCCATCTTTTGTATGTATTTCTACATATCCTTCGCCGCATATAGGTAAATCAAATTGAGATATCTGATATGCTTTTGGAAGATCTGGATAAAAGTAATTTTTTCTATCCATTTTATTCAATTTATTTATTTTGCAGTTAAGTGCTTCCCCTGCTTTTACTGCAAGATGAACTACTTCTTCATTTAAAACAGGAAGTGTTCCTGGAAGTCCCATGCATATTGGGCAGGTATGCTCGTTAGGTTTAGCTCCAAATTCTGTTGAGCAATTACAAAATATTTTTGTTTTTGTGCTTAATTCAGCATGTATTTCAAGACCTATGACGGTTTCGTAACTCATATCTATCTCTCCTTTTCAAGTGCTCTTGCTGCTCTAAATATTTTCTTTTCTCCAAAATGAGGTCCTAAAAGCTGCAATCCTATTGGAAGTCCCTCCTTACTTACGGCGCAAGGTATTGATATTGCAGGAATTCCAGCAAGGTTTATATTTACTGTGTATATATCTGCAAGATACATTTCAAGAGGATCTGCTTTTCTCTCTCCTATTTTAAAAGGAAGTACAGGTGATACAGGACTAAGTATAAGATCATATTCTTCAAAAGCTTTTTTAAACTGAAGTTTTATTTTCTTTTTAAGCTTCAATGCTCTTTTATAGTATGCATCATAGTAGCCTGAAGAAAGAGCATATGTACCAAGCATTATTCTTCTCTTAACTTCATCTCCAAAAGCCTCTGTTCTACTGCTTTCCATTAAATCATATACATCCTCAAAATCCTTTGGTCTGTATCCATATCTTATTCCATCAAATCTTGCAAGGTTTGAACTTGCCTCGGCTGATGAGATTATATAATATGCAGAAAGTCCTTCTTCCGTTATTGGAAGACTCATTTCTTTAACTTCTGCCCCTAAGCTTTTTAATTTTTCTATAGTAGCTTCAACTGCTGCTTTTATTTCTGGATCAAGACCCTCTCCAAAAAATTCTTTTGGCATTCCTATTTTCATGCCTTTAATCCCATCGTCGATTCCATCTAGGTAATCAACTTTAGGAAGGCCTTTTACGCTTGTGTTATCTAGCTGATCTTCCCCTGCAATAACATCTAAAAGCTCTGCGCAGTCTTTTACTGTCTTTCCAAATGGTCCTATTTGATCAAGAGAAGAACCAAAGGCTATAAGTCCAAATCTTGAGACAAGTCCATAAGTTGGTTTAAGTCCTACAACTCCACAAAAAGCTGCTGGCTGCCTTATTGAACCACCTGTATCTGAGCCTAGTGATATTGGTGCCATTTTAGCAGCAACCACAGCAGCAGAACCACCAGAGGATCCTCCTGGAACCCTTGTTATATCTCTTGGATTTTTAGTAGTTTTGAAAGCTGAATTTTCGGTAGAAGAACCCATGGCAAATTCATCCATGTTTGCTTTTCCTATTATTACTGCATCCTCTTCCTTTAATTTCTTTATTACTGTAGCATCATAAGGTGGAACGAAATCATAAAGCATTTTTGATGCACAGGTAGTTTTTATTCCATCTGTACATATATTATCCTTTATTGCAATAGGAATGCCCGCAAGTTTTCCTACCTTTTCTCCTTTTGCGATTTTTTCATCTACTATTTTAGCCTGCTCCATAGCATAATCTTTACACAAAGTTACATATGCTTCTATTTCAGGTTCAGTTTTTTCTATATTATCAAAATAAGCTTTAACTATATCCTGTGATTTTAATTCTTTATTTAATATAGAAGCTTTTAATTCTTCTACAGTCATATCCAATATATCCATTTAAAAAGCCTCCTTATTCTATTATCTTTGGCACTTCAATAGCACCATCTCTTAAGGATTTTACATTTTGCATAAGTTTCTTTTTATCCTCAAAAACCGTAGGAACATCTTTTCTAAACTCAGTATTAACTTCATCAAATTCATTAATGTTTATGTCAGATAAATCAACTTTATCTATAGTTTCAAAATGTCCAAGTATAGCTTCAAATTCCTTTGCAAGCTTCTCTGCCTCTTCCTCTGTAAACTTGAGCTTTGCAAGTTTAGCAATATACTTAACTGTATCTAAATCTACATGCTTATCACTCAAAATAATCACTCCTCATTCTTTGGCAATCAATTAATTTTTAAACATCTAAAATTTTTTTAATAACCTTTAATTTTTTATTCAACCTATAATAGTTCACAATGTACAGTGCACAATTCTCAGTTAATGATGCTTTTTCTCCATTATCGCTGCAAAAATCTATAGATACATTCAAAGATTTTACGTAGCGATAGCGGAGGAAAATCCACCTTAATATTGGGTGGTAAAATGATATTATTAAAAAAACTGTTTAAAGGAAAAGTTTTTAAAACTTATATCAAAATTGTTAAAAATCTTAGAAGTTTCAATTTGTCTGAGCTTAGCGAGTTATTGAAACTTCTTAGAGTTTTAATAATTTTCATATTTAGTTTTATACTTTTCATTTAATGTTTTTTAAATAATATTATTTTACCATTATGGTGTTATTCTCTTCATATCTCTTGGAAGAAGTGAAGCTTCTCTTATATTCTCAAGCCCTAATATCTGCATTGTCATTCTTTCAAGTCCTATGGCAAAACCACCGTGAGGAGGCATACCAAATTTAAAGTTTTGAGTATAGAAATCAAATTCTTCAGCCTTAAAGCCCTTTTTCTTTATATTTTCAACTAACATCTCATAATCATGAATTCTCTGACCGCCAGTTGTTATTTCAAGCCCTCTATATATAAGGTCAAAGCTTTTTGTTCCTCCTTCTACTTCAGGATCTGGCATTGTATACATAGGTCTCTTTGATGCTGGATATTTTGTTAAATATACAAAGTCGCTGCCATATTCTTCTTTAATATATTGTGAAAATAGCCTTTCTCCCTCAGCATTTAAATCACCCTTTGGAGATCTTTTGCCATATTTCTTATATACTATTTCCTGTGCTTCAAAAAGAGGTATTCTAGGTATTTTAACTTCATCCGGAAGTTCTATGTTATACATTTCAAGTTCTCTTTTGCAAGTTTCTTTTAAATGCTTAAATAAATAGTTCATAAAGCCTTCTTCAAGATCCATTATTTCAGTTTCGTCTTCTATAAAGCCCATTTCAGCATCCAAGCTTACATATTCATTTAAATGTCTGTAGGTATTATGAAGCTCAGCCCTATATGCATGCCCAACCTCAAATACTTTTTCAAAGCCAACTCCTACCATCATTTGTTTATAAAATTGAGGGCTTTGTGCTAAAAATGCTCTGTGATCAAAATAATTAACAGTGAAAAGCTCACTTCCGCCTTCTGTACCAGAAGCTAATATTTTAGGCGTATGAATCTCTGTAAAATTATTTTGTCTTAAATAAGCTCTAAAGCATTCACATATTTCTTCTTGAACTTTAAAAACTGCCATTATCCTAGGTGCTCTCAAACTCATATTTCTGTGATCAAGTTGAACCTCAAGAGCAGCATTTATTTTTCTTCCATTTATATCAAAAGGCAATTTATCGTAGTAAGCCTTTCCTAAAATTTTAATTTCCTTTAGTTGAACTTCAATTCCACCTGGTGCTTTTTCATTTTTACTAAGTACACCAGAAGCCTCAACTGACATTTCATTTCTTAAACCTTCTAATTCTTCTTTGCTAGCAACAAGTTGTATAATACCAGTTTTATCTCTTAGCTTAATAAAATTTACATGTCCAAGGTCATATATTTTATGAATCCATCCCTTTAAAACTACTTCTTTTCCTTCTTCCATAGCAAGTGCATCTTTAACGTACAATTTTTTCATTTTACTAAACCTCCATTTTTATGAAAAATAAAAATCCGCCCCTATACTAAAAAGTATAGGGGCGGATATATTCGCGGTGCCACCCTAATTAGCCAAAGCCATCTCAAGATCAGTACAGGCAAATCCTATAACCAAAAACTATCTTTTGATTATTGTAAAAACTCACCGATACCTATTCCTTTTAACGGTGGACAGCCGTTTAAGCCTACTTTCTAAATTTCAAAGTTAGATTTGGGTTAACTACTCCAGGATGTTCTTCCAAATAACTATACTGCCGGTTTCTCAGCCCCCCGACTCTCTGAAAGTTTCGTTAAATGTACTCTTCCCTTCATCATCATTTTCTTGCATACATATACACTTATATTCAATAATATAAAAACATTATACTCTCTATTGAAATTATAATCAATATAAATCTCAATAATTTTTTGATCATTTTAAATTTTATTTGCTTCATATTTTATACTTTTACAACACCTACACCTTATAGCATTATAAATGTGCAATGGCTTAAAATTTACAAAAGGCTCTCTCTCAATATAAATATTAGCTTTAGATGTTTGCAGTGGTAAAAATTTTTTAAATTCTCTTTCTCCATTCCATACTTCTATTAAATCTATGCTACTTACAGATTCTAATCTTCCATCATTATAATTACTTTTATAGTGATAACTTGAAACTTTATTATCTGTATCCCATACTATACTATAGTTTACTAAAACATTTACTTTTATTCCATTTCCTCTTGTCCTTTCTTGAGCAAATGGAAGAAGGTCATTTGGAAAATAAGCAGATTCCGTATTTCCTATTACAAGCAATTTAGCTCCCTTTAGTATGAGATTATATGCAATTTCATCGTAAAAATCACTAAAACCATAAAAGGTAATTTCATTTATTCCTATATTAAAGCATATATCATATATTTTACATATATTCGTCAAAAGTTTTTTTCTCAAACTTACATCTTCCAAACAATTATCTATCACAATACCAATATGAGAAGGTATATTAGGCATTCTATCACTTCCTCATCCTTAAACTTACAAAATTCTCATCTTAAGTAATCTTCACTATCAAAATGAGGTAAAAAACTCTTTATATAAATTTTCTCCCTTTTATATAAAATATATATTTATATCCTATTATGTGAATTTAAAGATATATTTATTTATAAAAATAAAAACAGTAGACAATTTTTCATAAAACTATCTACTGTTATTTTCATAAAGTTATTTACATACCTTGCTCATAAGCTCATCATAATCTTTATTATCATATATATATTTTTCAGCAGTTCCATTTTCAAGATTTTCTACAAGTTCTAAATCTATAGGCATTTCTGATAAAAGTGGTAAATTTAAATATTTTGCCTGCTCCTCGGCTGATTTCTTGCTAAAAACTCTTATCTTTTCACCACATTTTTCACACTTTATATATGACATGTTTTCAACAACACCTAATATGTTCACCTTTAACTTTTGAGCCATTACAACCACTTTTTTAACAATCATAGAAACCATATCCTGAGGTGTTGAGACTATAACCATTCCATCTAAAGGAATTCCCTGCATAACAGTAAGTGCAACATCTCCAGTACCAGGAGGCATATCGATAAGTAAGTAATCTAAGTCTCCCCACTCAGCATCAACATACATTTGATTTAGCACATTGTTTATTACAGGTCCCCTCCATATAACAGGCTGATCTTCACTTTCAATCATTAAATTTAATGACATTACCTTTATTCCAAATTCCGTTTCGGCTGGTATAAACTTAACCTCTTCGCTTCCTTCTTTTTGCACTATAAGATTTCTTTTATTACTTATTCCAAGTATTCTAGGCATTGATGGTCCTGTTATATCTCCATCAAGTACCCCTACTTTATATCCTGCCTTAGCTAACTTTACAGCAATTATACCTGTAACCGTAGATTTTCCAACTCCACCCTTACCACTTATTATTCCTATAATTTTTTTAAAGTTTCCATATTTAGATTCTATTTTGTTACATCCTTTATCCTTTTTATTGCAATTACTACTACTTGCACAATTATCGCAATTACTCATAAACTGTTCCTCCTAATTATATTTAAAAATTTGCCGGCTGACTATCTGATATAGAAATATTCCAAGAATACTTACCTTTATCGTACTGGCATAAAGCATAATATACCTTTTGAACCGCAGTTTTATTGTCATAGAATGTTATCTTGCATTTATAAGCGTCAGTTTTATATCCTCTAGTTTCAACCTTTTCAGTAACATCCGTAGACACTTTATCATCAGTTACTATACTAGCATTACCTGGAAGCTTCTTTTTGAAATCTTCAATATCTGTGGAGAGCACATACTTTAATGCATTTACATCATCCTTAAAGTTAATGCCTACAGTCTTATTTTTATCAACTCCAGAGGCCTCGTATTGATTAAGCGCCTGCAAAATCATGGGATAGTATACCTTGTTAAAATTATTTGGAAGTCTTTTAGCATCTATGTCCAAAAAGTCTTTTATTATGTCGTTATCTATTCTTCCGGAAACTATATAACTCTTTTTATTATTGTATAAGTTTCCACCATCCTTTTTGTCTATTCCTGCTATATAATAAAAACTATCATATTTTACTTTATCACTTTTATACAAATCAAATATATAATCTGGCTCCAATGTTGATTTTTTAGAAGCAACCTTAGCACTTGATAAAATATCATATATTTCGCTTATTGTTTGTGAACTTGTAACAACGAATCTAAAACCTCTATCCCTTGTACTTTGTATTATTATTTTTCTTATTTTACCTTCATTCATATAATTGAAATCCTCATTTTTTAAGCCCATTTTAACTTCAACCTTCTCTACTTTTTGGCATGCTGAAATAGAGAAAACAAGTATAATAAGGGTAAAAAAAGCTACAAGTCTTTTTAACTTCAAATAAATTCCTCCTAAAAAACAAAAATAGAAGAAGCCTCAACTTCTCCTATGATTATAATACTTAAAGATTTTTTTATCAATAAAAATTGACATTAATAATTTAAGGTTTCAACTATAGCCTTAAATACAGATTTCATATTAGGGGTATAGCTTTCACTATTTGTATAAAATGAAAATCTTATAAACTTATTATCGTGATCTAAAAAATATTCAATTGCTTTATATCTTTTATTCTCTTTGTTTGTAAGAGTGTATTCTATCATATATCCCTTTCTATTTTTTATGTTTATTTCGTTTATGGTATACTGTTCAATATTATTTTGCTTTTCAGATACTTCTTTGCTCATATTAAGGAAAGTTTTTAAATCCTGTTTTTTATTCCATACCTCTATAAAGCCCCATATAGAATTATCCTCAGTTCTAAAATCATTATGATAGAGTATTTCATTCCCACCAAAATTTTCAACACTTGTCGTCCATTTAGCTGGAAGCATATAACTTATGTTTAAATTGTCAACACTATATTTTTTTAATTGTCCCATATTACTTTGGATATAAGCTGTAGATCTAATTTTACCACCTAAACTGCTTCCGACACCAAATAAAACAAGCATAAGTCCAACTACAATTACAATTCCACCTAATTTTCTGCCGTTTATAATAACAAATTTCATAACTTAATTCACTCCAGTTTTTATCTTTGAGGTACTAGTATCGCAGCATTTTTAAAATCATAAAACATAAGCCAGCAGCCTTCATCATCATAGCCTTCTTTACCTCTTTCCATTGGAACCCAGGATACAAAACCTGTCCTTCCTCCAAAAGGTTGATCAAACTTATTTTTAGTACCTAAAATTCCATATACAATATACTTCATCTTTCCGACCTTATCACATTTATATCCTACAAGATAATATCCATTTCTTTGAATATATGAATAATATGACATCATAGGATAATATAATAACGTGTACTTATTGTGTTCTTCTTTTGAATTCCTATGTTTTCTAAAGTCACTTGGTACCTTGTACCATCTACAATATCTTACATCTTCAAAAATTTCTCCTAAGTCTTCAAATTCACTTGCTAAATTCTTAAAAAACTCTCCAGTTTTGCCAACAGGATAATCTTGATTTCTATTATTTGTAGGTACTTCATTTTGAACAACAGGCTCTACCTTTTGCTCATCATGAGAATAGCAAGGACACTTATTTTCTTCTTTTTTCACCTTATCAACTTCAAGCTTCTCTTCTTCTTTATTAGTCTCTTTTCTATTTTCATCATTCACTTTGTTAATACTTATATTTTTATCTTCCTCTAAACTAGCTTTCTTAGTACTTTCTATACTCTCTTCATACTTATCAAATATGTTATCACTTTCTTTTTTACCAGTTTCTCTTTTCACATCAACATCGGTGAGCTTCTCTTCAACTTTTTCTTTATTACTTACTTTAACTGTTACCTCATCAGTTTTGACCTCTAAAGGCTTAACTGATGGTTCTTTAATCTCTTCCTTTTTAGTTTTTACCTTTCTAGCTTCCGGTTTAGTTTCTACATTTCTAGCTTCCTGCACCTTAATCTCCGGAACTTTTTTAGTATCTGCAGCTTTAGTTTGCACCGGCTTAGCCTGTACTGGTTTTGCTGATGGATTAAGAGTTTCTTTACTTTTTCCACCTGCTAAGGAATAAGTTTTCCAATCTTCTGGAATATCTGTAGCATTAAAACCACTCATCAAGGCCAGCATATCACTTCCGTTGAACTGCGATATGGCAGCACCAATAACTCTATCTATGGCTATTCCACTTTCTCCAACATCATTTTCATCATATTCTTTAGATACTTCTGCCTTTCCATATTCATCGAGTTTAAGCTCTCCCAATCTTATAAGCTTTTTGGTATCCTTTTTATTACATACAAGTATCATATAATATGGCTTTGATGTGCTTTTCAAGTTTTGAACATAAAAAAACACTTTACATTTTCCATTTCTAGTTTCTATTTTAGCGTAGCCTGTTGGAAGTTTATCTGAAGATATTCCGTGCCCTTTTTCATTTTCCTGAAGAATTATAAAACTTCTACTATAATTTTTTTTCTGGCTCAAATTATTTGTACCTCCATTAAATTTATACATTACTAATATATGAGGTACTTATTATAAAAATGTACAAATATTTAAATATAGCCATGCTAAATAAAAGCTTAAAATCATAAATTTAAAAATTTTAAGGGCGATTTGCGAAAAATAAAAAGTACAGCAAAAGTTCGTTTTCTACCAAAACATAAAATCAACTTTTGCTGTACTTTAAATTTTTCATCACGAATAGAGATTTATAAAATGAAACAATAGGCTGCCGCTCTAGCCTCTCATATGCTCATAAATTTTATCCGAAAGAATTCCAAACTCTTGTATAGAAAGAGTTTCACCTCTTCTTTTGGAATCTATTCCAGCAGCTTCAAATATATTTTTCATATCCTCGCTAGATATTTTAAAGGTTTTAAGAGCATTCCAAAGTGTTTTTCTTCTCATATTAAAAGCATCCCTAACAACTTTAAAAAATACTTTTTCATCCTCTACCTTTATTTTAGGTTCAGTAAGCTTTTCTAATTTTATTACCGTTGAATCAACCTTAGGTTCTGGAACAAAACAGGATGGCTTAACATTTCTTACAATACTAGTATTACAGTAATATTGTACAAGTAAAGTTAAGGCTCCATACTCCTTACAATTTGGCTTTGAATTAATTCTTTCTGCAACTTCCTTTTGAATCATTATAGTAAGTGATTTAAAATTATATTTTTCATTCAATACCTTAGAAATTATAGGTGTTGTTACGTAATAAGGCAAATTTGCTACAAGCTTAACCGATTTTTCTTCTCCTATAATCTCATTAAAATTAACCTTTAATGCGTCTTTGTTTATAAGTTCAAAATTTTCTTCTTCCCCTATTTCTTCTTTTATAATAGGTATTAGATCAGAGTCAAGTTCGATGGCACACACTTTTTTCGCTCTTCTTAACAATTCCTTTGTTAGAGTACCAACACCAGGACCTATTTCTATTACAAAATCTTCTTTATTTATATCTGAACTTTCAACTATGTCGCTAAGCACACTTTCATCTGTCAAAAAATTTTGTCCTAAACTTTTAGAAAATTTAAATCCATGCCTTTTTACAATTTCTCTAGTATCTAACCTATCCATTGTTAATCTCCTTATCAATCTTTTCTACTGCTTTAGCCAGCTCCTCCTTTGAAATTCCAAAGTTATTTAGCCTCGATAAAAACTGTGCTCCGTTACCATATCCTATACCAAGTTCTCTGCCAACTAAATCTCTTCTTTCCTTCGCTCTCTTATCAGCTACAAGTTTGAAGAACATCATATCCTCTATGTTAAAAGTTTCTTTCTTTTCTTCAACTTCACATTTAGCATTTAAAAGAGCATTAATTATTACCTCCGGAGAAGCATTTTCAACTCCTATATCACCATCTTTAATTCCATCCTTTTGAGATATACGTGCATGCTTTACTCCCTTAACCCTTTTAGTTATTATCTTTCTTATTTTTTCACCTGCAAAATCCGGATCTGTAAATACAATTACTCCTTTTCTTTTCTGTGCTTCTTTTATTTTATCTATTACCTTAGAATTTATACCAAAGCCGCCCACTGCAATGATTTCGGCATCAACTGCTTTTTTAACTGCAGATATATCATCTCTTCCTTCAACAACAATTACTTCTTTTATCATAAAAAACTAATACTCCTTTGCCTTCAAAGATATTCATATTATAATTTACGTAGTTTTAATTAAAACCATAAACGCTTAAACATTAGAATTATGTATATAAATAGTCAATAAATTATAAACTAGCAATTTCTATTCTATTAACGACATAAATTTTCATCCACACCTCTTAATATAACCAAGCGTAAGTAAAAAAATTAGGAGCGTTAAAAGCTCCTAGTTTTTAAGTATATACACTTTAATGTTTCGTACACCCCAGTTATAACAATCTTTCTCACTTGAGAAGAATAAGTCTAACCTATTGCCTTTAATGGCTCCACCTGTATCTTCTGCAACCCCATAGCCATAACCTGGAACATAAAGCTTTGAACCCATAGGAATTACTCGCGGATCAACAGCTATAGAACTGTAACCGTTTGTATCTCTCCTTACTTTTGAACCAGAGGCTGTTATACCAAATCCAAAATCGTTTGTGTAAGCAGTTGCAACTACATCAATACATTTTTCGTATAATACTCTTCCACCTCTATCAGGCTTTAAAACACCAAGAGTACCTATCTTTACAATCTGCTTTATAGGCTGCTGTATTAAGTTTTCACCCAATACGTTTTTAGATACTTCAACACCATCTTCATACACAATTTTTGTTGAGACTTCTTTTTTTCCAGCTTGCCCTTGCTGGATAATTTGCTTTTCATCATTTCCCATAGTGTTATCAGTTATAACTTCTGTTGCAAAACCGACTTCTTCATTATTTTTAACAATTTGAGAATTTACTCTTGTAATAGCTATTTTCATTCCTTTTTCCAACATCGAACTTTTAGCCGGCTTAATCTTATCAATTTTGCTTAAAGTGATATGTTCCGCTTTTAACATATTTTGTACATTTTTTTCTGCGGATTTGATCTTAAGCACCTTACCATCAACTGCAACACTGACATTTACAGCTCTTTTGATGGTTATTCTATCTCCGTCTTTTACATTCGTGTCCAAACTTGGTTGAACCTTGTCTTTTGGCCCTACTAGTATGTTATTGTTTTCTAAGGCTTCTTTTTCATTGCTTCTATAGGTAACAATCTTCATGCTTTTACCATCAATTTTAACAGTTAATGTTTTCTTCATTGAAAACCCAACTGCTGTAATAGCCAATGAAATTATTACTACAAAGCCTATGAACGACAAAAGTACCCTAGTAGCATTTGAAAAGCTATTATTAAAATGCACATCTAGTTTATTTTTAATAACGCTTTTCATCTTTTCTAACATAGTAATACCTCCCCCCAAAGGCAAAAGTCTTTAACATTATAACCCCAATATTGGAAAAATGTCAAATTTAATGCCACAATTAAATTTCTTCACTCGGTAAAAATGCATAATATGCATAGAATAAATAAAGTATAATAGCGTTTAAAACTTACCTAGTGTTTTATTTAATAATGAGGGTTGTATTTAATTTTATATGCCACTTTTATTAGTATATGCTGTGTATCTAGCTTTTAGAATAAATTGTTTAAATAATTATGTTCATATTCTACATCAATTTTCTATCTTTAGCAAGTCCTCAGCATTCTGTATAGTTTTCTCACTTACATTTATTGGTAAAATACTCTTTATATCTGCTACTTTCTTTATTATATCTTCTATATACTCAGATCTATTTCTTTTTCCCCTATTAGGTTCTGGTGCCATATATGGGCAATCAGTCTCAACTAGCAGTCTATCCATAGGAACTTCCTTAACAACCTCTACTACCTTTTTAGCGTTTTTAAATGTAACAACACCAGTAAAGCCCAAATAGTATCCAAGCTTTAAACATTCTCTTGCAAATTCAACACTGCCTGAAAAACAATGAATTTCTCCTATTACCTCTGGAAACTGTTTTATTATTTCAAGTGTATCGTGATGAGCATCTCTGTCATGTATTATAACTGGTTTTTTTAATTCTCTTGCAAGCTCCATTTGTCTTATAAATGCTTTTTTTTGAATCTCCCTAGGTGGATTTTCCTCATAGTAATAGTCCAATCCTATTTCACCGATAGCTTTAACTTTAGGATTCTGAGCAAGATTTTTTATCTTATCTATAAGCTCTTCATTTACAGTATCCGCAGATTCTGGATGTACTCCTACTGCTGCATAAAAAAAATCATATTTATCTGCAAGCTTAACAGATTGCACTGATCCTTCTAAAGAATCCCCACAATTTAAAACTCCAACAATCCCATCCTTTTTCAATTCATCAATTACGTCATCTCTATCTTCATTGAATGCCTCATCATTATAGTGAGCATGAGCATCAAATATCAACATCTTTATTCCTCATTTCCTATTTTGGTCTATGTACAATAAAATCTCTGTAATCATGTTTAATTTTTTACTTAACCAAGTCACTGCATAATCAAACTATTTTTATGTAATATAATATAAAAATTTAATGGACTATAAAAATTCAAACTCAAAGTTCCGTAGGTACGGAGGAATTTTTTCCTTGTACTACTATAGGAGCAAAGTAATAATGCTGAAGGAACAATTTAAAAAAATTCTAATAAATCTTGGCGAGAAAATTATGAAATACTTAGAGATTTAAATCTGTTTGAGTGCTAGCAAGTTATTGAAATCTCTTAGTATTTTATAATTTTTTCGCCTTAGATTTATAGAATTTACTATTAAGAATGCTTTTATCTTATTCTAGAAGGATAATGGGCTACACCCAAACCCAACGTATGTGTATGTGACGAAGCATTGTTACTTTGCATTATTTTTTCCATAAACCGTGTACATTGCAGTACTCTCTTGCGTATAAAACTTCTTCATCAATTTTAAACTCAGCTTGTGGCTTCTCACCAGGCTTTAAATATTTTCTATATACTTTATTTTCAGTGTGAATTTCTATCCATTCAATATGATGTTCCTCAAGCATAGGATGCTCAACTTCTCCAACCTTAACCAAAACACCACCTTCTATTTTTTCAATAACAGGGACGTGTTTTTCAACAGCAGCATCTACAGTGTTTTCTGAAACAAGCACCATAGGCTTTCCACAGCAAACAAGAGTTCCTCCTGCTTTATGAACCACCTCAACCATATTACCACATATAGGGCATTTGTAAATTTGTCTAAGTTCTGTCATAATATCCCTCCTAAATATTTTACTTATAATAAATTATAACAAATATTTGAATATTTTTCATCTAAAATCAAAATTTTATTCAATTTCATTTTTTATTTTGAATTAATCTTTATAAACTACAAACAATAAATTATATATGATTAACTTCAATATTTTCCGCATTATCATAAAATATTATTCATTATAAATTTAATTATAAGGAGTGTGATATTAATGTCTAATAAAAATAAAGCTTCCTATGGACCTAATGAAAGAGACTACCTTGAACAAAAACCAAAAAAAATAAAATCCTACTCAAAGTACGATTATATTGAACTTCCAGATCCAGTTAGAGATCCAATAGTAGCAAATAATATCTCCAACTCTGAATTCGATTACACCTATAATGAAGAAAATGATATAAAAGAGTAATATATAAAAAATATATTCATGCGGGGCTGCCGCCCAAACCCCGCGTTCTTGCTTTCAGCTTTCTTTGTGTTTTGTATTGTTGCTATGAGAGCAATTGCTTTGAGTTATAGAAGGATAATGGGCTCCCGCCCAAACCCCGCGTTCTTGCTTTCAGCTTTCTTT
>NZ_JBJIAA010000001.1:121865-168053 GCF_045310695.1 Clostridium neuense
TTGTGTTTTGTATTGTTGCTATAAGAGCAATTGCTTTGAGTTATAGAAGGATAATGGGCTGCCGCCCAAACCCCGCGTTCTTGCTTTCAGCTTTCTTTGTGTTTTGTATTGTTGCTATAAGAGCAATTGCTTTGAGTTATAGAAGGATAATGGGCTGCCGCCCAAACCCCGCGTAGGATTACATTTTTATTGGTTTGAATTCTTTTCTTTTTCCGGTCTTTTTGACCTTTTTGGCGTATTTTTTGTATTGTTCTTCAAAATATATCTGACTGCTTATTGCAATTTCTCCGGTAACTTGAGCTCTTGTGTAGGTTCCATCCATATTTAATATTCTTGCCTTCGCATTATCATTTAGGTATACATTAAGCTGTTCTTTTATCCTATTAACTAGTTTACTGCTTTCAACAGGAAATAATACTTCTACTCTTCTATCGAGATTTCTGTTCATCCAATCAGCACTAGACAGATATAAAGCTTCATTTTCATCGCTTCTAAAGTAAAAAACTCTACTATGCTCAAGAAATCTACCAACTATACTTCTAACTGTTATATTTTCACTTACTCCTTTTATTCCCGGTCTTAAACAGCATATTCCTCTGACAATAAGATTTATTTTAACTCCTGCCTCAGAAGCATCATACAGTTTTTCGATAATTTCTTTATCAACCAATGAATTTACCTTTGCAACAATAAGTGATTTTTTCCCATCTTTAGCATTTTCAATTTGCCTTTTAATTAATAACAAAAATTTTTTTCTTAAATTTATAGGAGCAATATAAAGCTTATTCATTTCGCTTATTTGAGAATATCCTGAAAGCATGTTAAATAACGAAGATGCATCTGATGCTATTAAATTATTTGAAGTAAACAATCCCAAATCCGTGTAAAAATTTGCCGTTACATCATTATAATTTCCTGTAGCAAGATGAACATACCTTTTGATTCCCTCCTTTTCATTACGCACTATAAGGAGAACCTTTCCATGTATCTTAAGACCTAAAAGTCCATATATCACATGACAGCCTGCTTTTTCAAGTTTTTTTGCCCATACTATGTTATTCTCCTCGTCAAATCTAGCCTTTAACTCAACGAGTACAGTAACCTGCTTTCCATTTTCTGCAGCCTCCATAAGTGCATTTACTATTGGAGAGTTGCCACTTACCCTATATAAAGTTTGTTTAATTGCAAGTACTCTTGGATCTTTAGCCGCTTTTTTTACTAAATCTACAACATACTCAAAAGATTGATATGGGTGAAATGCAAGTACATCCTGCTTTGAAACCACATCAAACATATCCTTATCCTTGCCATAAAATTCTGGTATAGGTTGAGGCTCAAATTTAGGATACCTAAGCCATTCATATCCCTGAAGAGAAGCTAATTTACTTAAAAAAGTTAAATCAATTGGTCCATCTATTTTATATATATCAGCTTCATCAGCTTCAACTTCTTCTTTTAATTTATTTATAAGTTTTAAATTCATCCCATTTTCTACTTCTATTCTTACTACTTCTCCCCATTTTCTTCTTTTAACTGACTGTTCAATAGTTTCAAGTAAATCCTCTGCTCCCTCTTCATCTATGGTGAGGTCTGCATTTCTCGTTATTCTATAATCTCCCATAGCAATTACCTTGTGTCCTTTAAATAAATCTTGAGCAAACATTTTGATTAAATCCTCAAGCAAAATACATGTTACTTCCTTACTGTTCGATGGGATTTTAACTATCCTCCCTATAACTGAAGGCACCTGAACAGTTCCAAACATTATAGAATCATCTTTTCCTTCTATAAATAAGGCTATATTAAGACTTCTGTTTAGTATAAGCGGAAACGGCCTGCTGCTGTCCATAACCATTGGAGTAAGAATAGGAAAGACAGTGTCATAATAGTACTCCGTTATATACTTTTTCTGATTTTCATTTAATTCTTGCGGTTTAATTATATATATCTTCTGCTCTCTAAGTTCCTCTGAAAGTTTTCTATAGCATACATATTGATCTTCAATCATTTTTCTAACTCTAAGTCTTATCTGAGTAAGCTGACCTTCTGGTGTAAAACCTGCTATATCAGGTATAGTAAATCCAGCATGAATTTGTTCTATTATAGATGCAACTCTTACCATAAAAAACTCATCTAAATTAGAACTTGTTATAGAACAAAATTTAAGCTTTTCAAAAAGTGGATTATTTTCATCTAATGCTTCTTCTAAGACTCTATTATTAAATTCTAACCAACTTAACTCTCTATTTATAAAATTATCACAACTCCATTTTCCCATGTTTACATCACCCTCTTATAATACTAATAGTAGGTTTTATTCCCATTATTTCTTCGAAGAACTCTTTGTTTTTATTAAAAGTCCACTTTTCCAGAGTACAATCATTTTCAGAATACGCCTTAAACCTAACACTTTCATCGCCTACTTCAATATCAAACTTTTTTATCTTTCCTTTTCCAGAAGCATCAAAAGATTCTGCAATTTTAAGTATTGCCGATAGCTTAGACACTATAATTTTGTCCTCATGGTTTAACTTAGCATAATTTTTATGATTTAAAGATGGAATAAGTTCTTCATGATACATAACGACATTAGCTATTATTTCCAAATCCCTATCTGAAAAACCTATAATTTGTTCTTCATGAATAATACTATAGCTATAAATAGAATGTTTATTTAAATTTACATAATGCCCTATATCATGAAGTATGGCCGCTATCTCCAGAAATAACTTTTCTCTTTCTGAAAGTAAATGAACACCTGCTAAGCTATTAAAAATTTTTATAGCTGCTGCTCTAACATTCCTAGCATGACTTAAATTTACTGCATACTTTTTTCCTATGAATAAAGCACAATTTACTATGTCCGCTCTAAACATATTTTTATAATTTTTATTGGATCTTTTGTGAATTATATCTACAATAATTCCATCTCTAAGGCATACATTAGAAGCATATATGTTTTTAGCCTTCGTAAGTTTTAAAAATTGATAAATTATAATCACATTAGGAAGAACCATTTTGGCTTGAGATAATGGAATCTCATATTTATCAGATATATTTTGAATAGATGCATTCTTTATATTATTGTAAAAGTCAGAAAGCCAGTTTCCAGCTATAAAATTCTGTGGTTTATTTTCATTTATCGAAACCATAAGCTTAATTTCTCCACCAATAACTATAAAACTACTTATTTTAAGATTTAACAGGTACCTTTTTAAACCTGCAATTTTACTATTCACATACTCCTCTAAAACATTTGCAAAGTTTAAGCTGTTACTTTGAAGCTCAGCAAAGGTTTCTACAATTCTTAGAACGCCTATATTTATATATGTAGTATATTTTAATTTTGCATTCTCAAAAATATAAAATTCTATGCCACCAGAGCCTATATTAAGAACTGCAGTTCCTCCATCAAATAAATTATTACTTCTTTCAATTTTATTTTTCACAGCTTTTAACATCAAAAATCTTTCTTCTGCGTTATTTATAATTTTTACTTTAAGACCTGTTTTAATCCTTATTTGCTCTATAACATATTCTTTATTTTCAGCATCCCTTATGCCACTTGTAGATACTGCTATGTAGGATTTTATAGAGTAATCCTTCATTATATAAAAAAATCCTTTTAATATGCTGCATATTTCTTTTACAGACTCAGGCTTTATTCTCTTAAAGTTAAAAGTATCCTTACCAATATTTGTATTTTTCTGAAGATTGTCTACTATCTCAACATCTCCGTTCTGCTTTATAACAGCTATAGTCATTCTGACAAAGTTTGCCCCTATATCTATAGCTGCAACATTTTCATTTGATTGCCCCATAATTTTCTCCCTCATATTTTTACATTTACTTGCCTATATTATAGCATAATTAACTTAGATACTCTTACATTTAACCTAAACTTTACATAAGCTAATATCTAATTATGTAAGACCCACTTTAACTAATAAATATGATATAATAATAAAATATTTTATATAAAGAAAAATTGGAAGGTGATAATTTGAAACATATTGGTGTAATAGATATAGGTTCTAACTCTGTAAGACTCCTCTTAACTGAAATAACAGACAAACATTCATTTAAAATTATCACAGAACTAAAGGAATACGTTCGTCTTGGTGAAGGATTCGATAATAATGGAAAACTTAAAGAAGAAAAAATACAAGAAACTATAAAAGTACTTAAACTTTATAAAAACTTTTGTGATGCTTTTCCAGAAACCATGATAATAACTACTGCTACAGAGGCTGTAAGAAAAACAAAAAATCAATCCTATTTAATAGGTAGAATAAAATCTGAAACTGGTTTAGATGTAGAGATTCTTTCTGGTGAAAAAGAAGCCTATTACGATTATTTTGCTTCCATAAATACACTCAATGTTAAAAATGCCCTTATATTAGATATAGGTGGTGCAAGTACAGAAATAATACTTGTAAATAATAGAAATTTAAAAGAGTGTATAAGTTTACCCTTTGGTGCTATAACTCTAACCCGAAAATTTAACCTTCAAGATTCAATATCAAGTGCAGAGGAAAAAAACCTTAAGAGCTTTCTTTTTGACAGTTTTTCAAGCATAACCTGGCTTAAGGATTTAAAAATAGATACCCTTATCGGCATAGGTGGCAGTATAAGAAATATAGCAAAGATAAGTAAAAAAAGAACAAATTATCCACTAAATTTAATACACAATTATACATTAGATAGTAATGAAGTTTTAGATATATATAATGAAGTAAAATCAAAATCTACTGAACAAAGGAAAAAAATTAAAGGTCTCTCCAAGGATAGGGCAGATATATTTGTTGGTGCAGTATGTGCAGTTAATACTTTAATAAATATGCTTAAAATAAAGCACCTAATAATAAGTAGAAATGGACTTCGTGAAGGTGTGCTTTTAGGTACACTTTTCAATAAAGAAAAAGTTGAAGATATTCTTGGTTTCTCTATAAATAATATTTTGGCAAATAATAATATAAATCCTAAACACAGCAGTCATGTTTATAAACTTACACTTGCTCTATTTAATGAATTAAAACCACTTCATAGATTAGATGATTACCTTATAAATGTAATTAGAACTTCAAGTATGCTTCATGATATTGGAAATAATATTTCCTATTATTATCACCACAAACATTCTACCTATATAATACTTAATTCTATTATATATGGCTTAACTCCAAGAGAACGTGTTATGAGCGCTTTTGCTGCTTCTTATCATAGAAGTGATAATATACCTGCAGATTTTGATAAATATAAATCTTTGCTTGATAAGGTAGATATATTCTCAATAAAAGTAATAGGGCTTTTAATTAGAATTGCTGAAAATCTGGATAAGGATTTATCTAATTCTATAATGGATGTAAAATGCACTATGCAAGATGATATGGTAATAATAAAAACTGTTTCAAATGCTCATTCTGATTTTCTTGTAAATCAAGCCCAAGCAGTTTCAGATTCATTTAAAGAACTTTTAGGAAAAAAACTATATGTAGTATGATAAAGTTAAACTTTAAAATACAAAGGTAGATTTACCTTTCGTTTCTCTCAGGTAAATCTTAGAACTTAATAGTGTTAGCTGCGCTGAGCACTGTGTTTTGTGCCACGCGCAGTCATTAAGTTTAAGATTTTTCGAGGCACAGCAAAGAAAAATCATCCTTCACTGTACTCCCTACTCCCTACTCTGCTTTTCAAATTCCAGTTTGTATGGATAAATGAGGTTTATCTATATATTATTCTCTAGAATCACATAAACCTGCACAGGGTTTGGGCTTCAGCCCATTATCCTTCTAGAACATAATTTTAGTCATTTATAAACTACGCCCAAACCCCAGATTTTAAACAGTGCCTTTATCATGTTCTAGAATCACATGGGCTGACGCCCAAACCCCAGTGGATTATATTCTAGTTCTTTGATGTTTGCGTAAAGTTTTTCATTTGTTTCTAAATCTTTAACTAAAATCTTACCATCCTGGTCTGTTCCAATTCCCTCCAAGTATACAGGTTTATTTCTATATTTTACTTCTATAAATCCTTTCGAATTAAGTATTGCTTTTACTTCTTCTTTTTCCATGATGTCGCCTCCAATCACTTTTATGATTATTATCTATACTTTTAAAAATTTTATGCCAACAAATTTAAAACAATAACCTCTATCATACACACTTCATATTATGAATTAAGTAATTATATTGTGGAGGTCATTCATGAAAAAAAAGCGCTTAAAAATATTATCTATTATAACTTCTGCTTTAGTCATAGCAACTTTATGCTCATCCTGTGGCAGCAAAAAAAGTTCAACTTCATTAACTAAGGTCAGACTAAATGAAGTCACTCGTTCTGTATTCTATGCACCAATGTATGCTGCTATAAGCAAAGGATATTTTAAAGACAATGGAATTAATCTTGAAATTTCTACAGGTCAAGGTGCAGATAAAACCATGCAGGAAGTTTTAAGCAAAAATGCTGATATAGGTTTTTGTGGTCCTGAGCAGGTAATATATATTTATGATCAACATAGACAAGATTATCCAATACTATTTGCACAACTTACGCAAAAAGATGGTTCTTTTCTTGTTGGTAGAAAAGAAGAGACAGATTTTAACTGGTCTTCCTTAAAGGGAAAAACGATAATTGGAGGTAGGCCTGGTGGAGTTCCAGAAATGGCATTAGAATATGTACTAAAAAATAAAAAACTTAAGATAAATAAAGACGTTAATGTAATAACAAATATAGATTTCAAAGCAGTCGGTGGTGCCTTTAAAGGTGGTACTGGTGATTATGCAACACTTTTTGAACCTACTGGAAGTTTGCTTAATCAAAGTAAATCTGGTTATATTGTTTCTTCTGTTGGTGCTGAAGCTGGAACGCTTCCATATACCTGCTTTTTCTCCACTAAATCATACATGAGCAAAAACAAAGCCGTAATTCAAAAATTCACAAATTCACTGTATAAAGGTCAATTATGGGTAAAAAACCATTCAGATAAAGAGGTTGCTTCAGTTATAAAATCATTTTTTCCTGGTACCAATGAAAGTTTAATTGAAAATTCAGTAAAAAATTATAGGAAAATAGGAGCATTTGCTGAAACCCCTGCTTTAAGTGAAAAAGATTTAACAAGGCTTATGGATATAATTCAAAGTTATAAAGCTTCTCTTATAAAAGAAAGACCTTCCTTTAATACTATAGTAAATAATAGTTTTGCAAAGGAGGCAGTTCAAAAAATTAAATAATTTAGAAGGTGATAATAAAATGGATAAAGTTAATGTTAAAAATATTTCTGTTAATTATCATTCCTTAAAAGCAGAAACAAAAGCACTAAAGAATATTTCCTTTTCAATAAAGGAGGGAGAATTTGTAAGTATAGTTGGACCTTCTGGATGCGGAAAATCTACTCTTTTAAATATAATTGCTGGGCTTTTAAAGCCTTCTAGCGGTGAAGTATATTTAGATGGAACATTAATAAAAGGTGTTTCCTCAAAAATAGGCTATATGTTTCAAAAGGATAATCTTTTTGAATGGCTTACAGTAAAAGATAATATATCTCTTGGCCTTAAAATACAAAAAAAATATACACATGAAGTTAAAGATAAAATAGATGATTTTTTAATTAAATATGATTTAAAAGATTTTAAAAATCATTATCCAAATGAACTATCTGGAGGTATGAGACAGAGAGTTGCTCTAATTAGAACTTTAATCTTAGATCCTGATGTACTACTTTTAGATGAACCTTTTTCAGCTTTGGATTATCAAACCAGGCTTAATGTTGGAAGTGAAATTTGCGGCATAATAAAGAAAGAAGGAAGAACCGCAATTATGGTAACACATGATATTGCAGAAGCAGTTTCAATATCTGAAAGAATACTAGTACTTTCTAAACGTCCTGCATATATAAAAAAGGATGTAACAATAGACTTAAAGGAAGAAACTCCAATCAAAAGACGTGAAGATGAAAACTTTAGGATTTACTTTGATATCATATGGAAGGAGATGGACAAAAGTGAATGAAACCTTAGAACAGCAAGAATATATATCAGGTTTAAAAAAAGAAAAAATTAAAATTAGAATCACTAGAATTTCCATACTTATAGCTATCTTTGCACTCTGGGAAATAGCTGGTGATTTAAATTGGGTAGACCCTTTTCTCATAAGTACTCCCTCCAGAATGATTAAAAGCCTTATAACAATATATAGTGAAGGAACTCTACTTACTCATATATGGGTGACCTGTTTTGAAACCATAATAGGCTTTATATCTGGAACAATTTTAGGAACCATTATTGCTGTACTCCTTTGGTGGTCCAAATTTGCATCAAAAGTATTAGATCCTTATTTAGTTGTGCTCAATGCACTTCCTAAGATAGCTTTAGCACCAATAATAATATTTTGGGTAGGAAATGGAATGAAAGCAATTATTATAGTAGCTCTTTTAATCTCAATTGTAACAACCATAATAAGTGTATTAAATGGTTTTAATGCAATTGATCAAGATAAAATAAAGCTTCTTCAAACACTTGGTGCAAATAAACTTCAAATACTTCTTCACCTAATAATTCCTGCTTCTATCCCAACTCTAATTTCCGCCTTAAAAATAAATGTAGGCCTATCCTGGGTTGGAGTTATAATGGGTGAATTCCTTGTTGCAAAGGAAGGTCTTGGCTTTTTAATTGTTTATGGAGGCCAGATTTCCCAACTTGATATGGTAATGATGAGTATCGTAATACTCTCCGCTCTAGCCTATATAATGTATCTAATTGTTGATTTACTTGAAAAAAGATTAAATGCCAAGTATTAGCTTTAATTCTAGTCTTCTTTATGATATTATCAATATTATTATAATATTGAAAGGTGGTAACTATTATAAAAAAGACTAAGCAAAAAGCTATTGAAACTAAAAATATAATCTTTGATTCTGCTTTGAAAGTATTTGAAAAAAAAGGATTTTCTTCAACTACCTTAGAGGATATTGCTAAAGAAGCCGGAATTTCTAGAGGTGCAATTTATTGGAATTTTAAAAACAAGCAAGATCTCTATGTATGTTTACTCAAAGAATACTTTAATGATAACTTTTATGAAAATTTAAAATATAATGATAAATCTAATAAAGATCCTGTAGCTGCCATTAGAGAATATATGTATAATTACTTCAAAATTTTAATTAATAATGAGGAAACAAGAAAATACATGGAAATTTTAAGATATAAAACAGAAGTTAAAACAGATATCGGCGAAGTACTAAGGGTAGAGCAAGAAATAGATTTAAAAATAAAGGAAGAACTTTCAAAGTTGATACGGCTTGGCATTGAAGCTGGTAAAATACGAAATGATATTGCTGAAGGTGTTATTTCAATGTCGGCTCTTAGTTATTTAAACGGCATTGAGGATAGTTGGCTTATAAACCCAGAAGCATTTGCTCTTGAAGCATATTTAGATAATTTAATTGATATATTTATTGATGGTATTGTAAAGAATAATAAACCATCTTCAAAACTAAAATGAAGCTGTTGCACTAAAAAATTAGTGTGACAGCTTTTTTGTTACTTTTATGTTTTTATAAACTAACGTCATATTGAAATATTAATATAGTGAAACACACTATTTTTTTATTTTAAATAGAAACTTTTAGCCCCCATGCTTTCTAACTTTACTGTCCATATTTTAATTTTATACATACATGAATGTCAAAAAAACTATTGATTATAACAAAAATAATAGTATAATACTATTATAATTGATAATTAGTTAATTATTTTTTCTTTTTAATATTTATTTATTAATTTTTAAAAACAAATTCTATTATAATGAGGTGTTTTTATGTTACCAAAAGAATTAGGCTTCAGAATGCCAGCAGAGTGGGAAAATAGAGCCAGGACATTTATGGAATGGCCTGTAAGAGAAGGCTTATGGCCAGATGGCTTTGAAGATGCAAGAAAAGGTTATTCACAAATTGCAAAAGCTATTGCAGAATTTGAAGATTTAATTATGCTTACAAGACCAGATCAAGTGCTGAATGCACAAAAAATGTGTGGAGAAAAAGTAAAGATATTTGCTATAGAACACGATGACTCATGGATGAGAGATAATGGTCCAACCTTTGTCATAAATAAGAACAAGGAACTTGCAGGTATTAATTGGAAATTTAATGCTTGGGGTGAAAAATACATACCATATGATAAAGATAATGAAGTAGCTAAAAAAGTTTTAAATAGCCTCAATATACCTAGTTTTGATGCTCCAATTGTTCTTGAAGGTGGTTCTATACATGTAGATGGTGAAGGTACTCTTTTAACTACAAAGCAATGTCTTTTAAATAAAAATAGAAATCCTGAGCTTTCAAAATCTGATATAGAGAATATCTTAAAAGATTATCTTGCAATTGAAAAAATTATATGGCTTAACAATGGCCTATATGGTGATGAAACTGATGGTCATGTTGACAACGTAGCTTGTTTTGCTAAACCAGGGGTAATCGTGATACAAACATGCACTGACAAAAATGATCCTAACTATGAATTAAATTTAGAAAATTTAAAAATACTAGAAAATGCTGTTGATGCAAAAGGAAGAAAAATACAAATAGTAAAAATTGAGCAACCTCCTGCAAGATATTTAAACGGTGAAAGACTTACTTTAAGTTATCTTAACTATTATCCTGTTAACGGCGGAATTATTGTACCAACCTTTGGAGAAGATGCAAAAGCTTCAGATAAAGCAGCTTTAGATACACTTCAAAAAATATATCCAGATAGAAAAATAGTTCCAGTAGATGGCATGCCAATAATAAAAGGTGGCGGGAATGTACACTGCATCACTCAACAAATGCCATTTGGAACACCTGCAAATTTTTAATAATGAAAGGATTGAAATATATGAGAAAAGTAACTGTAGCAGCAACTCAAATGAGCTGCACTTGGAACATAGATGATAACATAAAAAAAGCTGAAAAGTTAGTACGCGAAGCAGCTTCAAAAGGTGCTCAAATAATTCTTATTCAAGAATTATTTGAAACTCCATATTTTTGTCAAAAAGAAAAACCAGAGTTTTTTAATTATGCAACAGAAGTTGAAAACAATAAGGCTATAAATCACTTTAAAAAAATAGCAGCTGAACTAAATGTTGTACTACCTATAAGTTTTTTTGAGAAAAAAAATAAAGCAAAATATAATTCTATAGCAATCATCGATGCTGATGGAACATTGCTTGGTACATATAGAAAAACTCACATTCCTGACGGTCCAGGTTATGAAGAAAAGTATTATTTTAATCCTGGAGATACAGGTTTTAAGGTATGGAAAACAAAATATGCAACTATTGGCATAGGTATTTGTTGGGATCAATGGTATCCAGAAACTGCAAGATGCTTATCTTTAATGGGTGCAGAAATAATATTTTATCCTACTGCTATTGGCTCTGAACCACAAGATTCAAGTATAGATTCTAGAGATCATTGGCAAAGATGCATGCAAGGTCATTCTGCTGCAAATATGGTTCCAGTAGTAGCTTCTAATAGAATTGGTACAGAAATAATCGATGACTCAAAAATAACATTTTATGGTTCATCTTTTATTACTGATTGTACTGGAAAAAAGGTAAAAGAAGCCAATAGGACTGATGAATGCACTTTAACTTATGAATTTGATTTAGATGAAATTGAAAGTATACGTTCATCTTGGGGTATGTTTAGGGATAGACGACCAGAAAAATACAGTGCAATATTAACCTATGATGGTTACACAAGATTGAAATAATTTCACAAAGGATTAGGGGGCTATTAAATTGGATAATAACAAACCAATGAAAAACAAAAAAATAAAGCTGCTCGATATGATATTATTTAGCGTATGCAGCATAGTCGTACTTGATACTGTTGGCTCATCTTCAGCTATGGGCGTCCAAGGAATAAGTATTTGGATATTAGCATTAATTTTATTTTTTATTCCATATGGTCTTATATCAGCAGAACTAGGTTCAACATGGCCTGAAGCTGGTGGTATTTACATATGGACCAAACGAGCCTTTGGAGATTTTTGGGGGACCTTAGTTTCATGGCTATATTGGATTAATGTAGTTTACTGGATGCCTTCAGTTTATGTAACCTTTGCTGGCACTTTAACATCAATTTTTACACCTTCTATGTCTGCATGGGGTCAGTGTATAATTGCTATATCTTTAATTTGGATAACTGTAGGTCTCGGAATTTTCAACTTTAACTTTAGTGAAAAACTCGCAAATATAGGTGCAATTATAAAAGTTTCTGTACTTATATTCTTAGGCACAATTGGTATTATCTACACTATCCGTTTTGGCATAGCAAATAACTTTTCACCTTCAAGTTTTAAAATAAGTCTAAACAACACTTTAAGTTTTGCTCCAACCGTAATTTATAATTTATTAGGCTTTGAAGTAATAAGTTCTCTTGCAAACAAATTTGATAATCCTAAAAAAGACGTTCCTAAATCAATTATGCTTGCTGGAGTATTAATAGGTTTCGTATACATTTTCGGAATATTCGGTATACTTGCTGTTATACCTGCAAATAAAATAAATATAGTAACTGGATTATGCGATGCTTTAAAAATATTAGTTTTTAATGTTTTAGGCAAAAACTTTTCATACATATATTTCTTCCTTGCAATAGGCTTTCTTTTTACACTAGTTACAAATATGGTAGCATGGGCTCTAGGTTCAAATAATGTAATATCCGAGACAGGTCTTGACAAAAAAATGAAAGTACTAGGTCATAAGCATTCCAAATATAATACTCCAGACTATGCTTACTATATTATGGGGGTTGTAGGAAGTATAATTGTAGCTACCAATTATATAGGTGTGCAAAACGTGCAGCAAATTTATTGGACTATATTTGCTTTTTCATCTATCATCTTTTTAATACCTTATATTTTTATGTTTGCCGCTGTGATCAAATTAAGATATATAGAAAAAGACAAAGTTAGACCATACAAAATACCAGGTGGAAAACTTGTAACCTGGATATGTGTAATAGTTGGAGAAATACTACTTATAGGATCAACCATTTTCTTCTTTCTCCCTCCATCATCAACAAAGAATATATTTAGATATGAATTATTTCTTGTTACAGGTGTTCTAATAACTATTTTCATAGGTATTCTTATAGCTATGAAAGGTAAGAAAACAGAAAATACTGTATAAACTTATATGTTTATACAGTATTTTTTTTCAAGTTTTACCGGCTTATATGACATTTTTGCTTTTCTAAGACCTTCGATACCTAAATCCTGTTCCCTGTTAACATATGTTACTTCACTGCAATACCTTTCTACAAAGGTTTTATTAATAAACACATATATACCATTAACATCCTTCCTTCCTTTTTCAATATGAACTATTGCCATACTTTCATTGACAATTTCTCCAATTGTAAAGGCTGAAATTATATTGTTTATATATACTGCTATTCCTTTCAAATTTAATATATCTGCATATTTTAATATTTCCTTTATTCCTTCAAGTTCGTAAGCTAAATAAACATCTCCATTGCTATTTTCATCATACCATTTTTGAGCAGCCAAAACGCATTCCTCAATAACTCCATCTTCCGAAAAATCCTTAACTGTATAGTTATAATTCTTTACAAAGTTATTATAATGATTCTTTTTTGAATGCAGCTTTTTACCTGATAGATTTATTAATTTTTCGCTTAAATAAATATAATCAAAATTATCTACATCTTCTCCAATTTTAATATTGTCACCATAAATTTTTCTAAGTTCTTCTTTAAATGCATCTTCAACATCTTTAAATAAATAATCCATATTGTTTTCTTCTTTATACTTTTCAAGCTCTTGTATTATATTATTCAAACTTTCCCTAGAGTATCCTATTGGCTGCATAAAATGATACTTTCCATTAAAATCTTTTTTCTTTATTATAAGGGCCCCATCATATATACAGTACTTAATATCGCACCCTTTTCTCCATATAAGGAAACTGGTAAAAGAAAATTCAGAGGTTTTAAATTTATAATCTTTTAAATACTTATCAAATATGTCCTTATCTTCAATAGTAATTTCTTTGAACTCTAACATAAAAATCTCCTTACTATCATTATATTTTCTGTTGTTCGTTAATAATCGAACTTTTACCACAAAAAATATCTACCTATTTACTTCAAAAAGTTTCTTATAGCTTCTACAGCATCTAAATTTATTTTACACGTAAAACACTGACCATTACGAGTATATTCTATAAGCCCTGAATTTTGAAGTTCCTTAAAATGATGTGATATGGTTGAACGAGATAATTTCATACAACAGCATGCCCTAGTAAAACATTTTTCAACTCCTTCACCAAAACAATATTTTCCTCCTTCATCTTTGTTCATTTCATACCACTCATACAACATTTTAAAAAGCTTATACCTTTGCTCACATGATAATGCTTTAAATACTTTTATTAAATCGACTTTTTCCATAGTTCTATGGTAATAAAACAATAAAACTTTGTCAAGTGACTGTACAATAATAATTATTTAATATGTAATTTAAGAAGTGAAGGGTTTTACCTTTCTTCACTTCTTAAAATCATATTACTGTGGAGCTATAAATATTACGTTCCAAAATCCTCTATATAATCACCATTACATCATGATGGCCAAATTCCGTAAATGGAATTATATCTCCTTCTATTTTTTTTCCATCGAATTTTATTTCTTTGTTTGTACCTTTCATAACTTTTATATTATAAACAGAATTATAATGATTGTATTTTATGGAGTATTCTTTCCAATCCTCTGGAATACATGGTTTTATTGAGAATCCTTTTCCTTCTATAAGTTTTAATCCTAATATTCCATCTAACCCTATTCTGTACATCCATCCTGCTGTTCCTGTGTACCAGGTCCATCCTCCTCTGCCCACATAAGGCTGCTTTGCATATACATCCGCTGCCATTACATATGGCTCAACCTTATAGGTCTGACAATCATAGTAGGATTTTGTATGGTTTATAGGATTTATCATATTAAATAGTTTAACAGCTTTTTTTCCTTCTCCAAGCTTTGTCATAGCATATATTACCCAGGTTGCTGCATGGGTATACTGCCCTCCGTTTTCTCTTACACCTGGCACATATCCTTTTATGTAACCTGGTTCAAGCTTAGAGGAACTAAAAGGTGGCGTCAAAAGTAAAATAACACCTTTCTCCTCTTTCACAAGATATTTTTCAAGTGAAGTCATTGCACGTTTTGCCCTAGATGGTTCTGCTGCTCCAGATATAACTCCCCAAGACTGGGCTAAGGAATCAATCTGGCATTCTTCATTTTCCGAAGACCCAAGGGGCGTTCCATCATCAAAATATGCTCTTCTATACCAATCTCCATCCCAAGCATTTTTTTCAATGTTTTCCCTCAAAAATTCACTTAATTCGCTATACCTTTGTACTCTATACTCATCGTTTTTCATTTTAGCTATATCTTTAAAGTTTTTAAGAATAGAATACATAAACCATCCAAGCCAAACACTTTCACCTTTCCCCTTATTACCTACTGTATTCATGCCGTCATTCCAGTCACCGCTGCCCATCAAAGGTATGTTATGAACTCCAAATTTAAGTCCCTTTTCTATAGCCCTTACACAATGCTCATATACACTTTCAGTTTTTTCGGATACCTTTGCAATATTATATCTTTCATCCTCCCCTTCTTTTAAAGGTTCATCATCTATATAATTGACTTTTTCGTCAAGTACACTGTAATCTCCTGTATTTTTTATATAATCCAAGGTAACATATGGAAGCCATAGTAAATCATCAGAAAATCTAGTTCTTATACCACTATTAACTATAGGGTGCCACCAGTGCTGGACATCTCCCTCTAAAAACTGCCTTGATGAATTTATCAAAATCTGCCTTCTTGTAATTTCAGGCTTTATATAACTTAAAGACATAACATCTTGAAGCTGATCCCTAAATCCATAAGCTCCTCCAGATTGATAAAATGCTGTTCTTGCCCATACCCTGCAGGCTAAAGTTTGATACATAAGCCATCCATTCATAAGCAAATTCATGGTTTCATCAGGAGTCTTTACTGTTATAGTGTGAAGAAGTGAATTCCAATATTCCTTAGTATTATTTAACTCCTTATCTACTTCTTCAAAGGAAGAGTATTTTTGAGTTATATCCTTTGCCTTATCTAGTGAAGGAGCTTCTCCAAACATTATAATAATTTCTTTTTCTTCATTCGGTTTAAGCTGCAATTTTATATTTTCACAAACACATGGTTCTTCACCACTACCTACACTATCTGAAAGCTTTGCTTTTGCCATAAATTGAGGAGTTTCGGTGTTTCCTCCTCTACCTATGAACTCCCTTCTGCTGCCTGTAAAACTTTCTTCTTCTCCACCATACATCTTCAAATAAGCAAAAGCGTCTCCAAAATTTGTGCTATAAGGATTTTGTGCATATATTACTTTATCCTCTAAATATGTTGATACATAATTTGCTGTCTGCTCATAAGCAACTCCTAACACCAATTCTGCAAAATATGTAAGAGAAAGCCTTCTGCTTACTTCAGTATTGTTCTTTACATTTACCTTTAATAACTTAACACTTTCATTCATTGGAACAAACATAGTAACACTGCCTATTATACCTTCTCTATAGTGTTTAAAGGTAGAATATCCAAAACCATGTTCAACTATATAATCCTCCTTATCCCTAATAGGTCTAGGAGTTATGCCCCAAAACCTTCCAGTATCCTCATCACGGACATAAAGAGCTTCTCCTGGTGGATCGGATACCCAATCATTGTACCAAGGTGTTACCTTGTTTTCCCTACTATTCTCATACCAAGTATAAGCTGAACCACTTTCAGATACATGAAAACCGAACTTTTGATTTGAAATTACATTTATCCATGGAGCAGGAGTATTTTTCCCATCGTTTAAAATAATAGTATATTCACCATTTTTATTGAATCCACCATACTCATTAAAAAATTTAAGGTTTCCAACTTCAAATTTATGCGGCTTTATATCATATTTAATATCTCTTGTTTTTAAATCTTCAAGTTCTATATCTTTCTTTACTTCATTTTTAATCTGACTTATTAAAAGTCCATCCTTAGAATCAACTACAAATTTAGCTATGCCCATTAAAAAATTCATATCTTCTTCAGGCATTTCAGACTTACCATAAAGAAAAATTCTTCCCGAATTATTTCTCTTTGTACTTGAATTCCTTACTATAATGAGTTCTCTTATAGAATCCCTTAATATATGGACATATGAATTTTCCTGAAAATCCAAAATTACAAAATCATAATTAAAACCTTTAGTCTCTAGATATTCATGAGCAAGAATCATTTGCCTTGCTAAGTCTACATCATTTTCTTCTCTAACTATAAGAAGTACAATAGGCAAATCTCCTGAAATACCATAGCCCCACAAATCCGGCTGAGATTTTTTTATATTTTTAACGTAGTCTTCTCTAAGCTTTAGTGAGTTATTTACAAACAGTATTCTTGATGCCATCACTTGATATATATTTGCTTGATTTGATTTTATACCCATGTAACTCATTTCAACCTGAGTTTGTGTGCGTGCAAGCTCAAATACTCGTTTTATACTGTGATATTTACTGTACTTTTCTGCTGTATTTATAACCTCATCCTTCGATGTTGAAATAGAATTAATATAATATATATTACATGTTTTTCCAGGATGTATTTTTACCTTTTTTCTTATGCTTATTATTGGATCAAGTACATCACCTACCGTATTTTTAAGAGGATTGTTAATGCCTTCCGGATTATTCTTACTTTTTCCTCTTCCTATAAAATTAACTCTGCTAGTTTCATAGGAGGTGCTGGAAAGTTCAACACCTTCAATTATCATTTTCTGCATAATCCAATATTTTGTTTCCTTATCACTTCTTGGTCTTCTAGAGGCAATAATGCACTCTGGCTCACTTACAAATTCTGTACTTACAAAAAGGTTGCCAAAAGCTGGATGAGCCAAATCTGCATTATGTGATGCTATTGTTATTTCTGAATAACTTGTTACTTCAAATATTTTAGAAGATGATGTCTTATTAGTAATTGATATTTTTCTAACTTCAGCATCTTCCTCATTAGAAACAGCCACAACAGTATTGGTCATAATGTTTCCATCTTTTCTTCTGAATTCTACTCTATCGAGGGCGAAAACAGCTTCATAGGAATCTCCTTCACTTTCGCAAGGTTCATAGGTTGGGCTCCACCATTTACCAGTTGAAACATCCTTTATGTAAAAGAACATTCCGGCATCATCCTTCGTTGCATCCTGCCTCCATCTATAAATTTCTGTATCTAACCTTTTGCTATAGCCGCTTCCACTGTTTGATATCATAACAGAATATCTTCCATTTGATAAAAGTCCTATCTCTGGAATTGGTGTCTTAGCAGTTTTATAATTTCTAACCGTAATATTTTGCTTTACCCCCTTAAATTCTGGTACATCAAAAACTTTTTCTCTATCATAAACAATTCTCCTTGGAATTCTTTCCTGAAGCAATAGCTCTGTAGCCTTTACTCTTGGATTTGAGTGAAATCTCTTCTGCAGTACATTATTATAAATGACATTATCAAGTGCCATTAAACTCATTCCTTCATGGTGAACCATAAAACATTTTACAATTGATTTATTACTGCCTTTATTACTTCTTCCACTTGTATAGTCTAAAGCTTCATAAAATCCATATCTTCCTTCCATCCCCTCACTAGAAAGCTTTTTCATATTATCAAAACAGTCCTTAAAGTCCGCTTGAAGTGCCATTACAGTAGAGTAAGGTGATACAACAAGTTCATTTGCAAGCCCACGCTTTAATCCTATTCCAGGAACCCCAAAAGCTTTGTATTGATAATTATTGTCTACATCAAAACTATAATATGCAGATTCTGAAATACCAAAGCATGGAACTCTCCTGCTTTTGCAATATTTTTTTTGAGCTTCGATAACAGTTCTATAAGTTTCACTAAGTAAAGTATCTGGATAACTTTTCATTATTATAAGTGGCATAAAATATTCAAACATAGTTCCACTCCAAGATACAAGTCCTTTTCTGCCCGCAACAGAGGTCATAGCCCTTCCAAGCTTAAACCAATGAGTTTGCTCAACCTCACCTTTTGCTATTGCTATGAAACTTGCCTGCCTTGCCTCGGAGGCTAACAAATCATAATAACTCTTTCCAAGACTATCACTTTCTATATCATAGCCTATGGAAAACAACTTTCTCTTTTTATCAAACAGCATTGAAAAATCTGTTTCTTCAGATATTTTTCTCAATCTTTCCTTTAAGTTATTCATTCTTAAAATAAGACTTTTAGCTCTGTTTTTTTGCTTATCAAAATTATTTATTATCCTTATAACCAGCTCATTATCAGATTTCTTTAACCTAATCTTTTCAATTTCATAATCTATATCCTTTATTGGCGTATAAATTAGTATCCTATTTAAAAACTCCATACTTTCATAATCACTTTTGATTTTTTTATCTATCTCTGACATCGAAAATGAAAATTCCTCAAGCTCGCCTATGAATCTTATGCACATATCTTTAAGCTTCATATTCCAGTAAATTTTATCTTTATCGAAGTCTTCTTCTACCATATTAATTTTTTCTAATAGCTTGCTAAGTATTTCACACCACATACTTAAATTAAATTCATCTGTCTTTATTTCTTCTAGTATATCTTCGTAGTATCCATTTTTTACCTCCTCAGCTGCTAACTTTAAGGTATCCTCTATTCCTTTTTTGTATTCCTTTCGAACTATAGTATTATCTTCATACTCATCAATTGTTCCTATAAGTAACCACAAATATGCAACAAGATTACCGCTATCAACAGTGGAAACATAAAGAGGCCTTAGAGGTTCCTTAGTTTTTGTATCATACCAATTGTAAAAATGCCCTCTATACATTGGTAAACTTTCCATTTGTGAAAGTACTTTATCAATCCTATCTACAAACTCTTCAATACCGATAAATCCCAAATCATATGCCGCTATATTAGAAGTAAGTCCCATTCCCATATTTGTTGGGGAAGTTCTATATGCAACGCCCTTACTGTACTCTTCTTGATAATTGTCTGGTGCAAGAAAGTTTGATTCTTTGTTTACAAAGTCCTCAAAGTAAGCCCAGGTTTTTCTAGCTATTCTTCTTAAATAATAATTATTTTGAGGAGATATGCACTCATTTCCCCTTTCTTTTTCTCTACTTATATAATAAGCAATAACAGGGCTTATGAACCATATAATACAAGAAGGGAACATAATTATGCCATCTTCCCTTCCTCTAGAAAACGAAAAATAAGCTATAACAAGAGCAATAACACTTGCACTCCACATTGACTTAATAAAATCATAAGGTTTTCTACCCATTAGCCTTTCACTATCGGCCGCTGTCTGCCATTCAAGTAAGTTTTTTCTGCTTATAATAAGCCTGTAAAGTGTTCTCATTATTGCATCCAGCATAAGGTAGGCTTTATATGGTAAAAAAGCAAATATTAAAAATACTTGTTCTATAACTGTTTTACTGCTATTTATTTTCCCAGACAAGCTAAGTCCTCTTATAGGTGACGCTACAACTTCAGATACATCAAAAAGCCAAGGACATATTAATGCTAAAAAGGCTACGCTTAACCATCTATCCGGGTTATATGGAAGTACTGTAAATGCAAGTATAGCAAGTAATACAATAGCTGGAGATACGAGACTTCTCCTCAAGTTATCTGCAATTTTCCATCTTGAAAGTGCATTTATAGGTGACTTTCTAAATATCCAGGATATAATCTGCCAATCACCCCTAACCCATCTATGAAGTCTCTTGGAGCTTGAATTATAATACGCTGGATATCCATCTATAAGTTCAACATCTGTTACTAATGCCGTTCTTGTGTATGCCCCCTCAAGTAAATCATGGCTCAAAATAGCGTTTTCCGGCAGTTGATCCTTAAGCATTGTTTGAAATACATCAATATCATATATGCCCTTACCTGTATAAATTCCCTCTGCAAATAAATCCTCATAAACATCCGATACTGCTGTACTATAGGTATCTATTCCAGTTTCACCAGAAAATATCTTTGAATACATTGTTTTATTTGCACTTACTGTACTTATGCTCACTCTAGGCTGCATAATTCCGTATCCACGAACTACCTTATCATTTCTTATCTCTGGTCTATTTAAAACATGGGTTACAGCTCCTATGAGTTTTTTAGCTGCGTCCCTTGGAAGCTTTGTATCAACATCAAGAGTTATTACATATTTTACGTCACGAAGCTTTTCTATGTCTCCACTAATAACATTGTAACTTGTATTTTTATCTCCTTTTATTAGTGCATTAAATTCCATAAGCTTACCACGTTTTCTTTCCCAGCCAATCCACATATTTTGTTTTTTATTAAATTGTCTATATCTATTAAAAAAGAAAAAAATATCTTCACCCCTGCGGCTATACTTTTCATTTAATGCTTTTACTTTTTTTAAAGTGCTTCTGTTTATCTTTTCGTCACTAATTTCATTTTTTACATAACTATCTTTAAAATCACCAAGTATTGCAAAATATATATTTTTTTCTTTATTGGCAAGATAGTACACTTCCATATTTTCTATGAGTTCAGTTACTCTATCTTCGCTGCTTAAAATTGTAGGAATTACCACAATAGTCTTTGCATAATCTGGTATACCGCTACTAAGCTCCATTTTAGGTACAAATCTAGGGTTAGTTAAATGGTTTATACTCCAGTTAAGTATTGAGTTAATTATTTCAGAGCAGGGTATTAAAATGCTTAATCCACCGACAACATACTTCCATGGTTTTGCATAATTATCTGTAATATATATTATCCAAAGCATAAATAACGTAAGTAAAATTGTTCCAAGTATATTAGCCCATATATAAGTAGAAACTTTATGTTTGCTTATAAAACTTATTGTATTTCTTATACCCTTTTTATTAATCCCAATTCTATTTTTTAATTCCTCGATACCATTATCCATAAGATAATATCCTACATGCCTTTTTAACTCACTTTTTGTTTTAGCTTCATCAGCACATTTAACTGCTGCCCTTGCAATATAGGATTCTGGTAATTTCATTTGCTTTGAAATCACCTCTACTCTATGCCTGTAATAATCTCTTGAGGCATAATCCATATTTATATATATATCTGCTGGATCCTTTTTTAATATTTCATGAGTTATGCTGAGTTTTTCAAAACATTCCTTCCAGTTTAATGCTTCAACTTCTCTTATTCCACTTATACAATTCCTCATTGAAACTTGAAATTTTGCTTGTTTTTGATGTTCAATAATAACCATTCTATTACTGTCCATTTCTTGAACTTCCATGATATTGTATATGTACTTATAAATTTTTTCGTTTTCCACTCCATTATCCCTAAGCACCTTTAAAAGTCTTTCCATAAAATGCGTAGAAAAACCCATATTACCTTTTACTATTTTCTTAATTTCACCTTCTGTTAGTTCTTTATCTGAAAGTTTTATTATTTTATCCGCGAGCTTATCTGCTTTTCCCTTTTCCCTTTGAGCAAAAACTATTCCCGAAACAACCCTACTTATATTTTGAATAATAGCTATTCTAAGCATAGTTGGAAGTGCCCAAAGCTCAGAACTTGCGAGTACATTTCTTTCTTCATAGGCATTAATAAATGAAAGGATTATATTTTCATCTACCCTTCCGTCAGTATGTGATATCAATTCATTACTTAGATGATATATTCTTGGAAGACCCTTTAAAGAGCCTTTGTTTATTATAGGAAGTTCTTTATAAAAACTCTCTGACATATTGTGTCGTATATCCTTATATTCCTTTTCTATAAGATACAAATTATCAAGAAGCCATTCAGCTGCTGGAACAATCTCTCTATTATTCCTAATATCCCTATCTATGTATTCATATCCTCTCAAAATACTTTCATAGCTTAAATCAAGTCTTCTTATGATATTTTTTTTGCTGCTTCTCTTTCTTATTGTTTTATGATATTTAGACAACTCTACAGCATGATTTTCTAACTTTTCATTTTCAACATCATCAATATATGGAACATCATCAAAAGAATAATTAGAATTATTTTTTAATGAAATTATAATCACATATAATAAGATTAAAGCTACTAATATTGCTAATAAATATACGTAAGGCATAACAATTCATCCTTTCAGCAACTATATTTTAGTTTTCCTATATATCCTAACTTGAATTATTATTCCCTAATTTATAAAAAAAAATGCAAAATAACAATGCTTCATCACATTAAAAAAATTCTATAAATCTAAGGCAAAAAAATCGAAAAATCCTAAGATATTTCAATAACTCCCTATCGGTCAAACAATTGAAATATCTAAGTATTTTCCGATTTTTTTACCAAGATTTATTAGAATTTTTTTAAACTGTTCTTTCAGCATTGTTATTTTGCTTTCACGGTGGTACAAGGAAAAAATTCCTCCGTACCTACGGAATTTTAGCTGTAAAATTGTGTACCACTTAAAGATAAACAACTTGGAATATTAAAATTAGCCGAATTCTATTTTTGAACATATTGGCTATGTCAACATGTATTGGTTGACAATTGACAGAGGACAGTTAAGGTTAACTTTCTTCCGTTTCACTATAGATAGTCTTAAACTTAATGCTGGCGCCAATTTTTTTAAATTACCTGCTTTTCTCGCTTAGCAAAGCTAAGCATCGTTAGCTATAATTAAAGATTTATCTGAGAGAAGCGAAAGATAAATCATCCTTCACTGTACTCTGGGTTAAATTCCAGTTTAATATGGCAAACTTGGAACTTGCAATTTCAACTTTTCAACTTGTCTATCTATAAATTATTATAATTAATTATCTAAAAATAGCACCACATTAATTTTATAGAATTGAAAACTCATTTCTTATGACATCTTCGTAACTTTCTCTTTTGCATATTAATTTTGAAGTACCATTCTTAACTAAAACAACTGCAGGCTTAGGTATTTTATTATAATTATTAGACATAGAATATCCATAAGCACCTGTGGTTGGTACAGCAAGTAAATCTCCACTTTTAGCTTCCGGCAATTCAACATCTGTTAACAGTATATCGCCAGATTCACAACACTTACCTGATATAGTTACTTTTTCCCTTGATGCATCAAATCTATTTGCAATTGAACATTCATATTCAGCATTATAAAGAGAAGGTCTTATATTATCAGTCATTCCGCCGTCTACAGATATATATTTTCTTATATTAGGTATATTTTTTATAGAACCTATTGTATATAAAGTCGTTCCAGCATTGCCTATAATTGATCTTCCTGGTTCTATAATAAGCTTTGGAAGCTTAATTCCAAGTTCTGCACTTTTTTTGTCCGCTTCATTAAGTATAGCCTTACAGAATTCTTCAGTAGTTCTTGGCTTATCTTCTTTTGTATAATAAATTCCAAAGCCCCCACCTAAATCAAGTTCCTCAATATTATATCCTATTTCTTCTCTTATTTGTTTTATAAAAGTAAGCATTGCATCAACTTCTTCTAAATAAGGATTTATTTCAAATATCTGAGAACCAATATGTGCATGAAGGCCTACAAGTTCAATATTCTTAAATTTAATAGCCTCTCTTACAGCTTCAAGAGCATCTCCATTAGAAAGTGTAAATCCAAACTTTGAATCAATTTGACCTGTTTTTATATATTCATGAGTATGAGCTTCTATTCCTGGAGTTATTCTCAAAAATATTTTTTGAACTATATTTTCTCCTGCAGCTATTTCATTTATCTTCTCAATTTCGTAAAAATTATCAACAACGAATCTTCCTACTCCAAGGTTTACTCCCATTTTAATCTCATCTATTGTTTTATTATTTCCGTGAAAAAATATTTTTTCCATGGGGAATTTTGCTTTATAGGCCGTATACAATTCTCCACCAGAAACTACATCTAGGTTAAGCCCTTCCTCATTTATAATTTGACACATTGCAACAGGTAAAAATGCCTTTCCTGCATAAGCAACCGTATTATTCTCACCAAAGCTTTTACGATAACTTTTGCAATTACTTCTCAAAAGTTCTTCGTCTATAACATAAAGTGGAGTTCCATATTCTTTAGCAAGATTACTTGAGCTTACACCACCTATATATAATTCATTATCTCTTACTGACATGCTTCCAAATAATTTCAATCTTCACACCTCTTTAATCAATTTATGCATAAAAAAATATTTATTGTTATAATTATGCAAAAGTATATAAAATAATACGGCAAAGTTCAACTCTGCCGTATAATAAACAACTTTGTGAACCTTGTAGCTCTCCACTTAAAAACTAAGCGACAGCCTTATACATATTGTGCATAAAGCCAGATAAATAACCTGCCAGCTTATTCATCTTCGGCTAAAAGTTCCTTTCACTGCTTATAATTGCCTGCCAGCTAAAACAGCTACTCTTAACTTAAAGCGCCTCTACATTAGTAGTTTCACTAATATCAATTTTTTTTATTGTAGCATAATACTCATAAATATACAACTTATTTTTAAATATTATAAAATTCTTCGAAGGATTTTTCAACATATAAATGATCCTTAACACCGCATAATTCCCTTACAGAATGCATTGCAAGTAATGGTGTGCCTATATCAACCGACCTTAAAGCCAAATGAGTTGAACTTATAGGTCCAATTGTGGATCCTCCTGTTTCATCTGATCTATTTACAAATTTCTGAAATGGAATTCCAGCACTTTTACATATTTGAGTATACACTGCTATAGAGTTACTCTCGGATGTGTACTTTTGATTTGCATTTATTTTAATTACAGGTCCTTCATTTATATGTGGTCTATTAGTTGGGTCTGCTTTTTCACCCTTATTTGGATGAACAGCATGTGCCGCATCTGATGATATAATAAAAGATCTGCTAAGCGCTCTAAAGAAATCCTCTCTATCGCCTCCAAAAGATATAACAATTCTTTCAAGTATATCAGATAAAAACTGCGAATCAGCTCCTTGCTTAGTAGAACTTCCTACCTCTTCATTATCAAAGCACACAAGAACATTAGTCATTTCCGATACGTTTGACTTTACTAAAGCACTTACTCCCGCATGAACCATTTCTAAATCATCTAATCTGCTGCTGGAAACAAATTCATTATTCGCTCCCATTATACAACCCTTACCATATTCATAAAGTACAAGATCGAAGTCAATTATCTCCTCCTGATCAACATTCAATTCACTGGCAAGGAGTTTAACAAGATAGTTATCTTTTTCAAAATTATCATTAATAAGACCAAGCACAGGAAGCATATCAACCTGCTTATTTAACTCTATACCCTTGTTTATATTTCTATTCATATGTATTGCCAGGTTAGGTATTATAAGTATAGGTCTATTAATGTTTATGAGTTTAATCTTAGGACATAAAGCAGTCTTTCCCTTTAAAGCCACTCTCCCAGCTAAAGCTAAAGGTCTATCAAGCCAAGTATTTAGGATAGGTCCTCCATACACTTCTGTATTTAACTTTAAATACGCTCCTTCTGAAACAATTTCAGGATTTGGCTTTATTCTAAAGGTAGGGGAATCTGTATGAGCTCCTATTATTTTAAACCCATTTTTAGCAATAACTCCACTTCCAACAACAAACGCAACTAAGGCTGAATTGTTTCTTGTAATAAAGTATTTTCCATTCTTTTGAACTTCCCATCTGTCTTCCTCATTTAATTCCATAAATCCATTATCTCTAAGCATATCGCTTATTGTATCTACTGCATGAAAAGGTGTTGGACTTTTATATATAAAGTCAATCAATTCTTCAGCATATTCTAATTCTCTTTCCATTTGTTTAACCTCCATATAGATCAGTTCACATTTTGCAATATAAGAAAGATAAATGATCCTTTATGCATTGTAAACTGCAATTTATTTTAAATAATTTAAATGTTATAAAAAATTTTCACTAATTCTAAGTTTTGGGTTATACATCTATAAGTATACAAAATACATTTATTTTTTTCCAGCATATTTACGAAGTATGTTATAATTGATGGTAATATATTAACACACATACTAAGCTTTAAAGTTTTCAATCGATTATTATATTAAGGAAGTGATTTTATGTTTTCAAACTTAGTTATTTCAAAATTCATAAAAAATTATGACGATATTTCAAACAAAAAAGTTCGTGAAAATTATGGAATATTGAGCAGCATAATGGGGCTCATTGTTAATTTTATTTTATTTTTAATTGAGCTTTCTATAGGAGTTGTATTAAACAGCATTGCCGTAATTGCAGATGCTTTTCATAATCTTGCTGATGTCAGTTCATCTTTAGTAACCCTTATTGGCTTTAAGCTTTCAAACAAGCCTGCTGATAAAAATCACCCTTTTGGCCATGGCAGAGTTGAATATCTTTCCTCTCTATTAGTATCAGCTATAATACTAATGGTGGGTTTTGAGTTTATAAAAAGTTCCTTCTCAAGAATTTTACATCCCGAAGAAACTAAATTTAATTTAATTTCTTTTATTATAATTATAATTGCTATTCCTCTAAAACTCTGGCTAAGTCATTTTAACAAATATATTGGACAAAAAATAAAATCCTCTGCACTTTCAGCTGTTGGTGCAGATGCACTAAATGATGTTTTTATACTTTCTGGAGTAATAATTTCACTGTTAGTATGGAGATTTTTTCACATCTCTGTCGATGGATATGTAGGAGTTATAGTTGCCATTTTCATAATGCTTTCTGGTTTTTCTATAATGAAAAGCACTATAAATCCACTTCTAGGTCAGGCACCAGACCCTACACTTGTAAAAAACATAAAGCAACTTGCAATAAAATATGATTTAATTATAGGCGTCCATGACCTTATAATTCATAATTATGGTCCTACAAGGTCAATGGCATCCTTTCATGCAGAGGTTCCTTATAATGTGCCAATAATGAAAATTCATGACGAAATAGATATGGCCGAAAAAGAAATATCCGAAAAACTAAATATGCTTATAGTTATACACATGGACCCTGTTTTAACAGATTCCAAAGAAGTTACTGAAGCTAAAAAAGAAGTTGCCCGCATACTAAAAAACTTTCCAGAAGTAAATTCTTTTCATGATTTTAGAATAGTTGGAACTGGTGAGCACAAAAAACTTTTATTTGATATTGTAATAACCTTTGATGTTAAAATTTCAAAAGCATCCGAAGATAAACTTATAAAAAATATAGATAACGAAATAAGAAGAATGCATCCTAGATATGAAACAATAATAACAATTGATAGAGACTATACTGAAACGCTGTAATGTAGAGATGTATACTGATAAACTGGAATTTGAAAGAAAGAGTAGAGAGCAGAGTGAAGCGCTTAAAATATAGTGCCAGCGCAGCTGGCACTATTAAGTTCTAAGATTTACCTGAGAGAAGCGAAAGGCAAATCCACATTCACTCTACTCTCTACTCTTCTTCAAATTGTTTAACTTAGCTACTGCTTCTTTTATTTTATCCTGAAGTTTTCTAGTCTCATCAATTATTTTATTTAAATCTTCATTTATTAATTTCCTATCCTTCATTACTACTTTACCATTTACCATTGTCATACTTACATTATGAGGATAAGCAGAATATACTATTGCTGAATAATAATCATATATTGGCTGCATATTAGGACAATCTGTGTCAATTATTATAACGTCTGCCTTCTTGCCAATTTCTATAGATCCTATAACATTGCCCATTTCTATTGCCTTTGCACAACTTATAGTTCCAAGCTCTACAGCTTCTAAGGAAGTTCTTCCATTTCTAGCACCTGTAGCTATTTTCTGAATTTTAGTATATTGATCGAGTAAATTAATTATATCAAGGTGATTTCCACTCATAGGTCCATCTGTTCCAAGTCCTACTTTTATGCCTCTTTCTATCATGTTAGGCACTGGTGCTACTGGCCTTGCTGCCTTTGCATTAGCTGCCACATTGTGTATAACTCCAACATCATGCTTAAGCATAATTTCCATATCATCCTCAGTTGCATAAACAAGATGAGCTCCAATAACCTTGCTGCTTAAAAAATTTATATCCTCCAAAAACTTTACAGGAGTACAATTATACTTTTCTTTAAATTCTTCCATTTCAAAATCCATTTCAGATATATGCATTAATATTGGCACTTTATGTTTTTGTGAAATTTCCTTTATTTTTCTTAGATGTTCTTCATCAACAGAATAAGTTGCATGAGGGGCAAGCGCTGGCGTTACTAGTTCATCATTTTTCCACTTCTCAATAAATTTCTCCGCATATTCCATGGAACCATAGGGTTTATTTGAATCAGGTGATGGCTTATTAATTATAGTTTCTCCTGCAATTGCCCTAATTCCCATTTCCTTTGCTGCCTTAGCAACCTCATCCTCAAAATAATACATATCAGCAAAAGTAGTTACACCGCCCAAAAGCATTTCTGCAATACTGAGTTTTGCACCTACTCTTACTAATTCTGCATCCACAATACTATCCTCTAATGGAAACATATATCTTCTAAGTCTATCAGGTATGTCTTCACCTAAGCTTCTAAATACAGACATAGAAACATGAGTATGTCCATTAATAAACCCTGGCATCACAATTCCATTTTTAGCATCTATTTTTTCCTCATAATCATATTTACTAAGCAATTTGCTGTCACCTATATCAAATATTTCAGAGTCTTTAATTACTAATACTCCATTTTCTATTATATCTCTATTTAAATTCATAGTTACTATAACCGCATTATATATACATTTATATGACACTATTACATCTCCCTTATATTAATTCGCTAAATAAAAATATTGCAAACCAAATACAGAGTAGAGAGTAAGGAGTAGAGAGTAGAGTGAAGGATGATTTTTCTCCGCTGAGCTTAGAAAAATCTAAAACTTATTGGGCGCAAAGCGCTTAAAATATAGTGTTCAGCGCAGCTGAAACTATTAAGTTCTAATATTTACCTAAGAGTAGCGAAAGGTAAATCCACATCCACTCTACTCTTTACTCTCTACTCTCTACTCTGGGTTTTGCTTCGCATTATTTATAAACTAAACTGTTAGAAAAAAACAGTCTCTTTATTAATTTATGCTTTTTTGTTTTCTTGCTTTTTCCTTCTTGTCGTGTACAATAGATAATACAATAAAACCTATTATTGTAATTATATATGGGGTCATTTGAACAAGCTCTACAGGAACCTTCAATTTTTGAAAATAATTAGCAAGGGTGTCCGAGGCACCAAAAAGCAGTGAAGCAAAAAGTGAGCCTACACCAGTATTTCCTGCTATTTCTCTAGCTGCTAAAGCTATATATCCTCTTCCTGAGGTCATATCTGTAGAAAACCATGAAACATACCCCATTGACAAGTATGCACCACCAATAGCTGATAGTATGCAGCTTAACATTAGAGCAATAAATTTAATCTTAATAACCGGAATTCCAACAGATTCAGCCGCCTCTGGTGCTTCACCGACAGCTTTTATTCTAAGTCCCAAAGAAGTTTTGTTAAATAATATTTCAATCAATATTACGCATATAATGCCAATATATACAACAATGTTTTGTCCAGATATTATTTTTCCAATTACAGGTATTGAATTAATTATAGGTATATCAATATTAGGCAAAACCTTGCTATGTAAAGATGTAGATATACCCTTATCACCTGTTAGCGTAGAAAGTAAAAAGGTAGTACCACCACTGGATATTATATTTATAGCTATACCTGTAAGAATTATATTAGTTTTAAGCTTAAATACAAAATACCACATTACTATGCTAATAATCATTCCAGAAGCAATAGCTGCAAGAATTCCTATCCAAACACTACCAGTATACGCACTAAAAATTACGCCCATTAGTGCACTTGTAAGCATGGTGCCTTCAATGCCTATATTTATTGCACCTGCTTTACTTGCTATTACAGCTCCCAAAGTAGCAAAAAGAATAGGCGTAGAATCTCTTATAACTGCAGTCACAAATGAAACTTTAAAAATCATGCTAAGTAATGAATGCATATTAAACTACCTCCTTTTTGCTGCTTAGATATTTTTCCTTGGCTAATTTATTTTCCTTCTTTTCCTTTAAATATGATAAAAATCTTTCAGCTGCAATTAAAAGTATCATAATGCCCTGTATTATAGATATAATTTGACTGCTAACATCTGATCTTCTTGACATGATATCAGCTCCAACTCTAATATATGACAAGAAAAACGCAGCTAAAGGAACATTTTTAGGGTTATCTTTGGCAAGCAAGGCTATTATAACTCCATCCCACACATAGGAAGGGTCTGTATCCCATGAAAAGCTTGTATACATTCCTGACATTTCTACAGCTCCACCAATTCCTGCAATGGCTCCCGCTATAAATTGAGATACTAGTATAACCTTAATAGTATTTATTCCTACATATTTTGCAAATTTTTGATTATCTCCAACAGCTCTAACCTCATAGCCCCATTTAGTCTTATAAATATATACATAACATAAAATTACAGCTATAATTGCAATTATAAAACCTAAATGAAGTCTAGTTCCTTGAATTAATATAGGAAAAGAAAAAGTGCTGTTAAATGTATATGATGAAAATTGACCTGCTTTTGGATCTCTTAAATAATAACTAATTAAATATAAGCCAAAAAAATAGAAAACATAGTTTAGCATTAAAGAAGATACAAGCTCATGTGCTTTCCATTTTATTTTAAGAATTGCTGGTATGATTCCAATTATACCTCCAACAACTCCTGCAATAATTAGAGCAAACAAAGGATGAACTATAGATGGAAGTGCCAATCTAACAGCTATAAATGAAGCAACTACAGCTCCCATATAAAAACATCCATCAGCACCAAAACTAAAATAACGTGCTTGATAAGTTATGCATAAAGATAAGCCTGTAAATACCAATGGAATCATCATCTCAAGAATATTAGAAAAATATCTAAGCTTTTCTAGTGGCCCAAAAATCAAACTTCCAATAGCTGCAGCGGGCATCTTACTAGTAGCAAAAATTATTATAGTTGAAACTAGCAATGCTATTAAAATTGCCATTATCGTTCTAAACTTATCAAATAAATTAAGTTCAATTTTTGATTTTTCTTTAATCATTAATAGCCCTCCTTATTTCATCTTCTGATTGTTTTTTAACTCCAAGCATGTAGAGACCAAGCTCCTTTTCTGTAACTTCTTTAGCATTAGAAAAATACCCTACTATTTCCCCATTATTCATAATGATAAGAGAATCACTTAAAGACATAACTTCATTCAGATCAGCTGAAATAAGAAGTATACCATTGCCCTTGTCCCTCATTTTGATTATATTTTTTCTTATAAATTCAATGGCTCCAACATCTATTCCTCTTGTTGGTTGGTTTACTATAAGCAAATTAGCGTTATTACTAAATTCCCTTGCTACAACTACCTTTTGAATATTACCACCAGACAAACCTTTTACTTTGGTTTTTTCACTATCTGTCTTTATTATAAAATCATCAATGAGTTTTTTAGCAACTTCCTTAATTTTTTTGTAGTTAAGCAAAAATAATCCTTTATTAAACTCTCTACTTTTATATCTATCTGAAATTAAATTTTCTTCCACACTTAAATTAGGTGCAATACCAGTACTCATTCTATCTTCTGGAACATGAGCAACTCCAATATCCCTAATTTCCTTTATGCTCATTGCTTTAATATCTTTATTTTTTATGTAAACACTTCCAGTAGCAGCTTTGGTTAAACCTGTTATTATTTCTACCATTTCAGTTTGTCCATTTCCTTCAATTCCAGCTACTCCTACTATTTCGCCTTTTCTAACAGAAAATGAAACATCATTTACAACTAATTTTCCAAATTCATTTACATATGAAATATTATCAACCTTTAATAAGGCTTCCTTAGGTTTACATTCAGACTTTTCCATATCAAGCTTAACATCTCTTCCTACCATTAGTCTTGATATATCATCCTCTGATACTTCGTCCACATTATATACTCCCACTGATGTTCCATCTCGCATTATAGTAAGCCTGTCGCATATTTCTTTTATTTCCTGAAGCTTATGAGATATAAAAATTATTGTATGTCCTTCTTTTTTTAATATCATAAGCTGTTTAAAAAGTTCTTCTATTTCTTGAGGCGTTAACACTGCTGTTGGTTCGTCCAATATTAATATTTTTGCTCCTCTATACAAGGCCTTAAGAATTTCCACCTTTTGCTTCTGTGATACAGATATATCCCTAACTTTGCTTTTAGGGTCAACTATTAAGTTATATTTTTTAGATAATTCCTCAGTCATTTCTATTGCCTTTGCTTTATCAAGAAAGATGCCTTTTTTAACCTCTTTACCAAGCACTATATTTTCTGCTACTGTTAAACTTGGAACTAACATAAAATGTTGATGAACCATGCCTATACCAAGTTCAATAGCATCATCCGAAGAATTCATTTCTACTTTTTTCCCTTTTAAATATATACCACCCTCAGTTGGTTTTTTCATTCCAAAAAGCATTTTCATAAGCGTTGATTTTCCTGCTCCATTTTCACCAACTAAAGCATGTATTTCTCCTTCATTTAATGAAAAATTAACCTTATAGTTAGCAACAACGCCATCTTCATATATTTTTGTAACATTGTCCATTCTCAAAATTTCTGCCATTCAATTTCACCTCTTTATAAAAATATTTAGTTATAAAGCCAGCATATAGCTGGCTTTATAATTATTATTTTGCAGATTGTCTTACTTTCGCTAATTGATCGCTACTCATACCATATGCACTATCTATTTTTATTTGACCTGAAGCAACCTTCTTTTGTACTTCATCCATTTTAGTTCTTATATCCTGTGGTACCAATTTTTCATAATAAGAATTATCAGCAAGTCCTAATGCTTTTTCTTTCAAGCCAAGATTTTCTGTTTTTCCTTTAGGAAGCTTTCCAGCCATGTACATATCAACAGCTCTTAAAAGTGTGTTATCAACTCTCTTTAAAGCTGAAGTTAAAATCTTGTTAGCTTTATCTGGAGTACTTGAAAATAATTCAGCTTGATCCGAATCAACTCCTATAACATATTTGTTTGCTGACTGTGCTGCATCTATTTGACCAAGTCCTGCTCTTCCAGCAACATTAAAACCTATGTCAACACCATCATTTTGATATTGAACTAAAGCCAGCTCTTTACCCTTTGCTGCATCAGTGAAGGATTGTGTAAATGAGTAATCAACCTTTATAGCTTTATCAATATAATGTGCTCCCTCAATATATCCAACTAAATAATCATTAATAAGTGGATTATCCATAGCACCAACAAATCCTATTTTTTTATCTGGATTTATATTTTTCATATCAGTTTTAGTTGTAACTTGTGCTGCTAAAGCTCCAGCAAGAAAAGCAACTTCATTTTGCTTATATGTAATTGTGTAAACATTGCTCAAACCTTTTATTTTGTTATAATCAACAGAAGTATCAAAAACTATGTAGGTTTGTTTAGGGTATTTAGGTGCAACCTGCTCTATAGGTTGTTTCATATTAAATGTACCTGTTATTATAACATCATATCCATCCTCTGATGCATCCTCAAGTCCAGGAACAAACTTAGTTTTATCAGAACCTAATTCAATAGTTTTTACTTGAACCTTGCTTCCATATTTTTTCTTTATAAGATTCATTCCTTCTTGAGATGAATCCTGGAAAGACTTATCTCCTAAATTTCCTGCAACCAGTAATAGAATTTTTGTTACCTTTTTATTGCCATTATCATCTTTTGTTGTTTTTTGTCCAGCATTGTCACACGCTGAAAAGGCAAATAAAAATATTAGTAGCAATATTGTCGAAATTATTCTTTTGTTTAACTTTTTCACAAAACGTCCCCCTCTAATTTCAAATTTATTTAATACTCATTAAAAATATTATCACATTTTTATTTGCATGTAAACATTATGTGGAATTTTGTGCATTATATTCGTAAAAATCTAATTATTATATGGATTTTCATTATTATTCCGCACTAATATTCGTATTAATCTTTATACCATTAAGAATTTAGCATTATATAACTTTTTTATTATTTATGGTATTATTATCTTATTAAATTTTAAAGTAAAAAAATTAGAAGGTGATTAAAATTAAAGATTTATTATGTGAAATATTGGATGGCATAAAAGATGATATTTTTAATATTGGTGACAATATTTTTAAGCATCCAGAACTAGGCTTTAAAGAATATAAAACTTCAAAATTAGCATGTGAATATTTAAAAGGTGCTGGTATAAATGTTAAAGAAAACTTATCAATAACCGGCTTTAAAGCCTCCTTAGGTTCTAAAAAAAATATAAACATAGGCTTAATTGCAGAATTAGATGCTGTTCCTACATATGGTCATAAATATTCCTCTGATGACATGAATGCTGCTCACTCTTGTGGACATTCTAATCAAACTGCAATAATGCTTGGAGTAATGAGAGCCTTAAAAGAAAGTAAAATTTTAGATGAATTGGGAGGAAAGGTAACACTGATAGGAACTCCTGCAGAAGAATTTACAGATTTTGATTATAGAAAAAATCTGATAAAGGAAAATAAAATTAGCTATATGTCCGGTAAACAAGATATGATTAAAAATGGAGTTTTTGATGACATAGATATTATTATATCCTGCCATACCATGGGTGGTATAGAAACTCCAATGGCAGATGTAAATTCATCACTTAATGGCTTTATATTAAAAAACATTACTTATTTGGGAAAGGCTGCTCATGCTGGTGCCGCACCGCACCTTGGTATAAATGCTTTAAATGCTGCTGTAATAGGCCTCTCTGCTGTTAATGCACAAAGAGAAACTTTTATTGATGAAGACAATATTCGAGTTCATGGAATAATTAAAGAAGGAGGGCAAACTATAAACTCTGTACCTGAAAAAGTAGTAATAGAAGCCTACGTTCGTGGTAACTCATGGAACTCTATCGTTGATGCTAATAGCAAGGTTGATAGAGCCTTTAAGGCTGGAGCATACGCTGTAGGTGGCAAATGCATTATAGAAAATACTATAGGATACCTTCCTTTTGAGCAGTGCTCTCCTTTATCCAGCGTTCTAAAAAATAATATGGCAAGCTTAATTGGAATAGAAAATATAATTGATGGTAAAAAATCCATGGCATCTGGAGACATTGGCGATTTAGCCACTATAAAACCTACAATTCAATTTGGTTTCAGCGGCTTCACCGGAAATGTTCATGGTTCTGATTTTGATATAGTAAATAATGAACTTGCTTATTTAATTCCTGCTAAAGCAATTGCAATGACTATATATGATTTATTGAAAAATAATGGCGAAGAAGCAAGCAAAATTATAAAAGAAAGTAAAACAAAATTCACAAAAGAAGAATATATTAAAAGCTGGCTCGAAAATAAAGAAATTTAATTAAGCTTATACAATTTAAACTTTTTAATAATATAAGTTGTTCCTACTGTTACCCATAATATTATAAAAAAGTATCTTATACCTGCAAACACTTTTAAATTGGGCAAAACAGCTTTTAAGCCTAATTCTAAAATTACATATCCTATTACTGCAATTAAGATTTTTATCATATTTTGTGTAACAGAGGCCTTCTCATTAAATTTTATAAAATTTTTTTCTATTAGGTATCCTATAAAAAATCCAACTATAGAGCCAAATTGTTTATATAAATCTAAGTCCCCATAGGCTATTGTTACAATAAGTGATACTGCTATCAATATTAACAATCCACAAATTCTAGTTTTAATTTCTTTACAGTCAAAAATTCCATTTACTATAAACATACACAACACTCCAAATACAAATCCAAAAAACACATCAACTGGTCTATGCACACCTAAATAAAGTCTTGATAATGCTACACTAATTATCATTATAAAACCTAAAATGTATATCCACCTTTTTTTTATATTTTTCATAAGATTTGTCCAAAGCACAGAAGCATTTTGAGTATGTCCACTTGGAAACGAATATCCTCCAGCAGTCTCTAATCTTAAGGATCTTACTCCACTTGTACCTATTGGTCTTGGAACTTTAAATATGTTTTTCACAATGCTATTAATAGAATTACTAAAAAGACTTGCAAACCCCAGCCTATATCCCAAATTTTTGTTTATACATAGATAAATAACAAGTATTGCTCCAATAGAAAAATACTGCTCTCCCGTCATAGTTATGGATTCTGCTAGTTTATCCAAAAATGGATTAGAAAATTGCTGTAAAAATTTTATTATCGTTATGTTAAAATCCGCTGTTAAAATATTTGCTATCAAGTATTAGTCCTCCTAATTTTATAACTAATACTATATATAATACCTTAATGATTTCACAATGTACAGAACTTACTATATCTATGTATAAAATAAACACACAACTGTTGATAATAAATATAAAAGGATAAATATAAACATAAATATTTATCCTTTTATATATTTATTATCTTTTAACAAGTTCTCTTATCGCCATTTTATCAACTAGATTATCAATTTCTTTAAATGCCTTCTCTAAGGCTTCATGTTTTCCAACTGATGGCATGTCAACACCTTCAACCAAAAGTTTTTCAAATTTATCTATGCCTACAAATTTAAATATATCGTGAAGATAATTAGCTCCATGATCTATTTTCCATGAAAATATTCTAGGATACGTTCCACCAGAAGATTGAATGTAAAGCATTTTCCTTTCTTTATCATCTAATAAACCTCTAACTTCTTCCGGGGTAACTTTAATAGCTTTATTATTCTGTATTACACAATCAATATACATTTTTAATCTTGGTGGAAAAAGTGAACTCCACATAGGTGCTGCAATAACATAAACATCTGCACTTATAAATTGATTGCAAAGCTCGTTTATTCTGTCTACTGCTTTCTTATCCTCCTCAGAAAGAGCCTCGTAATCACTTCCAGAAACAATATCACCTCTTCCTTTAAAATACCTATGGTTAAGTTCTGGTATGTATTCATTACATATATCCAATTCTTCAACCTCATATTCTGGATATTTCTTAATAAAGCTTTTTATAAATTGCCTCCCTACAAATTTACTTGTTGACATCTCTTCCGGCTTTGTATTTACAGGAATATATAATAATTTCTTCATAAAAAACACCTCCTTAAAAGATATCTTTTCTTAATAAATCTAAAATTATTCTAAAAATTTGAGTATACCACACTGATATGGATAGACAACATGAAAGATTAAAATTAGCACTGACAAATTGATCCTCATAAACTAAAATTTAATTGGTTACAAAAATTCACGCTTAAAATTCCGTAGGAACGGAGGAATTTTTTCCTTGCACTACCGTGGAAACTAAAGAACAATGCTGAAGGAACAGTTTAAAAGAATTCTAATAAATCTTGATAAAAAAACCTAAAATCCTTAGATGTTTCAATCTGTTTGAGCCAAAGGCGAGTTATTGAAATATCTTAGAATTTTAGGTTTTTTTCATCTTAGATTTATAGAATTATTTTAATGCGACGAAGCATTGTTACTTTGCTCTTTTTTTATTTTTGCACATAAGCTTTGGTGAAATACAAGACATCCATTGGAGTTCTGTAGGTGCCTTTAACATAATTCTTCATAGCTGAAACAATGTTGTATTCGTATAGAGGTACAATTGGCATATCTCTCATTAAAATATCTTCTGCTTGATGCATTTCAGAAAATCTCTTTGTAGTATTTGTTTCACTTTTAGCAGCTGCAATAAGCCTATCATATTCTGCATTGCTGTATCCAACAACATTATTTCCACTAGTACTTACCCACATATCTAGAAAAGTCATTGGATCGGCATAATCTGCAGACCAACCATTTCTTGCTATGCCAGTGTATGTGCGTTTAGTTGTTTCATCAAGTTGAACTTTTCTTTCAACACCTCTAAGCGTTATATTAATATTCAAATTTTTCTTAAGCATCGCTTGAACAGCTTCAGCAATATCCTTATGGTTAGAACCAGTATTGTAGATTAATTCTATAGTAGGAAAACCACTGCCATTTGGATAACCAGCCTGTGATAATAAACTTTTAGCCTGTGATATATCTCCTTTTGATGGATAATAATCTTTTTGTTTAAAATCCTTTCCGTTATTTTCAACCATACCTCTAGGAACAAAGCTTGTTGCTGGATACTGTCCTGCCTTTGTTACATTCTTAACCAAAGCATCTCTATCAATAGCTAGTGAAATTGCTTTTCTAACCCTAACATCATTCATGGCCTTAGCCACTGCTGGGTTAAGCTTTGCCTTTGGATCTAAGTTAAAGCTATAATAGTAATTTCCTATGTTAACATAAGTTTTTGCTTTTCCCTGCTTTAAAAGTGAAGGGATTTGCTCTGCTGGAGGTGTATCGATTATATCAATCTGCCCCGATTGATATGCTGACATATAACTCGTTGGATCATCTAAAACTGTATAAGTAAGATTATCAAGTTTAACTTGAGATTTATTCCAATAATACGGATTCTTTACAAACTCAAGTTTATCCTTTTGTTTCCAACTTTTCATTTTAAAAGCTCCATTAGAAACATAAGTTGAACCGTTTAATGCCCAATCTTTTGGATGTGCAGTTATAACATCCTTTCTTAATGGCATATATGTTTGAAATGCCAACAAGGATAAGAAATATGGTGTTGAATTTTCAAGATCCACATTAAGAGTATAATCATCTACTGCCTTTACTCCAACTTGATCTGCTGTAGCTGCTGCAACACCAGGAGTCTTTTGAGCTGCTGGAAGCCCACTTTCATTGTATCCCTGACCATTTTTCAAATAATAAAGCTGATAAGCATAATCAGATGCTGTTTCTGGAGCTAAGGCTCTCTTCCAGGCATACTCAAAATCTTTTGCAGTTACAGCTTTACCATCTGACCATTTTGCATCTTTTCTTAAATGAAATACATAGTGCTTACCATCAGCTGATATGTCCCAGCTCTTTGCCACACCTGGATATGCCTTATTATTTACATCAACATCTGTAAGACCTTCAAAAGCATTGGCTATTACAGTTCCTCCTTCAACAGAACTATTTAATCCTGGATCTATTGTTTTAGGATTAGCACCTAAATTATACCTTATAATTTGCTCTGCAGTTTTGGGATTAACCTTACCTGTACTCGTGCAACCACTTAAAAATGAAGCTGCCATAAAAGCCGACATAGCAATAGCCCCAACTTTTGATATTTTAGTTCTTAACATTACTTTACCTCCTCATATTTTAATGTAATAGAGCCCACAATATACTTAATTATTTAAAACTTTTAAATTTCTATATTTATTGTTTCCAAATCTGCCTTTAATTTATGCATGCTTGGCATATATTGAAGGTATTATTTTAAAATATGTATTGAATGCAAAAATAAATGCACAGTTCACAGTTGCCAAGGAATTGTGAATTGCGCATTTTAAAGATAAACCACCTTGAAACTTGAAATGGCTAACACCAAATTTATACTACAAAGCCAACATTTTACTCAGAGTACAGAGTACAACTTTCAGAGTACAGTGAAGGATGATTTTTCTCCGCTACGCTTTGAAAAATCTTAAACTTAATGCGCCCAAAACGCTTAAAATATAGTGTTTAGCACAGCTGAAACTATTAAGTTCTAAGATTTACCTGAGCGTAGCAAAAGGTAAATCCACCTTCACTGTACTCTGTCAGTTGTACTCTGAGTCAACTTCCAGTTTGTAGGGATAAATTTGGTATTGGTAATTTAAATCTTTCATGTTGTCTATCTATAATATAGATTACATGCAACCATGTGGCCGCCACCAGCATCCTTAAGTTCAAAATTTCCTTCTCTACATTCAGGCTTAGCATATTTACATCTACTACTGAACCTACAGCCTTTTGGTGGATTTATAGGTGACGGTATTTCTCCTTCAAGTACTATTCTTTTATTTTGTGCTGCCATGTTTGGATCTGGAACCGGTATAGCTGAAAGAAGCGCTTTCGTATATGGATGCAGTGGATTCTTATAAAGCTCGCTGCTATCTGCTAATTCAACCAATTTTCCTAAATACATAACACCTATTTTATTTGATATATGCTTAACCATAGACAAATCATGAGCTATAAACAAGTAAGTAAGTCCTAAATCTTCCTGCAAATCCTCAAGCATATTTACAACCTGTGCCTGTATTGACACATCAAGTGCTGAAATTGGCTCATCACATACAATAAATTCTGGTTCAACTGCAAGTGCCCTTGCTATACCAATTCTCTGTCTTTGTCCACCAGAAAACTCATGTGGATATCTATTAGCATGATCTGGATTTAATCCAACTCTATTTAATAAATACTGAACCTTTTCATACTTTTCACTTTTGCTCATTAATTTGTGAATTTCTATTGGCTCTCCTATTATATCTCCAACCGTCATTCTTGAATTTAAGGATGCATATGGATCTTGAAATATCATTTGCATTTTTCTTCTATAGGAAAGCATATCTTTATTTTTAAGTTTAGCTATATCCTTACCATCATAGATAATTTCACCACTCGTTGGTTCATAAAGCTTCAAGATAGTTCTCCCAGTAGTTGTTTTGCCGCACCCAGATTCTCCAACAAGACCTAAAGTTTCACCTTTTTTTATACTAAAAGAAACATCATCTACTGCTTTTACGTAATTTTTTTTAGTTGAAAGAATGCCTTTATTAATATTAAAAAACTTAGTAAGATTTTTCACCTCAATAAGCTTATTATTTTTCTCCATCAGCTTCACCTCTTTCAATATTGCGTTTAACTTTTGGTGCATTAGGATGGTTAAGCCAGCAGCTAGAATAATGTCCCTCGTTAATTTTATATTGTTCAGGCTTATTCTCGAAACATATTTTCATAGCATATTCACATCTTGCTGCAAAGGGGCATCCTTTTGGAGGAGCTAATAAATCTGGAGGCGTTCCTTCAATTGGCTTAAGCCTTTCCTTTATATCAAGTTTAGGATTTGGAATACTTCTTAAAAGTCCCCAGGTGTAAGGATGGTTTGCATTATAGAAAATATCCTTAGAACTTCCACTTTCAACTACAACCCCACCATACATAACATTTATTCTGCTGCATACATCTGCTACAACTCCTAAATCGTGAGTTATAAGTATAATTGACATATTTAGCTTTTCTTTAAGTTCTTTCATAAGCTCTAATATTTGAGCTTGAATTGTAACATCAAGTGCTGTGGTCGGTTCATCCGCAATTAATAATTTAGGTCCACAAATAAGTGCCATTGCTATCATTACTCTTTGTCTCATTCCACCAGAAAACTCATGTGGATATTGTTTAATTCTTTTTTCCGGACTAGGTATACCAACTAAACCAAGCATCTCTATAACCTTTTTCTTTGCTTCGCTTTTGCTCATCCTTTTATGCTTAATTAAAGGTTCACTTAACTGATCTCCAACTGTGAGTACTGGATTTAGGGAAGTCATAGGATCTTGAAATATCATTCCTATTGAATTTCCTCTTATTTTTTCCATATCTTTTTCAGAGAGCTTAGTTAGATCCTTTCCTTCAAACAAGACTTCACCAGTTTTTATTTCACCGTTGTTATCTAAAAGACGCATAACCGTCATCATTGTTATGCTTTTTCCACTTCCAGACTCACCAACAATTCCTATTGCTTCGCCTTTATATAAATCTATAGTAACTCCTCTTACAGACTGTACTTCACCCATATGTGTATGAAAGGATGTGTGTATATTATTAATTTGAAGTAGTTTTTCCATATTCTCCTCCTACTTTCTCATTTTTGGATCTAATGCATAGGTTAGTCCATCTCCAAGCAAATTAAATGCAAGCATTGTGAGACATATTGCTAAGGCTGGAAAGAACAATTGATATGGATATAATTGATAGCCTCCTAAAGCATCAGATGCTAAACTACCCCAGGATGCAAGTGGTGGTGCTATTCCAAGACCAATAAAGCTTAAAAAGGCTTCTTGAAATATTGCATCTGGTATTGAAAGTGTCAATGTTACGATAATTTGTCCTAAACAATTTGGGATAAGATGCTTGAGAATTATCCTCATATCAGAAGCACCTATGGTCTTTGCTGCTAAAACAAACTCTTGTTGTTTTAACGACATAATTTGTCCCCTAACAATTCTTGCCATAGTAACCCAAAAAGAAATTGTTAGTGCTACTATTATACTTTTCAAACCAGGTTTTAAAACAACCATTATAAGTATTACGTATATCGTCATTGGTATAGCATATATTGCTTCAACAATTCTCATCATGATGTTGTCGACAATTCCGCCAAAATATCCTGATATGCCACCATATATTACTCCAATAAAAATACTAAGTAAGCTGGCTACAAGGCCTATAATAAGCGATACTCTAGCACCTTCAAGCACTCTTACAAATAAATCTCTTCCAAATTTATCTGTACCAAAAAAGTGAGATAAACTTGGTCCAAGATCCGCTGAATTTAAATCTTGAGCTGTATAATTATATCTTGATAACATCGGTCCAAATATTGCCGCCAAGGTTATTAGTATTATAAAGCTTAAACCAAGCATTGCCATTTTATCTTTTTTAAGTCTCCTAACTACATCCTGCCAGTAGCTCAAACTTGGTCTTTCAATCTTCTCTAAACTTTTTTCTTCTTTAGGCACAACTTCAAACATATCTTTAGAAAATTCCATTTGTGCTCCTCCTAATCCTGTAATTTGATTCTTGGATCGATAACAACATATAATAAATCCACTATTAAATTTGCAACTATTAAAAATGCACAGAAAAATACAGTTACGCCTAGAGTTGTCGTGTAATCTCTATTAGATATACTTTGTACAAACTCTCTTCCAATTCCAGGAATTCCAAATACACTTTCTATTACAAAACTTCCAGTAAGCAAGCCTGCTGTAATTGGTCCAAGATACGTTACTAAAGGAATTAATGAATTTCTAAGCACATGCTTTAAAACAATTTTACTTTTTGCGAGTCCTTTAGCTCTTGCAACTCTTACATAATCTGTTCTTATAACTTCAACCAAGCTAGAACGTACTAGTCGTGCAATAAATGCCATATAATATAATCCAAGAGCTATTGACGGCATTATGTAATTTGAAGGTTTGTCCAATCCTACTGCTGGTAATATTCCAAATTTCACGGCAAAAAGATATATCAAAACTGGTGCTAATATCATACTTGGAACAGCAACCCCCACAGTAGATATCATCATACAAATATTATCTAAAAGTTTACCTTGCCTAAGTGCTGCAACTATTCCAAGAATTAATCCCATTGTAAGCGCAAATAAAACCGCACAGGCTCCAACTTTTAAAGATGCTGGAAATGAATTTCCTATAACCTGATTAACTGTAAGTCCTTCTGTAGTCATAGAAGGTCCTAAATCTCCATGTACTAAATCCACAAGATATTTTTCATATTGAACTCCTAAAGGTTTATCTAGTCCATATTTTATATTTAGATTTTGTTCCACAGCTGGTGGCAATTTTCTATCTCCAGTAAACGGACCTCCAGGAATAGCATGCATTAAGAAAAATGTTACTGTTATTACGAAGAAAATTGTAATAACACTTGAAATCACTCTCTTTAAAATATACTTAAGCATTTTGTCCCTCCAATTTTTTATTCTTTTGTGCTATTTTGTAATTATAAAGTTATATTTGCTATACACAGAAATTTTATTCAAACTTCCTACTTTCAAGCTAAAATTATTGCTCATATACTTATTTTTAAATAAATAATATTTTTAACAATTTGTCATTAATTTGTTAAAAACAATTCTAAATATGCAATTATTTATTAGGTACGTTTATATCCTACTATTATTTTATAATTTTCTCAATATGGTTCTATTTCCAACGTGTTAACCATTTTCACATGCTAGATTTATTTTCCAAATATGACTTTTTTATGGATAGACAAGATGAAATATTGAAACTGCTAATACGAAATTCATCCTGACAAATGGAAAATTGATTCAGGGTACAGTGATGGTAAACAAAGATATATTTGCAAATCTTGTAAGAAAGCTTTTACTGACTTCACTAATTCTGCAACCTATAAAAGTAAGAAAACATTGGATAAGTGGCTTAAATATGCTAAGTGCATGATTAATGGTTACTCTATTAGAAAAAGTGCTAAAATCGTAGAAATTAACATAGCAACAAGTTTCTTTTGGATACATAAAATTCTCAATTGTATAATCACATTTTTAGGTAAAGGGTATGCTGATGGTGTAGTTGAAGCAGATGAAGTATTCTTTGCTAAAAGTTTTAAGGGTACAAAGCCATCTAACATGCCAAGGCACTCTCACAAAAGAGACAAACATAAAGAGGGATTATATCATATTCAACAAATTAATGCTCTTCATAGCAATTTAAAGAGATGGATGAATAGATTTAATGGTGTTGCAACAAAATATAATATATAATTAACTGGAAAATAAATTGTAATTTACAGGAGGAAATATGATGAATTATAGAAAAGCAGATATTAAAGACATACCTTTACTTGTGAGTATTAGAAAGAAGCAACTCATTGATGAAGGTATAGAGCCCAATATTGATATTGATAAGGAATTGATGAGATATTTTAATAACAAACTGGCTAATAATTCATTAGTTGAATGGATTGCAGAAGAAAATAACCAAATTATAGCTACAGCTGCTATTGCATTTATTGATTTTCCACCAACATATACTAATAAAACTGGAAGAAAAGGTTATATAACTAATATGTATACAGAACTGACTTCTCGTGGTAAGGGTATAGCTACAGGAATGTTAGATAGGTTAGTAAATGAAGCAAAGGAACGAAACATTCATAAGATTTGTTTAGTAGCATCAAAACTTGGAAGACCTGTCTATAAAAGATATGGATTTCAAGATACAGATGAATGGTTGGAATTGAATTTATAAGTGTAAATTCCAATTTATCGTTCAGGTAATTCATAACATTCTTTTATTGAGTCTTATAGGTGGACAATCCCACCTATAATTTTTTTAGGCTATATTCAACGTTATATTAAAGCATAGCCTTATAAATAAAAAAATAGCCGTTCAGATACAAAACGACTATTTTTTATTTGGTTTTTGAATTATTCTTGAGAAATCTAGTTTATTGTTCTCAAATCACATGGGCTGACGCCCAAACCCCCAGCCTAATTTGACTAATTT
>NZ_JBJIAA010000001.1:168150-324335 GCF_045310695.1 Clostridium neuense
TTTATTAGTTTTACTGCTATTTTTGAGAGGACTAATTTATTGTTCTCAAATCACATGGGCTGACGCCCAAACCCCCAGCCTAATTTGACTAATTTATTAGTTTTACTGCTATTTTTGAGAGGACTAATTTATTGTTCTCAAATCACATGGGCTGACGCCCAAACCCCCAGATGTTTACTTTTCTACATATGCTTTGGTGAAATATAGAACATCCATTGGTGTTCTGTAAGTGCCTTTAACATAACTCTTCATGCAGCAAACAACATTATATTCATACAAAGGTATAATAGGCATATCATTCATTAAAATATCTTCTGCTTGATGCATTTCATCAAATCTCTTTGCAGGATCAGCTTCAGATTTAGCTTCTTTAACAAGTTTATCATATGCTGGATTGCTATAGCCTGTAGTATTATTTCCTCCGTTAGTTACCCACATATCTATAAAGGTCATTGGATCAGCATAATCTGCAGACCAACCATTTCTCGATATACCAGCATATGTGTGTTTAGTTGTTTCATCAAGCTGAATTTTTCTTTCAACTGCTCTAAGATTTACATTTATATTTAAATTGGTTTTAAGCATTTGTTGTATAGCTTGTGCTATATCTGGATTATTTCCATCAGAATTATACATAAGCTCAATAGTTGGCAAGCCCTTTCCATCGGGATATCCTGCTTTAGCTAATAGCTGCTTTGCTTGAGCTACATCTCCCTTTGCTGGAAAGTATTTTTTACCCTTGAATTGCTTTCCGTCAGGTCCTAACATACCAGTAGGTACAAAACTTGTAGCTGGAACTTCACCGCCTTTTACTACATTTTTAACTAAAGCTTCTCTATCAATTGCCAAATTAACTGCTTTTCTAAAATCAGCATTATTCATTGCCTTAGCAACTACTGGATCAAGCTTAGCTTTTGGATCTAGATTAAAACCATAGTAATAGTTTCCTATATTAACATAAGTTTTTGCCTTCCCCTGTTTTAGAAGATTAGGAGTTTGTTCTGCTGGTGGTGAATCGATTATATCAACCTGTCCCGATTGAAAAGCTGACATATAGCTTGTTGCATCATTTAAAACTGTATAGTTTAATTTATCAAGTTTAACAGATGACTTATTCCAGTAATAATCATTTTTAACAAATTCTAATTTGCTGTTTTGTTTCCAGGTTTGCAATTTAAATGCTCCATCAGAAACATAACTTGAAGGCTTTAGTGCCCAACCACTTGGATCCTTACTTACAATATCTTTTCTTTCAGGCATATAAGTTTGAAATGCCATAAGTGATAAGAAATATGGTGTTGGATTTTCCAGTTCAACATCAAGAGTATAATCATCTGTGGCTTTTACTCCAACTTGATCAGCTGTAGCTGATGCAACTCCTGGTGTTTTTTTATCCGCTGGAAGAGTGCTTTCATTATAACCTTGAGCATTTTTCAAATAATACAATTGATATGCATACTCAGAAGCTGTATCTGGTGCCAAAGCTCTCTTCCAGCCATACTCAAAGTCATGAGCAGTTACAGGCTTTCCATCTGACCATTTTGCATTTTTTCTTAAATGAAAAACATAGTGTTTTCCACCATCAGTTATATCCCAGCTTTTTGCAATTCCAGGATGTGGCTGATTTTTTGCATCTACCTCTGTAAGACCTTCAAAAGCATTCGCTATTACTATTCCACCTTCTACAGAAGTATTTAATCCTGGGTCTATAGTTTTAGGATTAGCACCTAAATTATACGTTATAACCTGATTTGAATTTTTTCCCGCTGTACTTCCACAGCCACTTAATAATGATCCTACTAACAAAGTAGATAGAGTTAAAGCAACTATTCTACTTTTTCTGCTTTTTAACATTTAATTCCCCCCTAAATATATTTAATTTAATATAAATTACATGCAACCTTATGTCCTCCGCCTACATCTTTAAGTTCAAAATCGGCTTCTTCACAATTAGGTTTAGCATATTTACATCTTCCTTTAAACCTACAACCCTTTGGAGGATCTATTGGTGATGGTATTTCTCCCTCCAATATTATTCTTTTGTTTTTCTCCGCCATATCTGGATCTGGAATTGGTATTGCTGAAATAAGAGCTTTTGTATATGGATGAAGTGGATTTTTATAAAGCTCACTGCTATCTGCTAATTCAACCAATTTTCCCAAATACATTACGCCTATTTTATCTGATATATGTCTTACCATTGACAAATCATGGGCTATAAATAAATAAGTAAGACCTAAATCATCCTGTAAATCTTCAAGCATGTTTACTACCTGTGCTTGTATTGATACATCAAGAGCAGAAATAGGTTCATCACAAACAATAAATTCTGGCTGTACCGCAAGTGCCCTAGCGATTCCAATTCTCTGCCTTTGTCCTCCTGAAAACTCATGTGGGTATCTACTTGCATGATCTGGATTTAATCCAACTCTATTTAATAAATATTGGATTCTATCGTGCTTTTCTTTCTTACCCATTAACTTATGAATTTGTATTGGTTCACCTATGATATCTTCAACTGTCATTCTTGAATTTAAGGATGCATATGGATCTTGAAATATCATTTGAAGCTTTCTTCTATATGGAAGCATAGCCTTATTTTTTAACTTTGCTATATCCTTGCCGTCGTAAATAATTTGGCCACTTGTTGGCTCATAAAGCTTTAATATAGTTCTTCCAGTTGTTGTTTTCCCACAACCCGATTCTCCAACAAGCCCTAAAGTTTCACCCTTTTTTATCTCAAAAGAAACATCATCTACAGCCTTTATATAACTTTTTGTAGCTCTAAATATTCCTCTATTAATACTAAAAAACTTAGTTAAGTTTTTTACCTCTATAAGATTATCTTTTTTCTCCATTAGCCTACACTCCTTTTAATATCTTGCATAATTTCTAATGCATAAGGATGATTAAGCCAACAGCTAGAATAATGTCCTTCATTAATTTTGTAATTTTCAGCTCTCCCCTCAAAACATACCTTCATAGCATACTCGCATCTTTCAGCAAAAGGGCACCCCTTAGGAGGAGCTAGTAAATCTGGAGGTGTTCCTTCAATTGGTTTAAGCCTTTCCTTTACTTCTAATTTAGGATTTGGAATACTCCTTAAAAGTCCCCAGGTATATGGATGATTTGCATTATAAAAAATATCTCTTGAGGTTCCACTTTCAACCACAACCCCACCGTACATGACATTTATTCTTGAGCACACATCTGCCACAACTCCCAAATCATGTGTTATAAGTATAATTGACATATTTAATTTTTGTTTAAGCTCCTTCATAAGCTCTAGTATCTGAGCTTGAATTGTAACATCAAGTGCTGTAGTTGGTTCATCAGCAATTAAAAGCTTAGGCTCACAAATTAATGCCATTGCTATCATTACCCTCTGCCTCATTCCACCAGAGAACTCATACGGATATTGCTTTATTCTCTTCTCTGGACTAGGTATACCAACTAAGTTAAGCATTTCTATTACCTTTTTTCTAGCTTCACTTTTACTCATACTTTTATGCCTGATTAAAGGTTCACTTAATTGATCGCCTATTGTAATTACTGGATTTAAAGATGTCATAGGATCTTGAAATATCATACCTATTTCATTTCCTCTTATATTTTCCATTTCTTTTTCAGAAAGCTTGGTCAAATCTTTTCCATCAAACAAGACTTCGCCCTTTTTTATAACACCATTACTATCTAAAAGCCTCATAACCGTCATCATCGTTATACTTTTTCCACTTCCAGATTCACCTACAATTCCTATTGCCTCTCCTTTATATAAATCAATTGTAACTCCTCTTACAGCTTGAACCTCACCAACATGAGTATTAAATGAGGTGTATATATCATTAATTTCAAGCAACTTCTCCATAAATATTCCACCTACCTTCTCATTTTTGGATCTAATGCATAAGTTAGTCCATCTCCTAATAAGTTAAATGCCAACATAGTAAGACTTATTGCCAGTGCTGGAAATATTAATTGATATGGGTATAATTGATATCCACCTAATGCATCCGAAGCAAGGCTACCCCATGATGCAAGAGGTGCTGGTATTCCAAGACCAATGAAGCTTAAAAATGCTTCTTGAAATATTGCATCTGGTACTGAAAGAGTTAATGTAACAATTATTTGACCTAAACAATTTGGGATTAAATGCTTTAAAATTATTCTCATATTAGATGCACCTATAGTTTTTGCTGCAAGAACAAATTCCTGCTGCTTTAAAGACATGATTTGTCCTCTAACAATTCTTGCCATAGTAACCCAAAAGGAAATTGTGAGTGCTAGTATTATGCTGATTAAACCGGGTTTTAAAACAATCATTATTAGTATTACATATATTGTCATTGGTATAGCATATATGGCTTCAACAACTCTCATCATGATATTATCTACAATTCCACCAAAATACCCTGATATGCCTCCATATATTACTCCAATAAAAATACTAAGTATGCTTGCTACAAGACCTATTGTTAATGATATCCTAGCCCCCTCAAGAACTCTTACAAATAAATCTCTTCCAAATTTATCTGTACCAAACCAATGTGAAGCACTTGGCCCAATATTACCATTACTTAAATTTTGAGCTGTATAGCTATATCTTGATAGCATAGGTCCAAATATTGCAGCTAAAGCTATAAATATAACAAATCCTAAACCAAACATAGCTAATTTATCTTTTCTAAGCCTTCTAATTACATCTTGCCAATAACTTAAACTTTCCCTTTCTATTTTTTGAGAATTTTTTTTCTCTTTAGGTACAACTTTAAACATATCCTTAGAAACTTCCACTTATATTCCTCCTAACTATCTAGCTTAATTCTTGGATCAATTACAACATACAGTAAATCAACGATTAAATTACAAATTATTAACAAACTGCAAAAAAACACGGTTACTCCCATAATTACGGTATAATCTCTATTAGATATACTTTGTACAAATTGTCTTCCAAGTCCAGGAATTCCAAATACACTTTCTATTACAAAGCTTCCCGTAAGAACTCCTGCTGTAATTGGTCCTAAATATGTCACTACCGGAATCAATGAATTCTTAAGTATGTGCTTAAAAATAATTTTATATTTTGATAATCCCTTAGCTCTAGCAACTTTTATGTAATCTGTCCTTATAACTTCAACTATACTAGATCGAATGAGCCTTGCAATAAAAGCCATATAATATAATCCTAGTGCCACAGCAGGCATTATATAATTTAAAGGACTGTCAAGCCCAACTGCAGGTAGAATATTAAATTTCACCGCAAAAATATATATCATAACCGGAGCTAGTATCATGCTTGGAACTGCAACTCCAAAAGTAGATATAAGCATACATATGTTATCTAAAAGTTTCCCCTGCCGAAGCGCTGCAATTATTCCAAGAAGCATACCAAATACAACTGCAAAAATAATTGCACAAATGCCGACTTTTAATGATGCTGGAAATAAATTTTTTATAAATTGGTTTACTGTCATTCCTTGTGTGTACATAGAAAGTCCTAAATCTCCATGAACTAAATCTATTAAATAATTTTTATATTGAATTCCAAGTGATTTATTCAATCCAAACTTTTCATTTAAATTGTCCATAACCGCTGCTGGTAATTTTCTATCTCCAGTAAATGGCCCCCCTGGAATAGCATGCATTAAAAAAAATGTAATAGTGATTACAAACCAGAGTGTAATTATACTTGAAACTAACCTTTTTAAAATATATTTAAACATCTTCTCCCCCCAAATACTTATTAGTTTACATTTCACATATAAATTCCTGTCTTCAAATCCAGACCAGGCATTGTGGCATTTTAAAACTTTTATCGCCACATTGTTATTAATATATTAATATTACTTAATATTTATTAGTTATTTGTTAAGCATATTTATATATTACCATTATTTTTTTACTTTTTCAATATATTTGAATATTATTAATTATATTGTTTTTATATATTTATATTACAAAAGTGTTTTTTATGTCTAAATAGTAAAAAATAAGGATGTCATGAAATTTCATAACATCCTTATTCTATGAGTACAGAGGACAATAAAAGATAATTTTTTCCCGATACGCTTGGAAAAATCTTAAACTTAATGCTTGGGCATGATTTAAATATAGTATTCAGCACAGCTTACACTATTAAATTATAATATTTACCTTAGAGTAGTGAAAGGTAAATCTACCTTAGCTTTTTGTCATAGGTAAAAACCTTCACCTTTCGCATAGCGAAACCCTTAACTATAGTTTTCTGCAAATTAATTTTATAAATTTAAATATTATCTTGGCATTATAAAAAAATTTGCATATATAGATTATAGGAATTTAAAGATAAACAACTTGGAATATTAAAATTAGCTGAATTCTGTTTTGGAACATGTTGGTTATATGAACATATATCAGTTGACAATTGTCAACTGATTAAGGCATGGAAAATATTACTTGTCAAATTATAACATCAGCTATTTTAAGCTTTCAGCTTATTCATATTTACCTGCATATTTCGTTTATTTTGTTTAGCTGCTCTTCTAAATTTCTTATGATTAATTCTTCATTTTCGCCTTCTACTCCATTATATTCTAGCGTTACTATATCAGGCTTTGAGTAATTAAGCACCCAAGCTAATAATTCATATTCTTCATCTTGCATAGCTTGATGAGTATCTTTTGGAAAACCATTCTTGTCATATCCAGAACCATTTACATGTATTTCCTTAATGCGATCAAGTGGAAGTCTTTTGAGATAATCACGAATATCCCATTCATTATATTTGGCTGTAATTTTAGTATGAGAGATATCAAGTAAAAAACAAACATCATTATCTATATATATTTTACTTATCTTTGATGCATCAGTATACGGATATAAATCAAATAACGTCCTATCAGTAGGAGAATCAGGAGAATTTTCTAAAAGAAGTGGAACTTCCAACTTATCCTTAAAAATTCTAATGTGATTTGACATAAGCGAATATATTTCTTCATCTGTCATGCCTTCATGCATATCAGCATTTCTAATTGCAAGGTGAACTCCATAATGAGGTGAATTACATTTTTTAATTAGTTTATTTGCACGATTAAAGTCTATAACTTCTATATTTTTCATTCCTGTATTTTCAAAGTAACCTAAACCATGCAGTAAAACCGGACGCATGGAACGCATAGTTTCAAATTCCTTATCAAAGTTTCCAAATGCACCAGACTTAACATAATCAACCTTAACAGCATTATTTTCCAGAAGACTTTTTAAAGCTTTTGACCAATTACATCCTATATACATAACCTAGTTCTCCTATCTCTTTAAAATATCTATACTTTTTTAAACATATTTAATATATTTTTCCCAATCTTGTACAAGTATGAAAATACGCTATCATTATACTATTCTATATATAAAAAATACAAGGCATAAAGCATACCTTGCATTTAGAATCTACATTAAATTACCCGATAAAACGCTATTTATATTTTCATTTGCATTACTACTATCACTAGCTTGATTCTGATCTTGATTTTGGCTTAAAAGTTGAAATATAGAACTCATCATTTCATTACCATTACCACCACTATTACCTAATCCTAAGCTGCTGTCACTACTACTGCTATCGTCATCACTGTCATCAATACTTCCTAAGTTATCAGCTGTGCTATATGCACCTGACATACTCTGCAAACTTTGTAATTGAAGTAATTTCTCTAATTCATCCAGCTTACTCGTTTGTGATGATTTATCTGCACTGTCAACCTTTGTATTTCCATTCACTTTTGTAACATCTGTAGAATTTTTACTAGTTGAAGTTTGCATAACATCCCCAAGCAATGTTGAAAAATCAATATCATTACCTGAATTGCTACTGCTATTGGTACCATATAAACTTTGTAATGCATTTTGCTGCATAAGCTGAGATACTGCGTCTACTGACATATTTATTCACTCCTCCTTTGTATTTTATTAAAGATAAACCGCCTTGAAACTTGAAATTTATTTGTACCAAAATACCATCTTCTTGGCATTTTAGTGTACATGAATTTCAATAGTTCAAGCGGTTTATATATAATTAATTGTACCCTTTCAGTTTTCCGACTTCCATATTTTAATAGTTTTTTTATAAAAATTTTATTATTAGTTATTAATAAACTTGCATCTAGACTTTCCTCTTTTCACTAAAAACAAAATTTAAAATAAAAAATCCTTTATACAATTTCTAATTGCTTCTTCTGTACTACTAAAATATATACCGTGATTTTTGAGTTTATTATTTGATATTCTCAAATCTTTATTTTTTTCTTTATATCTTTCAACATCCTTTATTAAAATTTCTTCAATTCTATAACTTAATCCCATTGCAGCAATAACTGTTTTTGCCACCTCATATGTGCTTAAATTATTTTCACTTCCTGCATTATAGACTCCAACTGGTAAATCAATAATTTTATCAAAGTTCTTTACTAAATCATGCACATATGTAATTCCTCTATATTCATTTGCCGGAAATTTTACAGCTTTATTTTCCATTAACGCTTTTGCTATATTCCATACTATGTTAGAATTTGTTTTCTTTTGTCTTTCTGGAAGATCAAAAAGCCATGTAAGTCTCAAAATAACTACGTTTTGCATCACTCTAAGTATTTCTTTCTCCGCTTGAATTTTATGCTTTCCATATACGTTATTAGGCACATACTTCTCTTCATCATAAGGTCCAACCTCATCGTTTCCCCCGTATACTTGGTCAGAACTTAAGTATATTAACTTTGCTTTTGTCTTTACACATGCTTTTGCAACATTAATTGAGCCTTTAACATTTACTTCAAAAGATTTTTCTGGATTTCTTTCACATGCACCTGTATCTGATATAGCAGCTGCATGAACTAAATAGTCAGGCTTGTATTTTGATATTATCGAAACTGTTTGCTTCTCATTTGTTATGTCTAAATCATCATGACTGAATCCAATAATATTGTATTTTTCTTTATAATAATCAATAAATCTCGAGGCAAAAAAACCATCTTTTCCAGTAACAACTATCGTTTTCATAAAAATCCTCCTTTTAAGGATGATTTACCTTTTGCTACGCTCAGGTAAATCTTAGAATTTAATAGTGTCAGCTATGCTGAACACTATATTTTAAGTGCTTTGCGCGCATTAAATTTAAGAATTTTCGCAGCGCCAGCAGAGAAAAATCATCCTCAACTGTCAACTGTCCACTGTTATAACTCTACTTCTCTTTCTTCAATATTTAACGCCGTTCCTCCAACCATTACTTCAACAATTTCACCATTTTGAACCTTTAGGCTGCTTAAAATTTGTGAAGGTCTCCCCATAGAATACCCTTGCTCAAAAACTAAACTTTGTGAACTTTTTTCATTAACAATTCCATGCTTGTACAGGTAACAGCTTAGTGCCCCATTTGAAGTTCCCGTTGCTGCCTCTTCTGGTATGTCATATAATGGAGCAAGATTCCTGCAATGAGCAGTTCCATTATTTAGCGTTTCTAAAGTAAAAACATGATATCCAATGACCCCATATTTTTTACTAATACATGATACCTTATCAAAATCAGGTTTCATATCCTTAAGTACCTTAAGTGACTTTACTGGAACTAAAATATCCTTTAAACCTGTAGATACAATTTGAACAGGAAGTTCACTCATAATATCATTTTCATCTAAATTTAACGAAGCTGCTATTTCCTTTTTATCAAGTATTTCATAAAATTCAGGCCTTGTCTGTTCCATATAAATTACATTATCTTTATTGCACTCTATCTTTAAAATACCAGCCTTTGTTTCTTGAGAATATTGGCCCTTACCTATAATGCCTTTGTGAGCCATCAAAGTAAAAGTCCCAATAGTTGCATGTCCACATAAATCCACTTCAGCCTTCGGTGTATAAAATTCCACTTTAAAATCAGCTTTATTTGATTTCTTTACAAAAGCTGTTTCTGAAAAACCAACCTTTGCTGAAATTTTCTGCATTTCTTCTACCGATAAAGAATTTGCATTTAAAACAACTCCTGCTGGATTTCCTCCTCTTTCTGTTTTTGCAAAAGCATTTAATGTATAAACTTTTATATTCACTTACATCATATCCTTTCTCGATTTAAAAATTATACCTAATACAAACACTAAAAACAGAACTATCCATTTTATAGTATAATATTAAACTATTTAACATTGACTGTCGAGTTCATAATTATTAAATGGATTTTCAAATTACATATAGATAAACCGCTTCAACTATTGAAATTCATGTGCACCATAATGCCCAGAGAACGGCATTTTGGTACAAATAAATTTCAAGTTTCAGAGTGGCTTATCTTTAATAAACTCTAATGAGGAATCTATTATCTCAGGCAAATCCTCTGGAAACCAATGTCCCAAACCTTTTTTAATAATAAATCTATTTTTTAAACCAGCTTCAATAAATAAGTTTGATATTTTCTTTTGAACTTCAAATTTTTTATCATTTTCTCCTGCTATAATAACTGCTTTAATACCTTTTTTATGAGCATTTTCTATGGTATTAAGGTCAAGCTCTACTTCACTGGCATTCAAAGCTATAACTCCTTTAATTTGTAAAAGACTTGTTTTTAAAGCAATATCTATAGCAAGTTCTCCTCCTTGTGAAAAGCCTCCTATAATTATATTTTCCTGGTCTACAGAATATTTATCTATTACATTTTCATATGCATTTCTTATTTCTTTATAGGCTTTTTCTTTATCATCCCAACAATAACTAAAGGAATGAAATAATTGAGAGGACTGAGGTGTTAACACTATATACTCTTCTTCTAATTTTTGTGATTGCCAATGTGCTCTAAAATATTCTGCATGTCCATTAGAATTATGCAAAGCAATAAACAATGGATACTTTTTATCCTTATTATAATTCTTAGGCAAGCTTATCCTCATTTTAGGTTTTGAAGCTAATTTACCTTTTTCACTAACCTCCATCCAGCTTTCTACATAAGCTTTAAATTCTTCTTTATCCCAAATTTCTTTAAGGAACTTAGGTATAAACCACTTTCCTTCATCTAAATATCCATTTAATAGTTCAAGAGCTTTATCCATTTTTCCAAGTTCTATATAGTATAGAATCACATCAAAATCGATTAAATCATCCATGTATTCTCCAAATTTTCTATTGCTTTTTAAAAACACAATAAGTTCTTCTAAATTTCCCTTATCATATAATTCACTGCAGCTTTCATCAAATTCTTCAAAAGCCTTTACCTTCATTTCAAACATAATAAAAAATCCTTTCTTTCAAAAACAAAAATAGGCTGCAAGTGAAATAATATTTCGCTGCAGCCTTAATAAAACTTATGTTATTGCATAAAAAAACCATACATTAAGTATTGCATTTAAAACATAACAAATATAAAATTATAATCATTTTAATATTATAAATTTATTATTCTAATTTAGTTTCTCCACTTCTCTTTGTATATTTTGCATTCTCATATCAGTCTCAGTTATGATATCTGCACATTCCTTCAATTCATTTTTTATATGTACTGAATTACCATCGCCTGTTTTATAATACAGTTTATGTTCAAGGCTTGCCCAAAAATCCATTGCAATTGTACGTATTTGAACTTCAACCCTTACAGGCTCTACATGGTCTGAAAAAAATATAGGAATCTCCAAAACCATATGAAGGCTTCTATATCCATTAGGTTTTGGATTTCTAATATAATCTTTTTCTTTGATTAATTTGATATCATCTTGATTTTTTAGCATTTCTGCAATTTCATATATATCACTTACAAACGAACAAACTACTCTTATTCCTGCTATATCATTTAAATTTCTTCTTGCAGATTCAATGCTTTCTTCTAATCCCTTGCGCCTAAGCTTCCCCATTATGCTGTCCGGCAGCTTAACTCTTGACTTCATATATTCTATTGGGTTTCTTTGCCTTCTTATTTTGAATTCGTAATCAAGTATATCGAGCTTAGTACTAATTTCTTTTATGGCTGCTCTATAAACCATCAATGCTTCCTGCATTTCACGCATTTCCTCTTTAATGAAAGGCATTTTACTTACAGCATATGCTTTATCCATAATCATCCCATCCCCATATTAACTCATAATTTCATCCCAACTATAATTAATGTAAACATCACATAACTTATGAAGTGCTCTTGTAGCCATTACATATGATACTTTATCTTCCTCATCGTATTTTCCTGTATTAACCATAATTACTCCATCGAACTCTAACCCCTTAGCAAGGTATGATGGAATTACTACTTCTCCGCCGGAGTAAATTAAGTTTTCTCTATCTATTACCTTTACATATTGAACATTTTTAAGTACATTTCCAAAGTGCTTTGTTTCATCTATATTTCTGCATATTATACCTATGGTTTCAAGCCCGCTGTTCTTCATATTTATTATCTGTTCTTCTACAATTGAAGCAAACTTTTCATCGCTTTCTACTGCTATTTTCTCAACCTTTTCGCCTTTTCTTACAAGTGGTACTATACCTTCATTATTTAAGAATTTATTGGCATATTTCATTATTTCAGCTGTAGACCTGTAACTTTTATTAAGCTTAAATAATTCACCCTCCATTTCATTAAATACTTGAAGAAGTTCTTCCATAGGAACCTTATCCGAAGCTAATGGTATAAGTCTCTGATTAGAATCACCAACAACAGTCATGCCAAGGCACTTTGTAATTTCTTTTATAACTATAAATTGAAGCTTGCTGTAGTCCTGTGCCTCGTCAATTACAACATGTTTTATTTCTCTTTTCATTTTGATGCCTTCAAGCTTAATTCTCAAATAAAGAAGAGGTGCTAAATCATCCACAGTATACATCTTTTCACCATTAATGGTTTTATAAACTTCAAGTACATCTTCTTTATTAAGGAAGGTGAGCTCTTTTTTTATCTTCATAACCATTTCTACAGCTTCTCTTATTTTTAGTTTTCTTTTATACGCCATCTGATTTCTATTTAATTTAAGTTCTTCTTCCGTACTACTTTTGATAAGCTCTTTATACTCTTTTTCTATAGCTCTTACCCTTTCATCTCTGGCATCTTTAAGCTTTGCAAAAATTATTCTCTTTATTTTTTTATTCCTTCTATATAAAGGCATATCCTTGTAATACTTGTTAAAAAGTTCCTTTATTTCAGCTTCGGATATAACCTCTTTATCATAGTAGTTTACTGAACTCATGCCCTTTTCATACCTAGAATTTAAAGCTTTTAATATTTGATCCAATTCCTTTATATAGTCATCAGACAACTTATGCCTTGTTTGCTCTATAAATTCCTTATTGCCACTAAGTATAAATTCCATATAATTTTTAGTACTCATTATATCTCCAGTATCCAAATCAAGCATATCTAGAGCAAAATCAACAAAGGTTTCTTGACTTATCCCCTCTTCACCAAGAGTAGGTAAAACCTCTTTTATGTACTCCATAAAAATTTGATTTGGTCCTAAAATCAAAACCTTATCCTGAAGTACTTTTCTATAGTTATATAAAAGGTATGCCACTCTATGAAGTGCTATGGTTGTTTTACCACTTCCAGCTGTACCATTTACCACTACAATTTTATTTCTCGGCTGTCTTATTATTTTGTCCTGCTCAGCTTGTATTGTCATAACTATATCACGAAGCTTGCTTCCGGAATTCTCACTTAAAACCATTTGAAGTATGTCGTCCTTAACATCGACTTCTGAATCAAAAAGTCCTTTTAAGTCCCCTTTTTTTATAACATACTGTCTTTTCTTTAAGATATCAACAGCTACATCACCCTCTGGTGAAGCATATTTAGCTGAGCCAAGAGATGCAGTATAAAAAAGTGACGCAACAGGAGCCCTCCAGTCTACTATAAGCGGTGCAAAGCTTCCCTCAACAGTAATTCCAAACCTACCTATATATATTCTATCTTCTCCATATTCCTCGTCGTTAAAATCAACTCTTCCAAAATAAGGGGAAGATAAAAGCACCGTGAACTCCTTTAACCTTTTATCTATTATTCTAAAAGTTTCCTCTTTCACATACCTTTCATGATCAAAATACTCTATTATTTTATCCTCATCATCTTCGAACTGCTCTATGTTTTTCTTTCTTGCTTCAACTATATATTTTGATACATCTTTTCTTTTTTTAACATAATTTAGAATTTCCCTATTTATAATTTCTATTACACCTTTTAATTTATCAGCTTCTTCAAGGAATTCCTGCTCCTTCTCCTTGTCTTTAACTATTGTGTTAATATCTCTTCTTCCTTCTCTTTCCATGCGGAACTCTCCTTTACAACTTGCATAAATTCATCCCCCATAAGGGTTTCTTTTTCAAGCAATATTTCAGCAAGCTTATTTAATAGTTCTCTATTTTCTGTAAGAATTCTTTTAGAATTATTATGCGCATCTTTAATAATTCTAAGTACTTCTTCATCTGCTGCCGCTGCTGTAGCATCACTACAATTTTGCATTGGTCTCCCATCAAGATATCTATTGTTTTGGTCTTCAAGTGCCATCATATCAAATTTATCTGTCATTCCATACATAGTCACCATATTTCTGGCTGTCTTTGTAGCCCTTTCTATATCATTAGATGCTCCTGTAGAAATTGCATTAAAAACAATTTCCTCTGCTGACCTTCCACCAAGCATAACAGCTATTTGATCAAGCATTTCCTCTTTAGTAACAAGGTATTTCTCTTCTTCTGGAAGCTGCATGGTATATCCAAGTGCTCCCATAGTCCTTGGCACAATTGTAATTTTGTGAACAGGGTCTGTATGCTTTAAAAGTGCTGCTATAAGGGCATGCCCCACCTCATGATAAGACACAATCTTCTTTTCTTCGTCAGATAATATTCTATCTTTTTTCTCCTTACCTGCTATTATAACCTCAACTGCCTCTTCTAAATCATTTTGCTCTACTTCTTTTCTTCCTTGTTTAACTGCCAAAAGTGCTGCTTCATTTACTATATTTGCAAGGTCTGCTCCTACTGCTCCTGGAGTTGCCTTAGCTACAGACTCAAGTGATATTTCTTCTGACATTTTAACGTCCTTTGAGTGTACCTTAAGTATAGCTTCCCTACCCTTTAAATCTGGTCTATCAACAATTACACGCCTGTCAAATCTTCCTGGTCTTAAAAGAGCTTTGTCAAGTACCTCTGGTCTATTTGTAGCTGCTAAAATTACAACACCTTTAGAAGAATCAAAGCCATCCATCTCAGCAAGAAGTTGATTCAAGGTTTGTTCTCTTTCATCATTTGAACCACCAAGTCCAGTTTCTCTACTTTTTCCTATAGCATCAATTTCATCTATAAATATTATACAAGGAGCCTTCTCTTGAGCCTGCTGAAACAAATCTCTTACCCTTGCAGCTCCCATACCTACGAACATTTCAACAAAATCAGAGCCTGACATAGAAAAGAAGGGTACATGTGCTTCTCCAGCAACTGCCTTTGCAAGAAGAGTTTTTCCTGTTCCCGGAGGTCCTACTAAAAGTGCTCCCTTAGGAAGTTTTGCACCTATTTCTGTATATTTATCAGGATTGTGAAGAAAATCTACAATTTCAACAAGAGATTCCTTTGCCTCTTCCTGTCCTGCCACATCTGCAAATGTCTTTCCTGTCTCATTTTCTGCATAAAGCTTTGCATTGTTTTTTCCAAAGGACATTACACCATTTCCAAGCTTTTTATCAAGCATATCAAAAACAAACTTACCAACTATAAGTAAAAGTCCCATAGGAAACACATATGTAAATAAAAAGCTTTTAATAGGATCATTATTTTTTAGTATAGCCTTTATTTCTGCTCCAGACTTTTTAAGTTCATCCTTTAAATCCGGATCATATATCCTTCCAGTATATAAAATCTTTTTATTGAAACCAGTTCCAGCCTTAGGTATTATAACAATCTTATCATCTGATACTTCTACTTGACTAATTTTTTTGCTTCCTAGTAAATCTAGAAATTTATTATAAGTAATTTCTTGAGTCCTTATTGCAGCAGATGCATAATTAATGATTAAAACAAATACCATAACCCCTAAAGAATAAAATATTGCATACTTTAGTTTTTTATCTTTAAAATCTTTATTATCAAACACGATTTTTTACCTCCCATTGTATTATTTATAATACCATAAAATAGAGTAAAATTTATTAATAAACTTTAAAAATTAATTAAAATATCAACCCAATGAATCCTAGAGTTTTATTATAATGTATTCATACATATTTTACTACTATTCATAGGCAAACAATTTCAATTTTGACATTAGCAATTTATAATTGTAAAATTATTCTTGTAAATAAAACGATTGAAAGGGATATAAAAATGAATTTAGTTAAATCATATGGAAAATACATAAAACAAAATATTGATAACCCATCTAAAGCTTTAAACCTTTTAAAAACAGGATTTTCCTTAGAAAAATTTTTAGTATCTTATTTAAAGGACAAAAACTTACCCCCATCCCTTAACTACTTAAATAAACTTTGCCTAAATTTTATACTTAATCCTATTAAGCATCCAGATGATTCTGCCTTTGTAACAATATTTGCACCTACAGAAATACTTCATGCCTTTAATATAAATCCATTTTTAATGGAAGGTTTTTCATCCTTTCTTTCAGGTATCGAGTGTGAGGATGCTTTTATAGACTATGCAGAAAAATCTGGAATATCAGATACTCTCTGCAGCTATCACAAAGCCTTCGTGGGTGCTGTAGAAGCGGGTGTGGTTCCAAAAACAAAATTTGCTTTAACTTCTTCTATGATATGTGATGGAAATTTAAACACCGTTAGATTTATTTCTAATAAATATAAAATTCCTTATTACTATCTAGACATCCCATATGAGGATAATGAAGACACAGAAAGATACGTAGTAGAACAGCTTCATGAAATAGTTAAATTTATAGAAGATGCAACCTCTAAAAAGTTTGACGAGGAAAAATTCAGAGAAGTAATTAAAATTGAAAATGAAACCAAAATTTATATGCGAAAATTTTATGAAGGTCTTAAAAATAAATACTTTCCAAACACTCTTACTTTAGAAATGTACAGATTATTTGCTTCCCATTCAGGGCTTGGCAAAAAAGACGTTCTTGATTTTTATAAAATGCAGGCAAGCGACATAGAAAAATCCCCAGCTTACACAGGTAAAAGAATTTTGTGGAGCCATGTAATGCCATTTTACAGTCCAACTTTAAAGAATTATTTTAATCTTAACCCCGATTATCAAATCCTAGCCTGTGATTATAACTTTGATAATATGGATGACTTAGACTTTAATCATCCTTACGAAGCCGTTGCAAAAAAACTTCTTTTAAATAGGCTCAACGGTCCTTTCCAGAGAAAAATAGACAATGTCACAAAAATGGCAGAGGATTTTAACGCAAATGGAGTCATAAATCTATGTTCCTTTGGCTGCAAGGAATGCAGTGGCGGCACTATGCTGTTAAAAAAGGCTTTAAAAGAAAAAAATATACCTTATCTTTCAATTGACGGCGATGCAGTTGATAAAAGAAATGCTCATGAAGGTCAAATAAAAACAAGACTAGAAGCCTTCATGGAAATACTTGAAAGCAAATCGGAGGTAGCAAAATGATTGGTTACGTTTGTAAGTACACCCCTTTTCACATCATGGAAGCTTTTGGAGAAAAAGCCGTAAAAATCGATCCAAATGTACGCGGCTTTGATAAAGCTGAAACTTTGATGCATCCTAATATATGCACCTATGCCAAGGCTGTACTTGAAGAATGTATAAATTCAAATATCTATAATTTAGTCTTGGTAAATTGCTGTGACAGCATAAAAAGACTTTATGATGTTTTAAAAACTGATGAAAGATTTAAATTTGTTTACCTAATAGATGTTCCCAGAAAAAGAAATAAAGCCTCAGATTTAATGATGAAAAAACAAATTACAAACTTTATAGAGGCAATGGAGGAGTATACAGGAAGTAAATTTGATGATGATAAATTTATAAACCTTGTTAATTCATGTTCTGAACCTAAAATAGAGAACAATTCAAACATAAACCTTGCAATTATGGGTTCCAGAATAAAGGATTCAACCATAAAACAAATTACAGATGCAGGTGCTGGTGTAAATTTTAATTTTACCTGTACGGGTGATTTTTCAAGAACCACTAAACTTAATAAAAATGAAGATTACCTTTTAAGTTACTCAGCATTTTTATTAAACTCTTTTCCATGCATGAGAATGGTTGAAAATGACGATAGAATTAATGTACTAAATGAAAACTTAGGAAACATTGATGGTATAATTTATCACACTACAAAATTTTGTGATGCCTATTCCTTTGAATATGCAAAGCTAAAGGATTCTATCTCAATTCCAATGCTTAAAATAGAAACAGATTACACAGAGAAGGGTAATGGTCAAATGAAAACAAGAATAGAGGCTTTTGTAGAAACGTTAAAAACCAAAAACAACAACTCAGAAAAAATCAAAAAAAATAGTTCTAACTCAACCAATGCAGATATTTTAGTAGCTGGAATAGACAGCGGCTCAACCTCAACAAATGTAGTAATAATGAACAAAAACAGAGAAATTCTTTCCTCTTCTATAGCAAGAACTGGAGCTAAAAGCCAAAATGGTGCAGAGGCAGCAATGAAAGAAGCTCTTGAAAAATTAAATTTAACTAGAGATAAACTTACAAAAATAATTTCAACAGGTTATGGACGTGTAAGTATCCCCTTTGCTGATGAGGAAGTAACAGAAATCACCTGTCACGGAAAGGCTGCATACTTTTTAAACAATTCCGTAAGAACTATAATCGATATAGGTGGCCAGGATAGTAAAGCAATAAAACTCGATAATAAAGGAAATGTAATTGATTTTGCTATGAACGACAAGTGCGCTGCTGGAACCGGACGCTTTCTTGAAATGATGAGCCGCAGCCTTGAAGTTCCTTTAAACGAAATGGGTGAAAAATCTTTAGACTGGAAGGAAGATATAGATATTACAAGTATGTGCAGTGTATTTGCAGAATCTGAAGTAGTATCGCTAATTGCTCAAAACAAAGAAATACCAGACATAATTCATGGTCTCAACAAGGCAGTTTCAACTAAAACTGCTGCTCTTGTAAATAGAGTTGGAAAAGAAGAAGGTTACATGATGACTGGCGGAGTTGCGAAAAATGTAGGTGTTGTAAAGTGCCTTGAAGAAAAACTTCAAAGCAAAATATTTATACCAGAGGAACCCCAAATAGTTGGAGCAATAGGTGCAGCGCTTATTGCACTTGAAGAAGAGTAATTATTTAAAATTTTTTAGACTATTAAATAATTACTAAAAATATGTATACTTATATTAAAGAATATTATTATATGAATAAATCCCAGTCAGTAATACCAGGTGTTCTCACAGCTATTGGTGCATTAATATACTTTGCATATCCAATTACCAATGCACAGTTCATACATTGTGAACTGTGCATTAATTTAAGTTTCTTATTAATTATCAATTGATGTAGTTTCTCCCCTAAAATCAATAATTAGCTCTTTGCTTTCTCCAAATATTTTTTTCATTCTTACCTTTGCAATTCCATTATTAAAATCTCCTGCCTCATCATATATAGGTTTTATTATAATTTTTCCTTCTTTATTTATATATCCCCACTTTTTTATTCCAAATTTTTTAATCATAAAAGCGGCAACTCCCTCATGAAAGTCTCTAACAAGCTCAAATTTAGGTTCTATTATCATCTCACCATTTTGATTAATAAATCCCCAATTATCTCCTACATTTACCCTTGCAACTTCATCATTAAAAATTCCTATATAATCAAATTTAGGTTCTATTACAATCCTTCTTTCTACACTATCCATATATCCATACTTACCCTTTTCATTTATATATCGCATTAGGCTAAGCTTTTCGCATTTTTCATCACCTATAGCAGCCTCTATCATCTCCTGCATATTTACTTCTTCATCCTTAACCCTAAATTTAACCTCTATATCGTTATAAAAATTTACCATAATTATTTTTCCTATTGTAATGCTGCTTTCATCAACTTTAAAATTTATATAAATATTATACTCATTTCCACCCATAAATAGTTTTCTTGCTTCTTCTTTAGAAAGCTCTATAAAAAATGAACATAAATTTGATACAAAACTTGTTGTCCATTTTTTCCAAGCAACATCAAAATTTAATATACGCTTTTCACAATCATAATTAACTGGATTTAGCTTTGCGGTTCCAGCACTGGTGCAATTTAATTTAAGCAAATTTTCTTTAAAGCTATTTTCATCATAAAAATCATTTTTATTAATAGTAATTGCATATATCTTTATTTCACTGTCATTAATTTTAATATTCATACTTCCCATATCGATTTTTATTTTTTTATTTAAGCTCATTAACTTACCATACAAGGTGTATTCTATATTATCTTTATATAATTTTTTTATAAGCGAATTATCTATTACAGCAAAAATGCCATACACCGCAGGTACAGTTACTTCATCTATAATATTCCACATAACCTCTAAAATAATTGAATTTGTTTTTATATCATATTTATCCTTATTCAATTTAATCTTACCAATAGGAATCTCACCCATATTCCTTATTCTTTGTCCAAATTGGCTTTCATCTTCAAGTAAATTTTTACTTAAATTCATACAATATACCTTGCAATCATATCCATTGATACCTATTAGTACATTTTGCTCATTTATATATACTTTATCCCCCACTGCAATAAAAGACCCATACACATCATACCTATCACTAAAATCTATATGTCCGTTTACATTTTCCTTACTTATAATGCAAAAAAAATAGTTACTGCTGATTTTCTCAACACAGTTAATACCATACCATTGAATCTTTATGTAGCAAAACCCGGTTTCAGAATCAAAATCCTTCTCACTTAATATTGCCCTTCCGATTGGCATTGGCTTTATATCTAGTACTCTTTTACCATATTCATCATAATTCTCAAAAGGATCTCTTTTAAGCATGCTTTCGAGTTTATCGATTTCCAATCTAATAGCCATACTCTTCATCTCCTACAAAAAATTAACTCACAACTCGTTTTAAGAACATTATGCATAATTTTAAGTTTGATATATTTTTAAATACACCTTAATAATATTTATTAATGAATTTTTTAATTTATGAATATAAAAAAATAATATGGGCATTCTAATTATTGTTAAGGGGTTTAAAGTCGTTGAGCGAAGAGTGATTAGGATCTTATTTCAAAGGTTCGAAATTATTCGACTTGCGATATAAATAAGATCACAATCACATATATTAATACTTTTTTAGTAAAGTTATAATTAGGTGAGAGGTTTTATTTGTGTCAATGGACGATTATTATGTGTTTTCATAGGGCTTTATATTGAATTAAACTTTATAAGGTTTTAAAAGATATATGATAGTCAAGCGAAGATTTACTAGTGTTCCGCAGGCTTATAAATAGTTTTATACCATTTTAAGCTAAAGATTATATTAATTGAGATATTAATATAGTTTTTAAGGTATGTTATTAAATCGAATGAAAATTTATATATGTGGTGAGATGCTTATAATAAAAAAATCAAAAGGTTTATTTAAGTGTGTAATTATATATATAAGTCGTAATAAGATGGCTTTAAGTTCTAAACAAATATGGTAGAAAATTTTAAAATTTTCTACCATATTATTATTTCACAAAAAATAAAGGAACTACAGAACAAATCAAAATTAAAATCATAACTATATAAAATATCTTGCCTAAAGTACTTCCCGCATTTACAGTCCATCCTACACCAAATCTTTTTTCAACAAAAACCGATGGATCCTCTTTATTATAATATATTGTATTTCCAAACTTCCAGAATCTATCATCATCTCTAATATCAACATCTTGAGCTTTATTTTCTATATCAACCTTTAGCTTACTTCCACCTTGTCCAACTTTAATTGAAATAGTTACAGATACAACTGTGACTCCAACAACTATAGCAATTATTATAAACGGCAAAATTATTTTTGTATCTAACTTAATAATCTGCATAGTTTGTAAATCCTCAATTAGAAAAATAATCTGCATTATATAATTAATAAATATAATATATATACCCCATATCTTTCTAAACTTAATACTTCTTATTTTTGATTCCTCTGGGTTCCTAGGATTTATTTCTTTTTTACTCCATCCAATAGATTTATACGAGAAAATCATAATAACAGTCATAAGCAATTGCATTAATGGAAATATAAGCACATTGATATAAGATTTAGTGGAATACCCGTTAGGCTTGCCATCAAGTCCCCAATGTGTAGGGAATCTATATGGCAGCTTAGAATAATTAATGATATTTATAATTGCACAGGCAGCTACTATAAGAAATGATATTGAAAACCACCAAGCTGATGGCATAATTTTATTTTGATTTTCTTTACTAAAATTAGTATCTATAACAACAACTTGTCTCTTAGTTTTAAGCCATTTTTTTTCATTTTTAAGCTTAGAAACCATTCTATTGTATCTATAATAAACTAAAAAATCAACAAACATAAAAGCAAATATCAGTACCATAAATAGCCACAAATAAGCAATCTTATATATAAGCACCGAAAACACAACAATCACTGGAATACCAATAGTCAAATTTGCAGCTATGTACTTCTTCCCTATGCTTTTTAATTCGCTGCTATTTCTTTCACTTTCCGGTATCCTAATTCCTAAAAATATATCTTTTTTAGAAGCATTTAATGAAACTACCTGTACTGCAACAGAAATAATCATAGTCAATGCAGATATTAAACTTAACACTATTCTATCATTCATATAAATTCACCTCTACTTATGTAAAGTATAAAAAATTTAAGAATTATACGCATCATAAATTTTCTTACATAAATCTAAAAATTCACTTTTCCCTATTCCTCTACAACTGCAATCAGCTATAACGTACTCTAATTCCTCCTTAAGCTGTTCATTAAATTCTCCACTATTTTTAGGCATATCCTCACTTACTACTGCTCCTATTCTCCTGTCTATATTAAGATATCCCTCCTGCTTTAATATATTGTAGGTTTTATTTACAGTATGAAGATTTATACCTATGTCCTCTCCCATTTGCCTAACAGAAGGAAGGCTTTCCCCTTTTTTAAGTTCACCTTTGGCTATTCCTTTAACTATTTGACGCTTTAATTGTTCATATATTGGTGTTTCAGATTCAAAATCTATTTTTATCAGCAAAAAAACCACCTTCTTCCACTGTCTAAACTCTTGCATAAATATTTTTCAATTCTTAAATTATTATATCGTAATTATATAATTCCATCAAACTTATTTACGATATATATAATATAGAATAAAGTGGAGGTGTTTCCAATGAAACTTACTAAGAAAATCCCTACCGTAATAATACTACTCATAGTATCCTCAATGATGATAACTTCATTATTTACTTATTATGAAACAAATAATATAATGATAAATCAGATTAATTCTGAAATGTATTTAACAGAGAATAGTGGAAGTAATACAATTCAAGTCATGATAGAAAAAGAAAAAACCGAAATACAAAAACTTGCACAAAGTAAAGCTGTAATTGAGCTTGCATTAAAAAGGCAAAATGATGGAAAATCAGAAGATTTTAAAAACCTAGTAGCAGAAAGTAATAAAAATTTAAAGGCTTATATAGACAATTCTAATTATATTGAACATACTTTTATAGTAGATTTAAATTCAGTAATTTATTCTGACAGTTCAGTAAATACTCTAGGTAAAAATATTTCTGATAGAACCTATTGTAAGAATGCCCTTGCCGGGAACGATGCTGTAAGCGAAACTTTAATTTCAAAGGATTCGAAAGCCCAAGTAGTGGTATTTGCAAGTCCAATTAAATATAACGGACAAACACTTGGTTTTATAGCTTCTGGATTATATGCAAAAAGTTTTTCAAAATATTTAAAAAATATGAAACTACCAGATTTAAATACAAGCTATGCTTATTTAGTTGATGAAAAGGGAAATATGATCTATCACCCTACTCAATCGAAAATTGGTAAACCTGTTGAAAATGATGTTATTAAAAATGTTGTTGCTTCAATAAAAAAGGGTAATACCATAAAACCTGCTTCAATAGAATACAATTTTAATGGTACGAAAAAGCTCTCCTACTATGGTGAAATTCCAAGTACCCATTGGACAATAGTGATTTCCGTTGACAAAAACGATGTTACAAAATCTATATCTAAGCTAATTTTTATAATATTCGTCATTGCTTTAATAGTTACAATCCTTGCTGCAATTATTGGAGTCATTTTATCTAAAACTATTACTAATCCTATATCAAAATTAAAGGACTTAGTGAACAAAACCTCCAAGCTTGAACTCGATCATGATTCTAACTATGACCACTTAATGAAACTTAATAACGAAGTTGGCGATATAGCAAATTCAATATGGAATATGAGAAAGGTATTGAAGGATGTGGTAATGCTTTTAAAAAACACATCAGCAGCTTTAAATTCAAATGCAGAATTAGTAAACAAGCTATCCTTTGAATTAAAAGGCTTTGCTGAGGAAACTGGAGCAGAAACTGAAACTCTTTCAGCTGGTATGGAGGAAACCGCTGCATCTTCTGAAGAAGTATCTGCTTCTTCCACTGAAATTAAGGATGCTATTAATTCAATGGCTGTTAAGGCAAATGATGGTTCACTTGAGGCAGCAAATATATCAAAACGTGCAAACAATTTAATGAACGTATCCATTAGTTCCAATACAAATACTAAAAACCTTTATGAAAATGTAAGAAAAAATCTTGAGCAAGCAATAAATGATTCTTCTTCTGTTTACAAGATTAATGAATTAACAAAATCTATTTTAGAAATTACTGAGCAAACTAATTTACTTTCATTGAATGCTGCCATAGAAGCTGCTAGGGCTGGCGAAGCTGGAAAAGGATTTGCGGTAGTAGCAGATGAAGTAAGAAAGCTTGCAGAAGAGTCTTCTGAAACTACGAAAAAAATAGAGAGCATTGTAACTTTAGTTGTTAACTCTGTAAATAATCTCAGTGAACACTCTCAAAAGCTCCTTAATTTTATTGATAAGGATGTACTTAAAAATTATGAAGATTTTATACAAACCGCAAAGCAATATGATAATGATGCAGACACTGTTAACAGCCTTATGCTAGATTTTAGTGCGATTTCTGAAGAGCTGAATGCTTCAATTACTGGAATATCTTCAGCTATAAACAATGTAGCCAAAACTGCTAGTGATGGTGCTTATGGCTTATCAAATATTTCAGAAAAGAATACTTCAATAACTCAAAGGCTTAAAGATATTTCAAAATCTGCCGAAGAGAACAAGGAAAATGCCAACAAGTTAAATGAAATAATAGAAAAATTTAAACTATAAAAAAATGCGAAGTAACAATACTTCGCATTATAACATAGATAAAAAATATTTATGAAAATCGAGATTATCTGTAAGTTCAGGATGGAAAGAAGTCACAAGAATATTCTTGTATTCAGCAGCTACTACATTATTTTTTATCTCGCATAAATTCTTAACCTCTTTACCTAAACGTGTAACAAAAGGAGCTCTTATAAACACTAGTGGAAGCTTTTTATTTGAAACCTTTGGAATTATAACTTCCTCTCTAAAGCTATCAATTTGACTGCCGTAGGCATTTCTTCTGACTGTTATATCAATGGCATTTAAATAACTTTTTTCCAAACCTTCTATATCCTTTGCAAGAAGTATCATTCCTGCACATGTTCCCCATACTGGCATTCCTTCTGATATTTTAGTCTTTAGTGGCTCAAGTAGCTTCGAAAAATCTAAGAATTTACCCATAGTAGTACTTTCTCCCCCGGGAATTATAAGACCATCTATTTCAGATAAATCTAAAACCTTTTTCACCCTAATTGCTGAACAATTTAAGGCTTCTATATGGTGAATATGCTCCTCTATCCCACCTTGAAACGCTAGTACACCAATTTTCATTTTACCAGCCTCTTTCTGCATATCTGTCTTTTATATCACTTATATCAATTCCAGACATTGGCTCACCTAAATTCTCCGAGACTTCTTCCAGTACTTTAGGATCATTATAGTAAGTGGTAGCTAAAACTATAGCTTTCGCTCTCTTCTCTGGATTCTGTGATTTAAATATTCCAGAGCCAACAAAAACTCCTTCGGAACCTAACTGCATCATTAAAGCTGCATCGGCTGGAGTTGCTATTCCGCCAGCCGCAAAATTTACAACTGGAAGCTTGCCATTCTTCCATACATACTGCACTAAATCATATGGTGCTTCAAGTTCCTTTGAAAATGTCATGAGTTCTTGCTCTGAGGAATTCTTTATTTTTCTCATTTGCTCCATAACCGTTCTCATATGTTTTACTGCTTCAACTACATTTCCAGTTCCAGCCTCACCTTTCGTCCTTATCATGGCTGCACCTTCACCAATTCTTCTAAGTGCTTCCCCTAAATTTCTAGCTCCACATACAAATGGAACTTTAAAATCATGTTTATTGATGTGATATGCATCATCAGCAGGAGTAAGTACTTCACTCTCATCTATAAAATCTATTCCTAATTCCTGCAGTATTTGAGCTTCAACAAAATGACCAATTCTAACCTTTGCCATAACTGGTATAGTTACTGCTTCTTTTATTTCCTTTATCATTTTAGGATCTGACATTCTAGCAACTCCACCATTTTTTCTAATGTCAGATGGAACTCTTTCTAATGCCATAACAGCACAGGCACCAGCTTTTTCTGCAATTATAGCTTGTTCCTTATTAACTACATCCATTATTACTCCGCCCTTTAACATCTGAGCTAAATTTTTGTTTAATTCAAGTCTCTCCATAAAAACAAATCACTCTCCATCTTAATATAGATAAACAAGCTGAAAGTTTAAAATAGCTGATGTTAAAACTTTACAAGTAATATTTTGGACGCTAATCAGTTGACAATGGACAGAGGACAATTGACAGTTAATGATGGTTTATCTTTCGCTTCTCTCAGATAAATCTTTAATTATAACTAATGATGCTTAGCTTTGCTAAGCGAGAAAAATAGGCAATTTTTAAAAATTGGCGTCAGCATTAAGTTTAAGACTTTCTATAGTAAAACGAAAGAAAGTCAACCTTAACTGTCACCTGTCAATTGTCCATTGTCAACTGATATATGTTCATATAACCAACATGTTCCAAAATAGAATTCAGCTAATTTTAATATTCCAAGTTGTCTATCTATATATAAATTTTATATTAAGATACCTCAATAAAAAATAAGCGCTATAATGCAATTATACATATAGCGCTTACTTTTTAAAAATGTATGGGTACAATTATAGCTAGACAATATGAACGAGATTTTACAACATAAATAATGAACTAATGAAAATTAATAATACTTTTGAATAATCAATTATAAAAATTCTTACTACATAAAATTTCCCACCCAAAATTCCGTAGGCACGGAGGAATTTTTTCCTTGCACCACCGTGGGAGGCGAAGTAACAATGCTGAAGGAACGATTTAAAAAAATCCTAATAAATCTTGGTTCAAAAATGATAAAATACTTAGATATTTCAATTGTCTGAGCATCCTTTCAGCGAGTTATTGAAATATCTTAGGATTTTATCATTTTTGAACCTTGGATTTACAGGATTTTTTTAACGCGACGAAGCATTGTTACTTCGCCATCTCTTTTAGTAAATTTGCCATTTCAATTGCTGTAACAGCAGCATCAAAGCCTTTATTACCTGATTTTGTGCCTGCTCTCTCAACTGCTTGCTCTATACTATCAGTTGTAAGCACGCCAAATATAACAGGACATTCTGTTTTAAGAGAGGCCTGAGCCACACCTTTTGATGCTTCAGCTGCTACAAAATCAAAATGTGGAGTTGCTCCTCTTATAACAGCACCTAGGCATATTACAGCATCATATTTTTTAGAAGCAGCCATTTTTTGAGCCACTAATGGAATTTCAAAAGCTCCTGGAACCCATGCCATTTCAATATTTTCCTCTTTGCAACCATGCCTTTTTAATGCATCCAAAGCACCTGATATAAGCTTTGACACTATAAATTCATTGAATCTACCAGCCACTATACCAAATTTTAAATCTTCACTTATAAGTTTTCCTTCATATATTTTCATAATTCTTAATCTCCTTTAATATTTATTTTTAGATTTCTAATAAATGTCCCATTTTCTCTTTTTTAGTTTTAAGATAGAATTTATTTTCCTTGAAATGTTCCGTATTGATAGGCACCCTTTCTACAACGTCAATTCCATATTTGGCCAATCCCTCTATTTTTTTAGGATTGTTTGTAATTAATTTGACTTTTCTTATACCAAGATCTCTAAGCATTTCAGCGGCACTTCCATAATCCCTCATATCTGCTGGAAAACCGAGGGCCAAATTTGCTTCCACAGTATCCATTCCTTTTTCTTGAAGCGAATAGGCTTTAAGCTTGTTTAATAAACCTATATCTCTTCCTTCTTGATCCATGTACAGCACTACTCCTCTACCAGCTTGTTCAATTGTTTTAAGTGCTTTAGCTAATTGATTTCCACAATCACATTTTAAAGACCCCAGTACATCTCCAGTTAGACATTTTGAATGTATTCTAACCAAAACGTCATCTCCGTCAGAAACCTCTCCCTTTATTATTGCTAAATTTTCTTTTCCATTTACAGTATTTTTATAGCCTACAACCTTAAATTCACCATACTTAGTTGGAAGCTTAGCTTCTGCTTCCCTTTTTACAAAGCATTCTGTCCTTTTTCTATATTCAATAAGCTTTTCTACAGTTATAATTTTAATATTATGTTCTCTGGAAAATTCAATGAGCTGTGGAAGTCTCGCCATATGACCATCTTCATTCATGATTTCACAGCATACTCCAACCCCTGTTTTAAAACCAGCAAGCTTAACAATATCTACTGTAGCTTCAGTATGCCCATTCCTATCTAACACGCCATTTTTTCTTGCGCGTAGTGGAAATGTATGTCCAGGTCTTAAAAAATCTTCTGGCTTTGAATTTTCATCTGCAAGCTTGTTAACCGTATATGCCCTTTCAAAAGCAGAAATTCCTGTTGTCGTTCCAACTGCATCTACAGTTACTCCAAATGCTGTTCCAAAATATTCGGTGTTTTTCTCAACCATTTGACCTATACTCAGTCTATCAATTGACGCTTTATCCATAGGTGTGCATATTAAACCTCTTGCATATTTTGCAATAAAATTTAGTGCTTCTCCAGTAACCTTTTCTCCCGCCATTACAAGGTCACCTTCATTTTCTCTATCCTCATCATCAACAACTATAATCATTTTTCCTGATCTTATATCCTCAATTGCTTCTTCTATAGAATTAAATTTAAAATCCATTTTTATACCTCCTACATAAACCCATTTTGTTTTAAAAAGTTTTCCGTAATCACACTTTTTTTACCAATACTCTGTATATTCATAAAATTTTGAACATACTTGCCTATAATATCGCACTCTATATTTAGAAGCTCTCCTTCTTTTTTTTCTGTTAAAGTAGTTTTTTCTTGAGTATGTGGTATTAAATAAAATTTAAAGTAATCCGCTCCAATCTCTCCACAGGTCAAGCTTACACCATCCACAGCTACAGATCCCTTATAAATTAGTTCACTTGCAAGTTCAGCATCTACCTTAACTATAAATTCAACTGCTATATCATCTCTTCTAATTTTATGAATAACACCTACGCCATCTACATGACCTGTTACTATATGCCCTCCAAATCTATTTCCTAGGGCCATTGCTCTTTCAAGATTAACTCTACTTCCTATTTTTAAATTCTTTAGGCTAGTAACTTTCTTTGTCTCTGGCATTACATCGAATTCACCGTTTTCTATAGATGTAATAGTAAGACATACTCCATTAACGCAAACGCTATCTCCAAGAGTTATACTTTTCATTATCTTAGAAGCCTTGATTCCTAGTTTTATTGAGCGAGCTCCTTCTCTAACCGCTTTAACTTCTCCAATTTCTTCTATTAAACCTGTAAACAAATGCTCACTCCTCCTTTATATAACCTTCTATTAAAATATCCTGCTCTATGTTTGTTAATTTTATATCAGATATTCTTACAGCTTGATCTAAGGATTTTATTCCCTCACCGCCGACGGTAGTTTTAGCCTTTTCACCGCCAAGCATTATAGGAGATATAAAACACATAACTTTATCTACAATCTTTTCTCTAATACAAGAAAAATTCAAAGTACTTCCACCCTCAAGTAAAATGCTATCTATATTGAGTTCTCCAAGCCTATTCATAAAATAACCTAAATCAACCTTTTCGTCCTTTAAAGGTGTTTTAATTATTAAAACTCCCATGCTCTCTAATTGCTTTATCTTATCCTTATTAGCCTTTTCTGTTACTCCAATAATAATTTTTCTATCCTTTAAGGTTTCTAATATTCTAGAATTTAAGGGCATTTTAAGCTTTGAATCTAGAATTATAGCTATTGGGCTTTTACACTCTTCCCCTTCTAATCTTGTTGTAAGCAGAGGGTCATCTGCAATAATAGTTCCTATTCCAACCATTATACCCATAACACTATTTCTTAAATAATGCACACATTTTCTAGATGCCTCTGAACTTATCCACTTTGATTCACCTGTAACTGTTGATATCTTACCATCCAGTGTTGCTGCTGTTTTCATAATTACATAAGGTCTTCTAGTTGTTATAAACTTAACAAATATTTCGTTTAATTTTAGAGCCTCTTTCTCCAAGACACCACTTATAACTTCTATTCCATTTTGCTTAAGTATTTCAATTCCTTTTCCACTAACTAATGGGTTAGGATCCTTCATAGCAATTATTACTCTCTTTACCCCTGCTTTAACTAATGCAAGAGCACAGGGAGGTGTCTTTCCAAAATGTGAACAAGGTTCCAAAGTAACATATATATCTGCACCAGCTGATTTCTCTCCTGCCATTTTTAATGCATTCACTTCTGCATGATTTCCTCCAAAATATTCATGGTATCCTTCTCCAACTATTTCACCATTCTTTAGTATAACTGCTCCAACCATTGGATTTGGATTTACATGACCTCTTCCATTTTCAGCAAGTTTAAGTGCTCTTTTCATAAAAAAATCGTTAATATAAATCACCTTCCTAAAGATAAGCAATCTTGGAACTTTAAAATAAAACCTTTCAGCTTGCTCATCTAAATACCTTAAATATGTTTTCACTTCAACCGGACTATGATTTGTGCGCACAAAAAAGTCCCTAAAATCATCTTTCAGGGACTTAAATCCAAAAAAATACGTGACAAAAACACATACTTTCCTTCTTTCATCCAGACTTTAACTGTCGGCCCCGGAATTTAACCGGATCTGCCAAAATGGCTTGCGGGCTTTACCGCCGATCGGGAATTTCACCCAACCCTGAAGGATAACCTCTATTTAATTTATTTTCAGTCTATCATTATAATGTAATTATGTCAATATATTGCTACTTTATATCTTGAAAATTTTTATTCCACTTGTCAACATATGTTCCCGTTGCCCATTGAGACATAACCACTTGAGCCTTTTCATCAATAGGTATAATTTTTTGAACTTTCCCTATTGTATCATTGTCAATACTTACTATTTTAATATCGTTGCTTTCTACTACAAGCATAAAATTATTATTTAAGGATGTATATGCATCCAAAGCACCTGGAAACTTATCCTGAATATTTTTAAATGGAATAAGTAGATTATCATAAGTAGTTAATATTTTAGGAGTTTCTACATTTACACTAAAATTTTCATTTGCAACTCTTCCTCTTAATATCCATTTTCCCTTGTACCTTATAATTCCCCAATTAGTTTCAAGTTCATCCTTATCAAGCTTATAATTGGGCTTACCAATCTTTCCTAGATATTCCTCTGCATTCTTGCTTAATAAGCCGTCACTATTAGGCCCTATTATCTTTGAAAAAGCAATACTATTGCCATAAATATTATCTAGTGGCAACACCGAAAGATAAGATTTTGCTACATATTTACCATCGCTGTTTGATTTTAAATCATTACTCTCCAATGATATATACTCATTCCCAACAAAATTTATTTTATAATCAATATCATTTTGTTGAGGTTTGTGTATTGTCCTTACTATATTATTTGTAGCAGTATTCAAAGTTCCGGTCCAAATTTGATCTCTAGCATAAACGCCATTTTCATTTATCTTATCAACCCCAATTACCATAAATCCATTTTTTCTTGGAACTATTAGATTATTTATTTCCTTTGATTGAAATTGATTTTGTCCTTTGCCGTATATCCAAAGCGTCTTATATTCATAGCCATTATCAGTTTGACATCTAAGTCCCATAAGAACACCATTCTGCATTTCTGTTTTTCTCTTATAGTCTTCCTTATTTTTACTATATTCAAATTCCTTTTGTTTATTTTGAACGACTCCATTTTTCTTTAAGAAGAAAAACACACCTTGATAATTTTTTAATATATAATTATCATTAATTTGTATATATTCATCATAAAATGAATTTCTAGAAGAAATAGTTATAACCTTTACATCTTTTTCATTTATTCCAACTTCAGATGCTTTAATTTTAAAATTAGATAAAAAATATTTTTCTGCATCCACTATTTTTATTTTATAATTAGGCCTTTTACAAATATCATTGTTAAATTTGGCTTCAACATTAGTAAAAGTAGCCTTTTCACCTATAAAAGCTTTAATTTTTTCATCTGTTAAATCTGTTTGCCCTGCTATCTGGAACTTAGAGACTGTCCACACACCATATAATGGTACCTTTGTATTCCTAGTAGGTGCAATTCTAACATTAAAGTATAAATTCATATTCTTGTAAAGAATAAAGGCTATAATAATTACAAAAATAAAAATTATAGAATTAATCTTTTTCAAAATCATCACCTTTTTCTATAATATGGGTATTGTTATGCGGACTTCCGTTCCATTTCCAGGTTCACTGAAAATTTCAATTTTACCATTATGAAGTTCTACTATTTCCTTACAAATTGACAGTCCTATACCATTACTTGATTTACTACTTTTTCCTTTAAAAAACTTTTCTGTGACCCTTGGCAAATCACTTTCTGGTATACCAATTCCAGAGTCTTTTACAGTCATAATCAAATTTCCATTTTCACTTTTAACTTTAAGTTCAACTGTACCATTTTCTTCAGTAAATTTAAAGGCATTATCAAGAACATTTATTAAAACCTGTTTTATTCTATTTTCATCAACAAGCACAATAGGTATATTGTCATCCATTGTAACCACAAACTTTATATTACTTCTTAAAGCTTTAAGTGACATCTGTTTTTGTATATATAAAATTGTATTAACAATATTAACATCATTTCTTTTTAGAACTATTTTTCCTGAAATAAATTTTGAAAAATCCAAAAGTTCTTCTACAAGCTTTGATAATCTATCACTTTCAGCTTCTATTATATTGAGTCCAGAAATTATTTCTTCCTTGTCATCTAAATTTCCTGTTCGTATTGTGGATGCCCAACCTTTTATAGATGTTAATGGTGTTCTAAGTTCATGAGATACAGATGCCATAAATTCATTCTTTAACTTGTCATTTTTTAATATTTCATCAGCCATAACATTTATAGTATCAGATAGCTCACCTATTTCATCATCTCTCTTTTTTACTATTCTCTCATTAAAGTTTCCAGATGAAATTTTCTTTGCCATTTCTGTAATCTCTCTTAAAGGTCTAACTATAGAGTTAGATAAAAACATACTTGACATTCCACCAATTGCAATTATAGAAATCCCTATTAATATAAGAACAAAACTTATTTTTATTATTGTCATATCCACATCTTCTACAGAGGTTATAAACCTCAATACACCTTCTATTTTTCCCTTTGATTTTAGTGGATAAGATATACAGAGTACTTTTTCCTTAGAGTTTTTATCCCATGCTATAACCTTCCCAGCTTCTCCATGAAGCGCCTTTTTTACATCTTTACTTTTTACTTTTGTTTCTACAAAGTTTCCAATTGAATCCATAAGCATATTGCCAGAATTATCTATTATCTGTACTTCAGCATGAGTATTATTCCAAAACACATCGGCATTATTTTGAACATTTTCTTTAAGTGTATTTGTAGATAAGTATGTATCATAGAAATTAGCTGAAACTCTTATCTGATTTAGAAGAAGGTTTTCAATATTATTATAATAATATTTATCAACTGCAATAATAAAGAAAAGTTCAAAGCTTACTACAGTAACAACTATTATAAAAAGGTAGCTTCCTAGTAGTCTAGCTCTTATTCCCTTCAAGCTTATTGCTCCTTTCTCCATCTATAGCCTATTCCCCAAACAGTTTCAATATACTTAGGATTAGATGAATCATCTTCTATCTTCTCTCTAAGCCTTCTTATATTAACGTCAACTATTTTTGTATCTCCAAGATAACTGTATCCCCAAACTTGATCCAAAAGCTCTGCACGACTCAAAGCTTTCCCGGAGTTTTCTATAAACATCTTAACAAGTGAGTATTCTTTTGGAGTCAAATCAAGCTCTTTATCACTCTTATATACTTTTCTTGCCAAATTATCAACCTTAAAAACACCCGAAACTAAAATATTATCATTATTCTTAGATTCATTATCCATACGCCTTAAAATAGCATTTACCCTTGCTATAAGTTCAAGGGGATTAAAAGGTTTTACCATATAATCGTCAGCACCAAATTCAAGTCCCATGATTTTATCCATATCTTGACTTCTGGCAGTAAGTATTATTATCCCGATGTCATGAAACTTTTTTCTAAGAATTTCACAAGTTTTAAAGCCATCAATTCCAGGTAGCATAACATCTAATATAACAATATCTGGCTTTTCAATAGATGCTTTTTCAATTCCTTCTTCTCCCGATTCTGCTTCAATAACAGTAAAATTATTTCTTTTAAAGTTTATCTTAATAAATCCTCTTATGGATGCTTCATCCTCAACTATCAATACTTTTTTTTCCATAATTCACCTCTAACTAGCAATAAAAAAATCATTTTCTTCAAAAAATTACACAAATTCAATGTAATTATACCACACTTTAATTTCAAACTTATTTAAGACTTAATTATTGTAATCTTTTTGTAACTTATATATAAATATTTATTAATACGTTAACAAAATATACATTGAATAATAAAAATGCATGTGATAACTTATAAATATACTACATACAATATTTAAATTAACTAGATTTTCATTTGTAGCTTTATCGGTTACTAACTCATGTAGTTTAGCTGAATAAATACAAGGGGTGATTTTACTTTGAATAAATTAAAAGATTATTTTAAAGGTTCTTATGGAATAGATAAATTCTCGAAATACTTATATGGTATAGGAGCTATTCTCCTGCTTACTAAATACACTGCTGTTATAGGCTTAGCATTAATAATTTTTAGTACAATAAGGAGTATTTCTAAAAACAGTTATAGTCGCCAAAAAGAGCTTCAAGGCTTTGAAAGATTTTTAAATACTTTGAAATATAAAATGCGTAATTTAAAACCAAGTATAGGGCACTCAAGTCAATATAAAGTATTCAAATGTCCAAATTGTTCACAAAAATTAAGAGTACCCAAACACCAAGGAAAAATAGTTATTACTTGCAAAAAATGCGGAACAGAATTTAAGAAAAGAACGTAGTAAAACAATAGTAATCAATTTATAGTCCTAAAATTCTACAGTTAGGCAGTGCATTTTCCAAAATTTTTTGTTCAGAATCGCTTAAACCATTTACAATTAATTCTTTCAAGTTTTTCAATTGTTTTAATGCACTTATGTCACTAATTTGAGTATTATCTAAATTAAGAGCTTCTAAATTATCTAGTTCCTTTAATACACTTAAATCTTTTATTGGTGAATTTACTAAATAGAGTTCCTCTAAGTTTTTTAATCCCTTTAATGCACTTATATCACTTACTTTAGTATTACTTAAATCAAGAACCTCTAAATTATATAAATTTTTTAATGGGGTTATATCACTTATGTTTGTATTTTCTAATGTAAGTTCCTCTAAACTTGTCAATTCTTTTAATGAACTTATATCCTTCACCTTAGTATTGCTAAGATTAAGGTCTTCTAAATTAACAAACTCATCTATTCCACTAATATCTTCTACATCAATCCCACCAGCATCAAATTCAGTTAATTTATCAACATCACTTTTTAATATTTCTTCATTAGGCTTCTTAAGATAATTCTTTACCGAATCCTGAAAAACTTTATCTTTAAAAATTACTGCATCCTTATTTTCAGGTTCAACACTAAAGTTTACAAAAGCTGCTTGTTTTATACTTTTATTATTTTTATCGTGTACTTTGTTATTTACAGTAAGCTGATACTTCTCACCTAACAAATATCCCCAAGTTGGATATTCTACAATTATACTTTTATTATCTTTTCCTAATTCTAATTGTACATCCACCTTATTGCCTTTACTATCCGTCACTACAATTCCTTGTTTTGATAAATCATCAAATGCAACTTCTCTATTAAAATGAATTGTCCAATTTTTATATTCATCTACCACAAAATTATTTGTAGTTTCAGCTGCTTTTACATTTTGCGGAATAAGTAATGCTAAACTAATACAAGTTACAGCTAATATTTTTCTAATCACTGTACACCCATCCCCTTCTTCTAATTATAAAATATATATAATGAGTATACATTAAATTACTTTTTTAGTAAATCAATCACATTTCTTGATTACCCTTCAATATCCTCAACAACTTCTATTCCATTCATTCTCATATTATAAAGTGCAAATAAATTCATTAACTGAGCATCATGATTAGTTATATCTAAGTCATAGGTTTCAACGCCTTTAATAGGTATTATTATTCTTGAATTTATATTGTTTTCATTGAAAAATGTTTTTTGAGTAAGACAATAATTTAAAACGCATATATCCGTAACATCTCCAAGAACTATTATATTTGTTTTATTCCTATTGATTTTAAGCCACTTTGAGTAATCCTCACATAAAAAACCATTTACACTATTCTTAAAACAAACTGTGCTGTTTCCATCTAGAAATGGCTTTAATTCATCTACTATTTCACTTTCACTGGTGTTTTCTATGCAGTGCTCCAAATAAGAATTAAATTCAGCTGAAGCTTTAGTATGCCTATCTACAAAAAATATTTTATGGTATTCTTTAAAGTACTCATTAATTTTAACTGCATAAGGTATTATTTTTCCAACTAAATCTGAACTTAAATTGCCTTCCTTACAAAAACCATTTATTATATCCACATTTACTACTACAGTATCCTCTTGTTTAAAATCACTTACCTTTAATGTTGGCAAATTTTCAAACGATTCTATTATGTTTAGTAAAAAGCCTTTTGACTTTTCTATAAACTTATCCTTATCAAATATTTTTTCCATATCTCATATCTCCTTTTCTAAAAATTCTTCTATAGATAAAAAAGTTTCCTTAAAACCCATCTTATTACATAGCTCAGTCACATGGGGCAGTTCGAGATATGCTTTTTCAAGTACCTCCTTATTTGAAAACACTTCACGTGTTGTTCCATCAAGGAGTACTTTACCCTCTGCAAAAACTACAGTTCTCTCAAAGTTTTCTGCCACAAAATCCATATCATGAATTATTGTAATTACTAATTTGCCTTTTTCTTTAAGGCTTTTAATTATATTTTTAATTTTTTGTTTTCCTTCATAGTCCTGTGCTATTGTAGGCTCATCAAATATTATAATATCTGTATCCATAGCTATTACAGAAGCAATACTTATTAATTTTCTTTCAGCTAAACTAAGATCATAAGGATTTTTATAAGTTTCATTAGATAATCCAACTTCCTCAAGAGCTAGCATTGAATTTTTTTCGGCATCAGTCCTACTTTTACCTATATTTAAAGGTCCAAACATAACTTCGTCTATAACCTTATTCTTAAATATTTGATCATCTGGATTTTGAAAAACCATTCCAATTGATTTAGAAAGCTTAGCTGGACTTACAGACTTTGTATTTACTCCATTTATAATTATATCACCGCTTTTAGGCTTTAGCAGTCCTTTAAGCAGCTTAACAAATGTTGTTTTTCCCGCACCATTTTGCCCAATTATTGCCGTTGATTTTTTATCAAAGGTTAAATTTAATCCCTTTAATATTTCTTCCTCTTTATCATAATAAAAATGTAATTCTTTAATTTCTATGCTATTCATTATAATTCACCACCAGTTTATATGCCTCCTCTAAGGTTACTGGATACAAGCCTGTTTCGTCATTTTTTAATTTTAGTCCTTTGCATATCTTAGTGTAAACAGGTGCTGTAACTCCATGCTTTTCCAGGTCATCTCTTGAGAAAACTTTTTCTGGAATATCAAAATCTATTATCTTCCCTTCACTTAGAAGCATTATTTTGGAAGCATACTGTGCAATTTTTTCCATTTTGTGGTCAACCATTATTACGGTTTTTCCTTCTTCACTCAATTTTTGAATTGCCTTATAAACTTCTTCTGAACCCTGAGGATCAAGCTGTGAGGTTGGTTCATCTAATATTATTATTTCTGGATTCATAGAAATAACACTAGCTATTGCTACTCTCTGCATTTGACCACCAGATAATTCAAAAGGACTTCTATCCTTATATTTATATATATCAAGTAATTTAAGTGAATAATCTATTCTCTCTATCATTTCACCTCTAGGAACGCCTAGATTTTCAAGTCCAAAAGAAATTTCTTCATATACTGAGAGCTTAGAGCCTGTAATTTGCGTAAATGGATTCTGAAAAACTAAGCCAACCTTTTTAACAACATCACTTATCTTACTATTGAAAATTTCCATGTTACAGACCGTCACCTTGCCGCCATAAGCTCCTTTATAAAAATGTGGAACCAAACCTATTAATGCTTGACATAGTGTAGACTTTCCTGATGAGTTTCTTCCTATTATTCCAATAAACTCTCCCTTTTTAACCTTAAAGCTTATATCATTTAATGCTAATGTATCCGTCAAAGGGTACTTGTACTTTAAATTTTCCACAACTATCTCTTCCATATAAATATCCTCCAAATAATAGCTGCTGCAAATATAATTACTATCGCTAATCTTACAAATTTGCTGCCATAAGAAAATTCTTCTTCATTTAAAAAAGTTTTCTTTACCTTTGAATCAAAAGCTCTAACCTCTAATGCCATAGATCTTTCTCTAGTACTTGTTAAAGAATTCATAGTAGCAGGAGCTATGAGCGGCAAAAATGCTTTAAGCCTAACTATAATATTTCCCTCTGTCTCCATCCCTCTTGATCTTTGGGCATCTGTAATTTTGCTCATAGTTGAGGTCATTTGTGGTATTAATTGAAGTACAGAACTTAAAACATATCCTATTTTAGGTGATAATCCCCTTCGTACAAATGCTTCAATCAAATCAGAGGGCTTTGTAGTAAGTATAAGTATAGAAACAGAACTTAATATATTTAAAACACGAAGGCAAATTTCAAAAGCATAGCTTAGTCCTTCTTTATAAAAAACTAAGCTACCAAGCTTAAATAATTCAGTTTTATTTCCTGCCCTAAATAATCCCTGAATTACAATAACTGAAACTAAAACAATAAAGCTAAAACCTATAATAGGTACAACCCTTTTTAAAACCTTGCCCATGCATAAAATCATTAAAGTTAAGAAAAGAAAAACTATTGAAATGATTTTGCTCGGAAGAATGATAGGCACTGCAATTACTAAAATTATATATAACACCTTAGTGATTGGATCAATTTTGTGTATTGCAGTGTCTTTTTTTTCGTATAAACTTAATGTTTTCAAAACAATCACCCCTTTAGGCAGAGTAGAGAGTAAAGAGCAGAGAGTAGAGTGAAGGATGATTTTTCTCCGCTACGCTTTAAAAAATCTTAATCACCAACACATGGTGCTCAGTGAAGCTGATAATTTATAATTTCTAAGATTTACCTAAGTGAAACGAAAGGTAAATCAACCTTCACTCTACTCTCTACTCCCTACTCTGTTTTAAAGTTTTTCTATTCTTTCGTCTCCCCTAAACAATATAATCAGCTTTTCAGGAAGTCCTTTAAATATTAAGTACGCAATAACTACTGTTGATATTTTATCTGGAAAGTCCACAACAAATTCATCAATAAATGAAGCTATCCACATTGGAAAGTGCTTTGCTATTAAAGAAGCATAAACTGCATCTCCCCATACGTTGCCTGTTTGTCCACCCCAAAATCCAATATTTATAGGCGTAGACACTACAGTTGATACTACTGAAGCAATAATTCCAAGCAGCACTGCCCTTCCAACATTCTTAACCCAGCCTTTATATGCTAGTATACCTACGACAAGACCGATTGCAACACTTGTAAGTCCATATATAAAACTTACCGGTGATATTGTCAGCCCATAAATTATATTGTTAATTGCACCGCATATAGCGCCAACAATTGGACCAGAAAGCATACCTGCAAGTATTGTACCTATTGAATCAAGCCAAAGTGGAAGCTTTAAAAATTCTGCAAAAGCCTTTCCTACATAATTAATGCCAACACCTGCTGGTATTAATACCAATGCTGCTGTTGATAGTTTTAAACTCCACATATTCTTTTTACTCATATTGTCTCCTCCAAATTTTTATATGTATATACACCTGTTTACTATAATAGCAAATTTTTTTACTGTTGTATATACAATGATTAATAAAATGTGGATTAACAGAAATGAATATATAGCTTCTTCATAGGACATGGTAAATTTATTAAATTAAATAAAAACATCATTAACGGCTGGAGACAAAAAACTTCCTCCCTAAGATTATCTTATTAGACATGGTAATTTAATTAGCAAATCTGCAATTAAAAGTATATTGTTCACCTTTGAAACTTTAGAATAAACTCGTGCAGTAAGCTTTATATCGATCTCGTTTTAATCATCCAAAGCCGCACATGAGTATGCTATTAAATTAAGTAATACGCTAATTACTGCGCCACATAAGATTATGTAGCTAGAATTATTATGAAATGTATTTTTTACAAATTCTAAAAATATAAAATGATACTTTGAAATAGCACATAAGGTTAAAATAAATACTGAAGCAAAAAAAGCTAGTATAATATGCAGCCTTAATATCAAAACTTTAATAAAACTAATAAATCCAACCGTAACTAATAATACAAATAATGTATCAGCAAAATTTTGCATGTCACTGTTTTTATCTTTCATTACTGCATATTTAATTACGGCTATTAGTAATATATATACAATTCCTAAAACATTATTAATTATAATTGGTACTAAGCTATTAATTTGCTTTGAAATAACTGTAGTTTTTATGAACCTTCTATTTAACCCCACTTCCAAATCATTTCCAAAGAAACAAGCTAATAACAATATCAAAGCAAAATCTAAAAACAGTATTGGCATCATATAAAGTTTCGACGATAATTTTTCAACAAAAAATATTCCAGGATACGATAATAAGGCAGCTACTATAATATTAAACATGCAGTATAAAATTTTTTTGTAGCTTAGATATACCTTTGTAGAGCGTATTATAGTATTCATTGCACCATCCACCTCTTTTTTATAATCCTAAATACAATTGCATATATTACGCTCAAATAAATAGCTGTTAATATAAAAGTAATTATAATTATACTAGATGAACTAATGACAGTTGATAAATTCTTACCTTGAAAACAATTAGAAGTAGCTCCGAAGCCAATCATACCACAGGTAATCATTGAGGTAACAACATCTACCTTTGTCCCGTTCTTAAAACAATATGCTAATATTTGATGCACACCTAACAAAAAAAGTCCTATCACAATTCCATAAAAAATTTGATATTCATTATAGAAAGTTTTTATTTTTAAAATCATAAAAATTGCCTTTAAAAATACAAAATAAATTAAGTAATAAGCTAAGCCTTCTAAAATGCTAATTATCATCATCATTTTTAACTTTCCGTATGAATTTTTTATACTCCTAATAAATTTTCCGTATCCACTATTATTCCTTACCCAAAGCTCATAACTACCAGATGTAATATTTGAAACCATAACTATAGCAATTACATATATCCCTCGTATAGCAATGTTAGTATATCCCGCAATGTTAGTATATCCCGCAATTTTCATTATTCCTATAAAAATAAATGTGATAAAAATGCCCATAACAAATAAAATAAGTCTTAATTTAAACCCAATATTATAACATTTATATGCCTTAACAATTTCTTCAATCATATTAGTCCTCCTCACATGAATTTAAACATCAAATTCTTTTGACTTTAGAAGCATTACAATTATTTGCTGAAGAGATGGCATCTCTACTGCTGCATCAAATTTTTCTGCTATTTTATTTGCATCACTTGACAATACTATCCCATCAAAGCCTAATGAAGTAAGTCTAATTTCCTTAAAATATTGTTTTATTTCATCAACATTTTTACTATTTCCAGAAACAACTGAATATTTTTCTTTTAAGTCATCAACAAATCCCTTCTCTATTATCCTTCCATTTTTCATAACTATTACATAGTCAGTGGCATACTCCATATCTGCAATGTTATGTGTTGAAAAAAATATAGTTTTATTTCCATCCATAACATATTCTCTAAACAAATCACAAAGCTCATCTCTCATCAATGGATCAAGCGGCGAGGCTGGTTCATCTAGCACTAAAAGTTCTGTACTTCTTGCAAGTTGAGCTGCAAGCATAAGACGCATTTGAGTTCCCTTTGACATTTGAGCAATTTCCTTTTTTAAATTAATTTCAAACTTATTTACCAACTCATAAAATTTATCTCTATTAAAATTATCAAAACCAGCTTCCATAGCAGTTACAACATTTTTTATTTTCCAGTGAGGATAAAAGTAATTACTATCTGAAACGTAACCTATTTTGTCTTTAACCTCATTTTCTTCTGAAGAATCATATTTGTTAAAATACTCGATGCTTCCACCATTCCTTTTTTGAAGCCCCACAATTAAATCAATAAGTGTCGTTTTACCAGCGCCATTTGCTCCAACTAATCCTACAGTACAACCTTTAGGCAATTCAAAAGAAATATCATTAAGTTTAAATTCTTTAAAGTTTTTATCTAAATTTTTCACCTTTAATATGGTCTCCATATCTATTCCACCTCCATTAATTTCTTTAAAATATTAACTAGTTCACCTTCAGATATACCTGCTATTTTGCTGCACTCTATTGCATTTAACAGATGCTGCTCTATAAGTCTTAAGTGCTGCTCTTTTATCATCTCATCATTTTGTGCATTAATTAAATACCCTTTTCCCTGCTGAGAAGTTATAAGCCCTTCTTCCTCTAAAATTTGATAAGCTTTCATTGTTGTTATAACGCTTATCCTAAGATCCGCTGCCAGCTGTCTTATGGATGGAAGATATTCTCCTCCTTTAAGTTCTCCTTTGAGTATTTGATCTCTAAGCTGGCTACTTATTTGCTTATATAAGGGTTCCTTTGAATTCTGATATAATTTCATTTTTCCCTCCACTGTTTATGTGTTATATAAACAGTTTATACACTCTTATTATTAATGTCAAGATAAAATTTATAGCGGGGCTGTCACACTAAATCATTAGTGTAACAGCCCCGCTATTTTGCTATATTCACTTGATGCTGCGCCATATGGTGAAAGTGCCTCGATTTCCTAAATTATTTCTTTTACTGTACCAGTTTTATTATAGAAAAAGCCACTGCAGTTTTTACTAATTTCATTAACTGCCTTTTCTCCCGTACAATGTGATAATCCAATTACTTCTATATTAAGGTTGTTTAAACACTCAATGGATTTTTTTATTCTTGAGGAATCTGCTTCAACAAGATGTGATCCTCCTATTATTGCATAAATCTTTTCATTAAAGGCTTCTCCAATAGTACTAATCATATTTAAAAATCCCGGATGGCTGCATCCAAGCAGTATAACTATTCCCTTTGAAGTTTTAACTGCAAGAGCTATTTCATCCTCAAATTGGTCTACAATATATTTATCTCCCACTTTAACTCTCATATTTTCATTGATTTTTTCAATATTATATTTTTTATTAAAATTTGAAAATACAAAAACCTCGTCACTTATTTTTAAAGCATTATTTTTCACAAAATCAATTGTAATTCCTTTATTGCGTATGTAAGCTTCATCAAAATTTATGCCTATATCGTTATAGCCAATACATTTTGAAAAATCACTTTTAAGTGTTCCATCTGAGTAATAATATCTATTACTTTTCTCAAAAAAATATTTACTTACAATAAGCTTAGGTTTTATATCATAATCCTCAAGCAATCTCTTCACTCCACCACAATGATCATAGTGTGCATGACTAAGAACTAAAACATCAATATTTTTCAAATCAACCTTGAGTTTATGTGCATTATCAATAAAATCACCTGTTTTACCTGTATCAAATAAAATATTGCACTCTTTTGTTTCAATAAACATAGCTAACCCATGTTCAGACTTTAATTTTTTGTCATCGTCCTGAACATTTTCAATTAATGTAGTCATTCTCATATAAGTTACCCCCTACATTTTTGAAGCATATTCTTTTAAAATCGATGCTGTTGAATTAAGCTCTTGAATAGTTGCAGTAATCTCTTCAATTTCAGCAGTTTGACTATCAAATATCTCATTTGAATCCGCAAATTTATTGCTTATTTCTCCAATTGAGTTTTGTATGTCATTTAAAATTTCGCTTATTTCTTTTACAGAATCACTACTTGACTTAGATAACTTTCTTATCTCATTTGAAACAACACCAAATCCCTTTCCAAATTCCCCAGCTCTTGCTGATTCTATAGCAGCATTAAGTCCAAGTAAATTTGTTTGTTTGGCTATACTCTCAATAAACTTTAGTACATCATCAGTTTTTGTAGAATTCTCCTTTGTCTTTTGTACAAATTTTTGAATATTAGAATTTGTTTCATATAATTTTTGAAAACCAGAAGACATATCAGTTAAGCTTTTACTTATTTGATCAAGTGAACTTGATAATGTGGATGACATTTCTGAAACTTTCTTTTTCTTTTCTACACTCATCCCTATTACTATTGTTCCAGCTATCTCATCGTTTTCAAAAATAGGTATTCCAATTGTTTTTAACTCTACTCCAAACACTTCTTTGGGAACCATTACAGAAACTTGCTCTTTTCTCTTAAGGCATACATCCGCTGCACATCCTTTTAGAATCTTATCTCCAGTTTTAGCTGCCATCTTTAAATTTTCACTATCTTTTACTAATAAAAATCTCTCTGTATTAGAAATTGTAAAAATCAATTCACTATCAATATAATACTTAAAATACGGTATCATATTATAGAAAGATTGCACAGTTTCATTGTCACTTATTTTATTAATCAATGTAAACACTTCCCCTAAAGTACATATTATTATAATTTTTCCGTTTATAATATATTTCGAATATATTACACTTTCCTTTAAATATGTTTTACACAAAGCCTCTATTTTTTATCTCACTTCAAAATTTATTTATCAAGTTATAAGCAATATTTATGACATGATAAATAAACAATATTTCTCCCACAGAGAACATGGAAGTATAATAAACTTAAACAAAAAAGAAAGGAAGCCTTAAATATGGAAAACGATTGTAAAAAAAGCTTATTTTCTAATATGTACTTGAAACTTTTTATTGCATTTGCTGTTGGCGCTGTAATATGGTTTTTGCCTTGTCCATCTGGTGTTAAACCCTCCGCCTGGCATATGCTCGCAATTTTCATAGGAACAATAGTCGGCTGCATACTAAAGCCTTTACCCATAGGTGCTGTAGCTGTAATTGGATTAACACTATCAACATTTACAAACACCACAAAAATAGATACTGCTCTTTCTGGTTTTAGTGAAAGTAGTATCTGGCTTATAGTTATCGCCTTCTTCATATCAAGAGGTTTTATAAAAACTGGGCTTGGTTCAAGAATAGCCTATCAATTTGTAAAAGCCTTTGGCAAAAAAACTCTAGGTCTTTGCTATTCAATTATATTTTGTGATCTCGTAATAGCTCCTGCAACTCCAAGTAATACAGCAAGGGCTGGTGGAATAATATATCCTATAATAAAATCACTATCAGAAGCATTTGGTTCAAGGCCTGAAGACGGAACAGAAAGAAAAATAGGATCTTTTCTCATATTTTCTGAATTTCATGGAGATGCTATAACTGCTGCCATGTTTTTAACAGCAATGGCTGGAAATCCACTAGCACAAACTCTTGCAAAAGGACTCAATGTTAACATCACCTGGTTTGGGTGGTTTTTAGCTGCTCTGGTTCCTGGAGTTGTATCGCTTATTCTTATACCTTTTATAATATACAAGCTGTACCCACCAGAGGTTAAAGATACACCCAATGCACCAGAAATTGCAAAAACTGCCCTTTCAGAAATGGGTCCACTAAAAAAGCAAGAAAAATTTATGATTTTAGTATTTATTGTAATACTTATCTTATGGGTAACAGGAAGCTTTACTCACATAAATGCTACACTTACAGCTTTAATTGGTCTTTCTCTTTTACTTATTTTTAAAGTAATTGATTGGAACGATGTAAAAAGCGAAAAAGGCGCCTGGGATACTCTTGTATGGTTTTCTGTACTAGTTATGATGGCAAATGAACTAAATAAACTCGGATTAATCAAATGGTTTAGTAGCTTAGTTGCAAATGGTGTTCATGGTTTCAGTTGGCCAATAATATTATTTATTTTACTCCTAGCTTATTTTTATATACATTATATATTTGCAAGTGCAACAGCCCATGTAAGTGCAATGTACTCTGCATTTCTAGGAGTTGCTATAGCTGGAGGTGTTCCTCCTATGCTTGCTGCTTTAACTTTAGGCTTCTTCGGGAACTTATTTTCTTCCACCACACATTATAGCAATGGACCTGCACCTCTTCTTTTTGGTTCAGGTTATGTAAATCAAAATAAATGGTGGAGTTTAAACTTTATTCTTGGTATAGTATACTTTGTAATATGGCTTGGTTTAGGCTCCATATGGTGGAAAATTATTGGATTATATTAAAATTTAAAGGAGTGTTATTGAATGATAAACTTAAAAGGACAAGATTTATTAAGAAATCCGTTTTTAAACAAAGGAACTGCTTTTACAGAAGAAGAAAGAGAAAGATATGGTCTTACAGGTCTTCTTCCAAGTACAGTAAGGACAATTGAAGAGCAGGAACAAGTTGTATATGAAAGAACAAAAGCCTTTGAAGACAATCTTGAAAAACACAATTATCTTATGAATTTATTTGATATAAATAGAACTCTTTTTTACTATGTAGTTGGAAAACATGTTACAGAATTTCTTCCAATAATTTATACTCCAACCATAGGAGATGCAGTTATAAATTATTCTAAAAATTATGAAACTCCAAAGGATGCTGTATTTTTATCCATTGACCACCCTGAAAACATAAAAAAATCCATTGAAGCAGGATTAAAAGATCTTGATGAAATTAAACTTATTGTTGTTACAGATGGTGAAGGCGTTCTTGGAATTGGAGACTGGGGAGTTCAAGGTGTTGACATTTCAATAGGAAAACTTGCAGTGTACACTGTTGCAGCAGGGGTTAATCCAAGAAATGTTCTTCCTGTAGTAATAGATGCTGGAACAAACAATGAAAAACTTTTAAATGATCCATTATACCTTGGAAATAAACATAAAAGGGTCACAGGTGAAAAATATGATAACTTTATAGATGAATTCGTAAAAATATCCACAGAGCTTTTCCCTGAAGTTCTAATGCACTGGGAGGATTTCGGACGTGGAAATGCCAGCAGAATATTAGAAAAATACAGATCAAAGATTTGTACTTTCAATGATGATATTCAAGGTACAGGTGTAATGATGGTATCTGCTATGAACGCCATTGCAGAGGTTACAAAAATCCCTGTAAAAGACCACAAAATATTAGTATTTGGCGGTGGTACTGCTGGAATTGGAATCTCAGATCAAATACTTCTTGAAAAAGTTAGAACTGGTAAAGCTGAAGAAGAAGCAATAAAAGATTTTTATATCATAGATAGATTCGGACTTGTTACCGAGGATATGAAAGACTTAACAGAAGGTCAAAAGAAATATGCTAGAAAAAAGGGTGAATTTGAAAAGCCATTAACTGATATTGCTGACATCGTAGCAGCAGTAAAGCCTACAGTTCTTATTGGCTGCTCTGGTGTTCATGGTGCATTTTCAGAAGCCGCAGTAAGAAAAATGGCTGAATTAAATGAAAGACCTGCTATTATGCCTATTTCAAATCCTACAAGACTTGCAGAAGCGACTGCAAAGGATCTTATAGAATGGACTGACGGAAAAGCCTTAGTAGTAACTGGAAGCCCTTCTGCCCCTGTTGAATATAAAGGTGTCACTTATAAAATAGGTCAAGCAAACAATGCTTTACTTTACCCTGGTCTTGGTCTTGGAATAATAGTTGCAAAAGCAAAAACAGTTTCAGATGCAATGCTTTCTGCTGCTGCACATGGAATTGCGACACTTCAAGATCTTTCAAAACCTGGTGCCTCAATACTTCCACCTGTTGCAAGACTTAAAGAAGCTTCAAAGTTAGTTGCAACAGCAGTTGTAGAAGCAGCTGTTAAAGATGGATTAAATAGAGCTGATATTAAGGACGCTAAGAAAGCTGTTGAAAAAGAAATCTGGGAAGCTAAATATACTGCGAAGTAACACTGCTTCGTCACATACACATAAGCGGGGTTTGGGCGTAAGCCCAAGCCCCGTGTATGTTTACTCGCTATCGCTCAAACAAATTGAAATATCTAAGCATTTTACAATTTTTGAGCCAAGATTTATTAGAATTTTTTTAAATCGTTGCTTCAGCATTGTTACTTCACAACTTCCATTTTATCAGTATACATTCCATATATAATCCTTCCTCCTATTGAAAATTCTAAATCAAGCTTTTCAAGAATTCTCTCTTGTTTATTAAATAAATATTCCCCTCTTTATTCCAGTAATTTTTTCATATCATAAATGCTAAGCAATACTTGATTACAGTCTCCAAATTTTAATGGCAACATAAAATTAAATTTTTTTAACAAAATCATATCCTACAAACAGTATTGACCTTTCATTATTTTTATGCGACAATTTTTTCATGTAAATATTAGTAAAAGCTAGATTAGAACCGGATTAATTTTCACCACAAAAATTTTAAAGGAGAAAATAATGAATACATACATAAAAAATTTCAAGAAAATTTTATGTTTTGCTGCAATTATGTTTATAATTCTCCCATTATGCAGCTGCAGTAAAAAAGCTGCTCATAAAAGCTTAACTGCAAATAATGGTATAATGAATTTAAAAGATTGGAATTTTGACGTTGATGGAAGTATTAATCTTGATGGTAAATGGCAATTTTACTGGAATAAACTTTTATCACCACAAGATTTAAAAAATGCTTCTATTAAAGCTACTGGTTATTATCCAGTGCCCATGTATTGGACTAAATATGAAGGACTAAATTTACCTGCAAAAGGTTTTGCAACTTATAGATTAAAAATAAAAACTAATGGCAAACTGGAAAGTTTAGGTATAAAGGCTCCCGAAATATATACAGAATTTAAGATCTGGATAAACGGCAAGCTTATTGATGAGCATGGAAGTTTTACCGATGGAAAAGTTAAATTTCTTAATCCTAAAACCTATTCCTTTGCCAGTAATACAGATTCTATTGATATTGTAATTCAAATAAAAAATTATTCTCATGGAAATGGTGGAATCGGACAAAGTTTTATACTAGGTAGCAGTGACCAAATATATAAGCAAAGATATTATGCAATAATAAAAGAAATGGTTCTAATAGGTATATGCTGCTTTGCGGGTCTCTATCATTTAATATTATTTTTATTTAGAAAAAAAGAAAAAAATCTCTTATTTTTTGGATTCTTCTGCTTAGCTATAGCCCTAAGGACAATTCTTACAGGCGAAACTGCTATTATGGAATTTTTCCCAAACTTACAATTTTCATTAACCTCAAGAATATCAACAATTTCTGTGACTATTTGTATGTTAACCTTTATAACTTTTACTTATTATCAATTTAAAGAAGAGTCTCCAAAACTTTTAACGAAAATAGTTTTAATTTTAAACGTCACATATTCCGTAATTATAGTATTTTCCCCAACTTTCGTGTATTCATATATGTTTCAATACTACTTTTTTATAATACTTGCAAGTGCTATTTTAATTGTATATATAGCATTTAAATGTGCTCTAAAGGGAAGCCTTACTGCAATTATATTCTCTATTGGTGTAAGTTTTCTAATCATTGCAGGTATAAATGATATGCTATATTATCTTCAAATAATAGAAACTGGATATTATGTTGCTTTTGGTTTTGTATTATTTATATTAGCACAATCTATGCTGCTTTCAATAGGCTTTGCTAATGACTATAACGTTATAAAAAATCTTTCTCAGAGATTGCAAATACTAGATAAATTAAAAGATGATTTTCTTGCAAATACCTCACATGAGCTTCGTACTCCACTAAATGGAATAATAGGTATAAGTGAATCATTAATCGATGGGGTAACTGGAACACTTCCATCTAAAACAATAGAAAACTTAAAGTTAGTTGTGTCAAGTGGTAAAAGATTATCATCCTTAATTAACGATATATTGGATTATTCAAAATTAAAAAACAACGATATAATAATAAAAAACCAAGAGGTTGATTTCAAACAGCTTGTTTCCGTTGTAACTACAATAATAAAATCCACAAATTCAGCCAATAAACTTTTATTTATTGATGAAATACCAAATAATTTACCTTTGGTACAAGGTGATGAAGATAGGTTACAGCAAATTATGTACAATATTTTAGGCAATTCAGTAAAATTCACAAAAGAAGGATATATAAAAATAACTGCTGAAGAAAAAAGCGCCTTTATACAAATATGCGTAGAAGACACAGGCATTGGAATACCTAATGATAAGCTTGAAGATATTTTTAAACCTTTTGAGCAAGTTGAAGAATCCTCGCAAAGAGAATTTGGAGGTACAGGGCTAGGGCTCTCAATTACAAAGAAAATGATTGAACTTCACGGCGGAAACATATGGATAGAATCAGAAGTAGGTAAAGGTTCAAAGTTTTATTTTACATTAAAAAAAGCTTTAAATACTTCCAAAAATCATCCTCTTGATAGTAACCTATTTAATATCATGAATGCTTCTGAAAATGAATTAACTGCAATGAAAGGCAAGACTTCTCTTTCATCAGCTGATCTAGAAAATAACAGTTCTTTTAAACTTCTTGTAGTTGATGATGAAAAAATTAATTTGCAAGTTATCACTAATATATTAACTATCCAAAATTATACTATAAATATAGCAACAAATGGACTAACAGCACTTGAGTTAATAAAAAATAATTCTTATGACTTAATACTTTTAGATATAATGATGCCTAAAATGTCTGGATATGAAGTATGTAAGAGAATCAGAAAAAATAACACTATATATGAACTTCCAGTAATAATGTTGACAGCAAAAAATCAACCAGAAGATATAACTGCAGCCTTTAACCTTGGGGCAAATGATTATATTATAAAACCTTTTGATAAAAATGAACTTCTTTCTAGAATAAAGACACAGTTAACTTTAAAAAATGCTGTCAAAACTGCTATCAATAATGCATATTTCGCTAATATAGATGGATTAACTGGTTTAAATAACAGAAGATGTTTATATGAACTTGCAGAAAAAGAATTTATTGCTTCTAAAACTAATGCTTCTTCTCTTTCAGTTGTAATGTTGGATATAGACTTTTTCAAACAATTTAATGATACCTATGGACATGATATTGGAGACATAGTATTAAAAGATGTAGCTTCAGTTATAAAAAAATCACTTAAAGATTACTATATTGCTGGAAGATATGGTGGAGAAGAATTTATAATTATACTTACAAATACTAAACTTGGGCAAGCTGTAATTTATGCTGAAAATCTAAGAATTGCAATTGAAAATATGAAAATTAATATAAAAAATCAAAAATATATTAACTGTACAATAAGCCTTGGAGTAGCTTCCATCAATTCAAATTGCAAAAATATTGATGATCTAATTAAGTCAGCCGATATAATGCTTTATAATGCAAAAGAAAGTGGTAGAAATATGGTGTGCAGCTAAACATTTAAGCTCATTATAAATCAGCTATTTAATTTATTGCAAACTTAATATACAAGGAGTTGTAACTATGAACCTAAGGGATTTAGAATACTTTAATTGCCTGTGCAAGACAAAAAACTTCACAGAAACAGCAAAACTTCTATATGTTTCACAGCCATCTGTAACCATGGCTTTACATAGACTTGAAAAGGAATTAAATACAAAACTTATTATAAGAGATCACTCATTAACTAAATTTTCACTAACTGAAGCTGGAAAAATTCTTGAAAAACATGCTGCAAATATATTAAGTGAACTAAATGAAACAAAATTTGAAATCTCTAAAGCAGCTGGACGCAAAATAAAATTAGGAGTTCCACCTATAATAGGTGCTTACTTTTTTCCTCCCTTAATGGAGCTTTTAGTAAAAAGTGGAGTTGCTGAAAATATAGAACTTGTAGAAACAGGATCGGCTGCTATGAAAAAACTTGTATTATCCGACGAAGTTGATATGGCTCTCATAGGATCTCTTGCCCCTATAAAATCTAGAGAAATAAACGCTGCTATTTTAAAAACAGATGAGTTTATGGTTTGCATGAGTAAAAATCACATAATTCCTAAAAAAGAAAAACTTGATTTTAAAGATATAGAAAATGAAAAATTTATTGTTTTAGGAGATTCTTATATACATAACGAGGTTCTTAAAAATCTTTTTTTAAAAAACGGAACTCCCCCAAATAATTTTTATTCTACAGATGAAATACAAACAGCTAAATCTCTTATAAGTTCTGGTCTTGGAATAGGAATAATGATAAATATGGCTGTAAAAAACCTTGACAGCATAAAAAGAGTTCCACTAAAGGAATCAATACTTTTTTACATATCACTTGTACTAAAGAAAAATCATTATATGACTTCAGATGAAACAAAAATCAAAAATATTCTTCTTCAAACCCATATTTAGCTATTAATTATGGGTTTTTATTTTTAGTTGTTGTGAATATCCGTATATTTGATTCATTTCAGCCTCAAGTATATTTTCTAGAACATCTTTGACTAATCTTGGGATCAGTCCACTTTTACCCATAACATCATTGATAATTTTAGATTTTTTTATTTCTGTTTTGTAATCAAAATCTTAATCAGTTAGTTTCATGATAAATATTCCTTCTATATTTTATAGTATATTATTATAAAACTACCAACCTATTATAAAAAAACAGTAACTAGTTTTGTATTTACATAAAACTAGCTACTGTCCCCCCTATTTTTAGGGATATTTTCTTACACTTATCACACTTCATATTTTCTTGTACTATATAGCGTTATTACAGAAAGCTCAGGCCTATTAAAAAGTCTTATGCCAAAATTTCCTCTTCCAAGTCCCCTGTTCACATTCATAAAATTATCATACTCTTTGTATATTCCCTCGTAATACTTAGGAAAGAGCGTATATTCTGGAGAAAAAATACCTCCTAAAAGAGGCAGTTTTACCATTCCACCATGCACATGACCTGTAAGCGTAAGGTCTGCTCCCCATTTAGAGTATGTACTAAAAAAAACAGGATTATGAGTAAGCAATAAGTTATAAGCATTTTTATCACATTTTCCAATTAATTCTTCCATATCCTTAACACTAAAATTTATACTTCTAGAGGCCTTATTTCTAAAATCTCTATAATACTTTAAATCAGTATACATTCCATATAAATTTATACTTTGTTTTCCCATGCTTATACTAATGTTTTTATTATTTATTATGCTTACATTTTTTTCTTTTATTTCCTTAAGCATGTTGTTAAACTCATCTGGATTTCTTGCTATTACATTTTGTTCATGATTTCCAATCACATAATATATTTTGTATTTAACTGTAAGCTTATTGACTATACTTATAAATGATGAATAATCAAAATCATTATTTACCATATCACCTGTAATTACTATAATATTAGGTTCAACTGCTTCAACCTTATTTATTAAGTCTATATTTTCTTTTCCAAAACTTTTGCTGTGAAGATCTGAAATTTGTAATATTTTAAATCCGTTAAATTCCTTTGGTATCTTAGATGAATGTATTTTATAATTTAATACCTCTATTAAGTTATTATCTATATATACTTTAAAAATAGCCATGCATATAAAAATCACAAATACAAGTTTTATTATCATTTTTCACCAAAACTATCTTTCTAAATTTGATATATTAAAAGATAGTATATCATTTTTAAACTTTCAATACAAATATTAGCGTTTTAGCTTTTCATCAAAATACCTAACTACCTCATCAATTATTTGTTTTTCCCATTTATTATTCTCAAATGTGTGATTTGCATCTTCTATAACCTTGAGTTCTGAATTATCCTTATAAATATCCATATATCTCTTTGAAGTACTAAAAGGCACTACTTCATCAGCCTTACTGTGTATTATCCTCGAACTCTTATTATATTTAGAAGCCCTTTTAAATATATCTATATCTTTTATATCCTCCATAAAATTCTTTCCAAGCAAGAAGCCTTGTATATCAAAGCAACCTTCTTTAATATATTCTTCATATCTATCTCCAATAAATACTTCCTTTACAATTTCCTCCATGTTACCTGCTGGTGCTAATAAACACAAGGTATTAATTTCATCCTTCCTATCTCCCGCTATTATACTGGCAATAGCTCCTCCCATACTATAGCCAAATATACCTATCTTATCTTTATCTATAAACTCAAGATTTTTTACATAATCTAAAATAACATTTGCATCATTAATTTCATTTGTAAGAGTCATATCACTAAATTCTCCATCGCTCTCACCACTACCTATAAAATCAAATCTAACACTTGCAATACCACACTTTTCTAGAATTCTAGATAATCTAACAAATGCAAAATGAGGCCCCATTTTATTTCCGCCAAATCCATGATAAATAACAACTATAGGTATGTTTCCTTCTACTTTTTCTGGTATATGAAGCATGCCCCTTAAAGTTAATTCTCCGCTTTTTACTTCAACCGATCTCTGCATTTTTAATGCCCCCTTTTATTTCAAAGTATTTCAATATATTTAGTATATATTAATACATTATTTTTTTCAATAAAAGAAAACATTATCACACCAAATAAAAAATTTATAATCAATTCTTTACTTTGCTGGCATGCTTTGTATTTGTGGCGTTGCTAAGAGAGTTGTTTTTTGGAGTTCTAGAAGGATAATGGGCTTTCGCCCAAACCCCGTGGCTTTACTTTGCTGGCATGCTTTGTATATGCGGCGTTGCTTAAGAGAGTTGTTTTTTGGAGTTCTAGAAGGATAATGGGCTTTCGCCCAAACCCCGTGTAGGATTGTATTCTTTTACTGATTCTTTGCCTTCTAGGACATCGAGGGCACCTTCGGCAAGGGCTAGCATTTCATCCTCTCCTGGATATACCACTACTGGAGCTATAAATGAAACTTTTTTTGATATGAAATTAATTATTGGTTTTCCATATGCCATACCACCAGTTAATATTATAGCATCTACCTTTCCATCAAGAACTACTGCGGCTGCTCCTATATCCTTTGCTACTTGATATCCCATTGCTTCTTCAACTTTTTGGGCTTTTTCATCGCCATTAATAGCAGCTTTCTCTACTTCAAGTGCATTATTGGTACCAAGGTATGCAACAAAACCTCCCTTGCCAGTTATTTTTTTTAGCATTTCATCTTTTGTATATTTTCCACTAAAACACATTCTAACTAAATCTCCAGCTGGCAGCCCTCCACTTCTTTCAGGTGAAAAAGCTCCTTCTCCATCAAGAGCATTATTAACATCAACTATTCGTCCATCTCTGTGAGCACCTACAGATATACCTCCACCCATATGGGCAACTATTATTCTTAAGCTTTCATAGTCCTTTCCAGTTTCTTTTGCATATCTCTTTCCAACTGCCTTTTGGTTTAATGCATGAAATATGCTTTTTCTTTGAATTTCGGGTATTCCTGAATATCTTGCAATATCATCCATTTCATCTACTACTACAGGATCTACTATGTACGCTGGAATATTTAACTTACTTACAATTCCATCCGCAATTATTCCTCCAAGATTAGATGCATGTTGCCCTTGAACTCCAATTCTTAAATCTTCAAGCATCCTTTCATTAATTTTATAAGTTCCACCTACTATAGGCTTTAGAAGTCCTCCTCTTGCTACAACAGCATCAAATTTATTTATATCAATATCTTTTTCCTTTAATACCTTTAGTATTACATTTTCTCTAAATTCAAATTGATCACATACATTTTTATATTTTTGTAATTCACCAGTAGAGTGTCTTAAAGTTTCAACCAAAATTTCTTCTCTATTATTAAATACCGCAATTTTAGTTGAAGTTGACCCCGGATTAATAACTAATACTCTAAAATTCAAAATGAATCCCTCCAATTTCGCTTCTGTAAACGTTTAATTATACAACAAAATATATGACTTAATTTCCATTTATTATTAATATATCCATATAAATTTTTATTATACGGATGTTGATTAAGCTAGAAATAAAAAAGATGACTCCTGTTCAATACAGAAATCATCTTCTTAATGTTAGTATAGACTTTTTTAAATTGTCCTTGACAAAGGGTACATTTTAAACCTTTCAGATCTTTCTATTTAATTAATACTTTTCAGTTAAAATTTCAAAATAGCTTTGAGGATGTAAACAAGCTGGACACACTTTCGGAGCTGATTCTCCCTCATATATATATCCACAATTACTACATATCCATAATTCCTTTTTATCTTTTTTAAAAACACTGTTATTTTCAATATTTTCAACTAATTTTTTATATCTTTCCTCATGATGTTTTTCGACTGTAGCTATAAGTTCAAATGCTGCTGCAACACTCTGAAAACCTTCTTCTTTTGCAGTTTTTGCAAATTTAGGATACAATTCAGTCCATTCTTCATTTTCACCACTAGCAGCTGCTATAAGATTTGCTTTTGTATCACCTAAAGCTACGGGATAACCACCATCATTTATTGTTACAGCTTCCCCATTTAAATCTTCAACTAAAAATTTAAAAAATCGTTTAGCATGCTCCTTTTCATTCTCAGCAGTTTCAATAAAAATATTAGCAATTTGAACATACCCTTCTTTTTTTGCAACAGATGCATAAAATGTATACCTATTTCTAGCCTGTGATTCCCCTGCAAATGCCTTCATTAAATTTTCACATGTTTTAGTGCCTTTTAATGTATTCATTACAAATCACTCCTTATAATTAAATCTTAAGTATACTTTCTACATTTTTTGTATTATTCCTTTAAAAATTTTACCCTTTTGCAAAATCGTCATTTCCTTTCTCATTAAAAACTTCCTTCCATGCTTTTTCGGCATAAGGTATGAACTCATTTGCGCTATTGGTTATCTTTTCATGAAACTCCTTATCATTTAGCATTTTCTCTGCACCATAATCATCAGGCTTAGCTCCTGTCTCCTTGCATACATTAAGTATTACATCGGTATTATCTATCATCATACAAGGCCTTAGCATATTTTTATTATATGGTTGAATTGATCTTAATTTTTTAAAGAAAGGGTCTCTAAAAGCATCAATAAGATGCCTTCCTTTTAAATTAACTGTAGAAAAATGAGAAAATATACATGGTTCAACATCTTCTTTACAATTAACATGAAAATAATATTTGCCAGCTATACAACCTCCAACATATGGTGCATCGTTAAAGAAGTCAATTGTGAAATACGGTTTTGAAGCCCTTATTTCTCGTGACCTCTTACCAAGAAAATCCCTTTGTTCTGCTGTAAGCATCATATCAAAATCATTATCTTCACCATTTACAGGCATAAACAAAAAATACCAGCTCATTTTTGAGCCTTTTTCAATAAGCATATCTGTAAATTCATCACTCAATACAGTATCTATATTAGTCCTTGTTACAGCCGAAGATACTCCAAATAAAATACCTCTCTCATGAAGCAAATCCATAGCTTTTATAACCTTTTTGTATGTTCCTTTGCCTCTACGATCATCTGTATCCTTCTCAAAACCTTCAATTGAAAGCATAGGTATGACATTTCCGCATTTTTTAAGCCTGTCTGCTATTTTATCATTCAAAAGAAGACCACTAGTAAACGGCGTAAACATCACATCATCATACTTTTCATATAAATCAAGCAAATAATCATTAAAGAAAGGTTCTCCACCAAGAATTATAATATAATAAATTCCAAGATCCCTTGCCTCTCCTATTATTCTGTCGACTTCTTCAGGTGGTATATCATCTTTTTTGCTAAAACTTGACGCATAGCATCCCTTACAATGAAGTGGACATCGCATCGATGGGCTTATCAGCATAACAAATGGTATTTTAGTATTTTCCTTTTCCATATACTTATTTTTTTTAGGTTCTGCATACCAATTAGCATTAGCAAAAAAGTTAGTAAAAAATTTTTTCAAACACTTTTTATCAGTATTCTTTAAAATATCTTGAATATAATCATGTTTTGTTTTATCTTCTTCATAGTATTTATAGACATATTCAATTTGCTCTATTGCCACTTTATCTTTTGTTAAAAAACGAACTGCTTTAAATATCTTATCTACGTTTTCCTCTGGATTCTTATCAAGATATCCGACAACCTTATTTACGATAGCTTGCTTGGCTGCCTTTTCTAAACTATTCTTGATTTCCATAAATAATTCCCTCCTAATAAAATTTAATAATCTATAATTTCATAAATTATTATCTATTTAAAACTTAATTAGAGCGATTATTTATGCCAATTATACTGTATGCTCTGTATTACATATATATCCAAATAAATCATATAAAATTCGTGTATATAGAAATTCCTTAAATAAAAAATATTGCGAAATAAAAGTATTTTTTAACTTCAACACTTTTACTTCGCTTACAATAAACTTTATTATTTTTCATTTCTAACATTTCAAGTCTAGCAGCTAGTACTTAGAATTTAGGTAATTTTATAGGAACTTGAATTTCAGTTAACCATTCCTCTTCACTCTTTTTATTCCATATACCATCAATATATGACTCTCTTATACTACCTATGACCTCATAATTATTTTCTTCTATCCATTTAAGTACAAAAGCGTATGTCTCTCTAAAGTTATCATAGCTACCTTTATGAAGTATACACACTGCATTTTCTATACAATCAATTTCTTTAAATTTTACTATTTTACTGTCTTCCTTTTTAGAAATTACTCTTTCACATACTTCTACATCTATATTTTCTTCCTTATATTCTCCATCATGATAAATTGTAAAACAATAATTGGGCTCAAATCTTTCACATTGAAGCCTATTTAATTCCTTTTCCATAATATTACTACTAATGTAAAACAACTCATCATATTTGCTTATAGTTTTTCTTATAGATGCAACTATAATTTTAGGTATATCTTTTATAATAGGTGTATACTTAAAGTCACTTTCTTTCTGTGAGAACTTATAAAAATTCTTTATTTGCGCTAATTTCATTTCTTCATTTTCTATGTTTCTTTTTATTTCTTTGGCCTTTAGTTTTAAAAACAAATTTAAAGTTGCTTTATTATCAATAACTTCTTTTATATCTTGAAGCGAAAGCCCCATTTGCTTAAGTGCTAATATCTCGTGAAGCTTTGGAAGCTGCGCCGTAGTATAGTACCTATATCCAGTAAGTTCATCTACATGCTCTGGCTTAAGAAGTCCTATTTCATCATAGTGTCTTAAAGTTTTAGTCGTTATTCTATTTATTTTTGAAAACATACCTATTGTATACAATAGACACACCCCTTTCAGTGCACAATTCTTGTAAAAAGCAGAGTATAGATTAGAGTCAAAGCGACAGCGGAGAAAAATGATCCTTCACTGTACTCTGTGCTCTGTTTCTTCATTCCCACCTAAAAGTTTTTATTGATACCGCTGTACATAAAATTGCCACAACCATTATAAACACAATCGAAAACATAACATTATTTACTGGCTTTCCCAGTGAAATTCCTTTTAATATTTTTATACCTTGAGTAAGCGGTAGTATATTTGAAACTTTTTGAACACTCTCCGGAAATATCTCATATGGAACTGTAGCACCCGATAAAAGCAGCATTGGAAAATAACATAAATTGCATGCTAAATTTGCTATTTTCATATTAGGCGATAAACTAGCAATGAGTATTCCTATACTATAAACTGATATTGCAACTAAGGCAAATGCTAGTATAAATTGAACTGCTGATCCTAACATCGTATATGAAAAGGCAAACTTACATACTAAGAAAACTCCTAAAGCCGAAATGGAAGCAATTATAAAACATATTAGCACTTCAACAGATATTATTTGCACTGGGCTAACTGGTGTGACTTTAAACCATTTTAATATCTTTTTATTTCTATAATCCGAAATAATTATTGGAATTCCCATAAGTCCCGTCGCACAAATTCCTACAGCAATAACTCCTGCAAAGGATGCTTGCATCATAGTGTAATGTGCCCCTCTAAAAGCTGGTTTGTTTCCGTATATTACTCCTATTAAAGCTGCAACTGCCATTGGAAAAATTATTCCAAAGAAAATGCTCTCTGTGCAGCGTAATTCTAGCTTAAATTCTACTTTAAACATAGTTTTAAATGCTTTCATATTCTAATTCCTCCTCACCTGTATAATATAAATAAGCATCCTCAAGCCTTTCTTTCCCACTGCTTTTTATTACATTTTCAACAGTATTTGAGATAACCATATTTCCATCTTTTAAAATACAAATCCTATCACACAAATATTCAACCTCATCCATATAATGAGAAGTTAAAAAAATCGATATCCCTTTATTCTTTAGTTTTTTTAAATACCCCCATATGTCCCTTCTAGCTTTAACATCTAACCCCGTTGTAAGTTCATCTAAAAACACAATCTCTGGATTTGGAATAAGTGCAAGTAAAACAGATAACTTCTGCTTTTGTCCTCCAGATAAATCAGAAACAAAGTTATTTCTTTTATCATAAAGCTTAAAATCTTTTAAAATATTTTTATAGTCAGCTGGATTTTCATAAAGTGCCCCTGTCATTTCACATATTTCTTTAACTTTTATTTTGTCTTGATAATTAGATTCTTGAAGCTGAACTCCTACTTTTTGAAAAAGCTTTTTTCTATCCCTTGCTGGATTCATTTGAAGAAGACTTATTTTCCCACCCTCAAACTTTTTAGTTCCAAGAATGCACTCACTGGTGGTAGACTTTCCAGCACCGTTATGTCCAAGAAGTCCAAAAATTTCTCCACGTGCTACCTTTAGACTTAAATTATTTACAGCAGTAAAATCACCGTACTTCTTAGTTAGATTAGATACCTCTAATACAATATCATTTGCCATTTTATCAACTCCTCTTGTAAAAGTCTAAGGCTTACCCTAAGGGCAAAGTCAATAGCAAATATATTTTAGTTGCTAAAACATATTGACATTTTTGTTTAGCTGCTATAAAATAATTTTGGTGATGAAAATGAACAAAGAACTAGAAATCATAGAAAAAGCTGAACGTATATTAAATATTATGAATCAAAGCAATAAAAAGCCTAAAGACTATGGAACTGGTGATGTTCTTTACCATTCCGAAATTCATACTATTGAAGCAATATACAATCATAAAAATGTCAATGCAAGCGAACTTTCAAGCATTTTAGGCATAACCAATGGTGCTGTTAGTCAAGTTACAAATAAGCTTATAAAAAAGGGACTAATTGAACAATACCAAAGCCCCGACAATAAAAAAGATGTTTTTTATAAACTTACTAAGCAAGGTGAAAAAGTAAATACAATGCATAATGAATATCATAAAAAACTTTACAACAAAATACACCAATATTTCAGTACTTCAAGCGAAAATGACATTAAAGCCATAAATAACTTTTTAGATTGGACTATATTAAATTGGCCAAAGGACTAGCAAAAACTTGTAGGTAACAACTTAGAACCTAAAAATTCTAAATTAAAAGTTTTTAATGTACTATAAAAATTCACGTTCAAAATTCCGTAGATACGAAGGAATTTTTTCCTTGCACTACTGTGGAAGTGAAATAACAATGCTGAAGGAACGATTTAAATAAATTCTAATAAATCTTGGTTCAAAAATTGTAAAATACTTAGATATTTCAATCTGTCTGAGCGTATGCGAGTTATTGAAATATCTTAGCATTTTATGATTTTTAAACCTTAGATTTATAGAATTTCTTTAACGCGATAAAGCATTGTTACTTCACGGATTATGTTTTAGCTACTAAACTATTTTGAGGAGGATTTATTATGAATTTAATTACATTTTACAAATTATCAGGTATTTTTATTATTTTAGTTGGAATAGGTTTTGCCATAAGCAACATAGGCATTGCAAAACTTTTTAATTATCCAAGCATTCTTAGAGAACCAGTAGATTCAATTCTCAATAAATATCAAAGCTGCGGAAAGCCATTAAAGTTTTTTTGGATGCTCTTTGTCTTGAGTTCCTTAATGCTTATCCCTACATCTACAATTTTCTATAAAATTTTAAATACAAATAAAACACCATATTTAATTATTGGAACTTCTTTTGGCATTACAGCCGGCATTTTCTATTGCTTAGGTCTTATGCGATGGGTTTTTTTAGCTGATACTTTATCAAAAGCATATATAAGAGAAAATACTGATTCAAAAACTAAAGATACTATTGCTCTTATTTTTAACTCATTTCACGTTTATACAGGGAATTCAATTGGTGAAACAATGGGATTTTTATGCATGGGACTTTGGATATCTATTTTAGGCATTTCCATAATTTCCAACTCAATATTTCCTTCAGTAATAGGTATAATTTTTATTATTTCAGGTATCGGTGTAGCCTCTGGACCATTAGAGTGGATAGGTTTTAAATATGTGAATAAAATCAATAAGATATCAATTAAAATATGGGCAGTTTCTCTTTTAGTTTGTGGAATTATATTAGTAAAATAAAAAAAAGTGCAAAGTAACAGCATTTTAAGATGTTAAATGAAAATTATAAATCATCTCTTCAATACTGTTACTTCGCTAATCTTGAAAGACAATGAAGCGTTGTTACTTTACTAATTCATATATTTATCCACATTGTTCTTATCTACCTTTTCAAATGGCACCCATATATACTTACCATCACTAGTTAAATTTTGCAAGCCAGATAAAGTATCTCCTGAGCCTAACTTTACAGCTGCTTTAACTGCACTTATGCTTTGACCTTTTGCAGACTGATAAACTGTAAGTTTCATGCTACCATCTTTAATAGCATTAAGTGCATCACTTAGAGCATCAATTCCTAAGACAGGTATTGCCTGATTATTAATTTTATTTTCCTTAAGCGACTCTATTACTCCAAGTGCCATAGAGTCATTATTAGCAAGTACGCAATCAAATTTTTTCCCAGTAGACAAAAATATATTAAACATTTCTTTTGCTTTTTCTCTACTCCAATCCGCATGATCTTCAAAAACGTACTCTGCTTTTATCCCTCTTTCACGCAAAGTATCCTTTATTGCCTCTGTACGTTCTCTAGCAGTGGGACCTTTTTCCCCCTCAAATAAAACAATCTTAATATCGTTTTTATCTTTAAAGTAATTACTAATATACTCAGCTTGATACTTACCAGCTACCTTCTCATTTGAAGCTACATATATATATTTGTTTCTTTCTAATACACTATCATCTGGCATAGTATTTATAAATACTATTGGAATTCCTTTAGAAGCTCTTTCAAGTTCTAAGGATGTATTTGGATCTACTGGAGCACATATTATAACATTATACCTGTCCGAAGCGGCTTCTTTCATATGGGATACTTGTGCCTCTACAGAGTCAGCTGCATCCATAACTGTTAGTTTTATATTTTGACTTTCCGCATAACTTTTTGCATTATCTATCATCAATTTACGGTAGTCATCAGATCCATCTGATATTGATAGTAAAACTTTCACTTTATTACTTGAAGATGTTGTACTATTTGAACTACATCCTGAAAAAATAGTAAAAACCGTAATTATAATTAATAATATAGATATTTTCTTCCTCATCAATTTATCCTCCTTGAAAACTTTACTTGTAAAATACAATGTAAAATTATCTATAACTTAAATATTTGGATCTGCTTATCAAGTTCATCAGATGTATTTGACAGCTTTTCTGCATCATTAGATATCTTTTGGCTGTCTTCCATAATATTATTTGCTTGATTAACCATAACTTCTGAAGTTGCTGAAATTTCTTCTGCACTTGCAGCCTGTTCTTCTGATATAGCCGCTACTGATGCTGCAACATCATCTAAATGTCCTATTTTTTCAATCATATTTTGAATTAACTTATTTGTTTCATTAACCATTTCAAAAATATTATTAAAAGTATCTGCAGTACCACTTATCAAGTAACTACTTTCCGTAATACTATTTGCACTTTCATGTGATTGTTTTACAGTATCTGAAACCAGCTTATTTATTTCATTTATAAGATTTGAAATATCTTTAACTGACTTAGAACTTGTATTTGCCAGCTTGCCAATTTCCGAAGCTACAACTGCAAAGCCTTTTCCAGCTTCTCCGGCTCTCGCTGCTTCTATAGATGCATTTAACGATAAAAGATTAGTTTGCTCAGCAATATCTCCAATTATATTGATAATGTTAGCAATCTCAACTGAAGATTTTCCTACTTTATTTATAGCTTGTTCAAGAGATGTTACGGATTGTCTTATATTTTCCATAGCTGTATTTACCTTTTCCGCATCTTTTTTACCTTTTTCAGAAACACTAATAGTACTCTGTATCTTGTCGTCTACAATATCACTATCACTTCTCGTATCAGCAACAACATTGGCTAGTTTTGTTGTATTTTCTGCAACCTCATTAACTGATGTTACCAATTGTTCTACTGTATCATTTAAGTTTTCCATAGATTGAGATTGAAGTTTGGAGGAATCATAAAGTTCCTTCGAAATTATTGTACTTTCATTAGCTTGTCCGTTTAATTTGTTTGAAGCTCCTTCAATATTGCTTATCATATTACGCATCACATCTATAAACTTTTTTACACACTTAAGCATAACAGCAATTTCGTCGTTTCCCTTTACCTTTACATCAACTGTAAAATCGCCATCTGTCATTGATACAATCGCATCCGTAAGTTTTCTTATTGGTTTAATAACTATTTGCACTACTCTTTCTACAAAAATAGCTAATATTATAATAGATATAATAGCTACTATAATCATAAAATTACGAAGTCTTGAAACATCTGAAAGAATTGATTTAGTTGGAACATAAGATACGAGAATCCAATCTGTCCCTTGTACTTGATTAAATGAAACCATATTTCCTTCAAGTTCACATGAATTATACTGCTTATTATTAAGCTTTACAGCAATATCACTAAGAAACTTATTATCATTCCTTGAGCTAAGTTTAGTTGAAATTAGTGAACTATCTTCGTAAGCTAGTACCGTTTTATCATTTTTATTTACCAAAATACTTTCCGCATTTTTCATGTCAATAAGCGAATTTACAATTACTGATATTTTATCTAGCGAGACATCCGCAGATATCACCCTTACTTTTCCGGAGTTATCATTTAATATAGCAGAAGCGCTAATTACATTTTTACCTGCTTCATTTTTATAAGGAGTACCAAATGCCATATTAATTCTAGTAAGTCCCTCATTATACCATACCGAATTTAATATATCCTTATCAGTTTTATTCGATTTTTGTGCTTTTAATAATTTTCCACTTCCATCTGCTATGTACAATCCTTCTGGATAATTATCATTATATCCATAATATTTATTTAAAAGCTTTTGCAATTGTGTATCATCTAAACTTGTGTCTTCAATTAGATTTTTTGCAGAATTAAATGATGCTAAATTTTCATCTAACCATGCTTCAATTTGATTAACTTGTTTTTTACTTGAAGTTTCTAGTAAATTGCTTGCTGAATTAGTTATAATTCGCCTACATTCAATATACGAAATGATAATTAATGCTGCCACTGCTATAGCCATCAATGGAATAATAATTCCAAGTAACTTTACTTTAATAGAAATTTTGTACTGTTTTTTATTCATAAAAATTCCCCTCCATTGTTATGCACTTCCCGTCAACATAATAAAATCTATTACTAAAGATAAACTACTATGAAACTTGAAATTTATTTGTACCAAAATACCGTCTTCTAGCATTATGGTGCACATGATTTTCAATAGTTGAAGCGGTCTATCTATAAAAATAAACCCTCCTGAAACTTGAAAGTTATTATATATATTATCGTACTCTTAACAATTTACTATATATTCTCATATATTATTAAATTTCACATTTAGCAAACACATTGCAAGAACTTACGATTTTTCCATCTTAGACTTTATGTATTAAATTAATTTATATATAAACTAGAAACTCATTTCAAGTACAAAATTAACGTATGAATAATCACTTATTGCACTTAATATATAAATTTTCAAAAGCCTTATTTCAACAAAAATAAAATACTGTAAATCATTTTTCTATGTATTTACAGCATTTTATTCAATTAATAAAAATCAACTCTTTTATTTATTCCACACATATCCATAAGCATTAATAATGCCATTTTCTCTTTCTAGATACACTCCTTGAATTTCAGGTGAAAAGCCTGGAAACTTATTTATTCCATCTTTTAATATTAAAAAATATTTTTGTGCAACTTTATTCCATCTCTCACCAGGAGCAACGCAAAATATTCCAGGTGGATATGGCAGTGCACCCTCTAACGCAACTTCTCCCACAATATCCTCTAATAAAACAAGCTTACAGTTATTACGAACTAGTTCCCAATTAGCTTCCTGTGCTGAAATCACCTGCTCCGGAAAGGAAGCTGCTCTAAATAACTTTTGTTGGTACGCCTTTGCATTATTATTTTTATAAAAATCATGCATTTCCTGGCAAAGCATCCTAATAGTATATCCCTTATAACGCTCTGAATTATTGCTATAAAGTCTAGGTAATACCTGCTCTAGTGGCAAATCTTTTTGTACAAGTTCTTCAAATTTAACGAGTTGATCTATCATCTTGTTCATTTTTTCAATACTTTCTGCTGGTGTTAATAAAAATAATATAGAATTTAAATCATTCTTTTCTGGTATAATTTTATTTTCTCTTAAATAACTTGCAAGAATAGTAGCTGGAATTCCAAAATCCTCATATTCCCCGCTTTCAGCATCAATACCAGGCGTCGTAAGCATAAACTTATTTGGGTCTACAAAATACTGATTTTCTCCATATCCCTCAAAAGAATGCCACTTTTCTCCAGGCTTAAACTTAAAAAATTCAATATTATTAGCAATTTCTTCTGTATCGTATTCTTCCCATTTCATTCCATTAACTATTGGTGGAATAAATGGCTTAAATAGCGAGCATTTTTTCAAAACAGATTTTCTTGCTTCTATACCTAGTTTTATACAATCCTCCCAAAGCCTCTTGCCTGCTTCTCCCTCCTGCATTCTAGCATTAACATCTAGAGCTGCAAACAGTGGATAAAATGGACTTGTAGATGCATGAAGCATATAAGAATTATTAAAACGCTTATGATCTACATAACGTTTTTGCCCTCTTATATGACTATCCTTCTTGTGTATTTGAGAGGTTTGTGAAAATCCCGCTTGCTGCTTATGAACAGATTGAGTAACTAAAATACCTGGATCTTCTGGTCCAAGGTTTAATAGTAGAGGTGAACACTCTCTCATCATTGGAATAAACTGCTCATATCCAACCCAGGCTGAATCAAACAAAATATAATCACATAGATGTCCAATTTTATCAACAACATATCTTGCATTATAAATTGTTCCATCATAAGTTCCAAGCTGAATAACTGCTAATCTAAAAGGCCTTTTATTTTTAGCTTTCACAGCATCAACTTTAGCTGCCAAATCCCGTAAATATTCTTGATCAAAGCAGTGTTCATCTATACCTCCAATAAATCCAAATGGATTACGTGCAGTTTCTAAATATACAGGCTTGCCACCTGATTGAACCAGTGCAGAATTATAAACTGATTTATGATTATTTCTATCAAATAATACTAGATCGCCAGGAGCAACTACAGCATTTATAGCCACAGAATTAGATGTGCTTGTTCCGTTCATTACAAAATAAGTCTTATCAGCATTGTATACTTTTGCTGCATGAACTTCAGCCTGCATAGCAGGTCCTTCATGTATTAATAAATCTCCAAGCTCAACATCCGCATTACAAATATCTGAACGAAAAACATTTTCACCGTAAAAATCGTATAAGCATCTTCCTGCTGGATGCTTGCGAAAATATTCTCCTCCCTGATGTCCCGGACAATCAAACTGCAAGTTTTTTTGATTTGCATAATTACTTAACATTTTAAAAAACGTAGGTAATACCATATCCTCATATTTGCTTGCCGCAGCTTCAATATTCAAGCTGTAAGACTTTATGTTAATTTCATTTACCTTTACAGAACTATAAACCTTACTTGTTAGTTCATTGCTAAGCTTATTTATATTTTTCAAAACAACAAAAACTGGTATTTCAAATTTTGTATCATAAACCTTATTAATTAATTCCACATCAGAATCAATTAATACTACTGCAGCTACATCTGTATAATCAGTATCTTGCGCCCAGACCAAAGTTCTGGTAGTTGAAAAATATTTCTTTGCTTCATTGGTGCAAGCAATTTTCAAATACTTCATGGCGATCCTCCTACGTATTTAATATATAAATATACTATATATTGTGCACTGTAAACTAATTTTATATAGTTCACAATTTTGGGATAACTTTAAATTTCTAGGTAGTATATCTATACGCTCTTTTATCTGTTAAATTAAACCTTTCCAAGGTCCTATTTTATAATTTTTTAAATCCCTTTGTCAATATATAATTTTTAGTAATCTCTAAGAATTTTATACATTAAATTATTACCTTGCCGCCTGAATAACACCACATGCCAATCTTCTTCCAGAACCACCTGCTGGTTGAGTTTTATAATCATCTGGCCCTTCATGAATTACTACTGTCTTACCTATAATTTGTGGAACTCTAAACTTATTTGTAAAAAATGTCATTCTAGCATATCCATTATTTGAAAATAGAACTGGAAAATCTCCTGCATGATTACCATGAGGCTGATTCGTAGGATTCCAGTGCTCTCCAGCTGCTGTAAATGGCTGTGCATTATTCCCAACTCTACAGCTTCCACCTTGATGTATATGAAAGCCATGAGGTCCAACTTGAGGTCTTCCAGCTGCTCCAGGTCTATATGGAGGAAGTCCATTAACTTCAACTGAAACCTCAGTTCCACCTCTCACATCTGTAAATGTTACAGTACCTCTAATATTGGGTGCTAATGGTCCTCCTACTATATTTGCTACAGCTCTCCTAGGTCTATTATTCATATTCATCTCATTTCTGTATCCGCAGTAACTTTCATCTAAAAAAGGGCATTGATATTGATTAAAATACATAGCTACCTCCAATTTAATATTACATTTTAGTCTATGTAATTTTAAAAAAAATTGTTACAACTCTGATATTTAAGGTGATACAGCTATACATTACCAAGTATACAATTTCAGAAAAGTCTAAAACTAATACTGATATGGAGGTGTTTTTTTATGAGTCATAGACCATTAGTTCCAGGTGCAAGAGGAAAACTCGAAAAATTAAAAGAGGAAACTGCAAATGAAATTGGTATTAGATTTAATGAGGGCTATGGTGGCAATGTAGCCTCAAAATCAAATGGATATGTTGGAGGTCCAGTTGGTGGATTAATGACTAAGAAAATGGTAGAGGATTTTGAAAAAAAATTAGCGAAGAAATAATGCTTCGTCGCATAAAAAAAACTCTATAAATCTAAGGTAGAAAAATCATAAAATACTAAGATATTTCAATAACTCGCTGAGAAAATGCTCAGACAATTGAAATATCTAAGTATTTCATGATTTTTCCACCAAGATTTATTAGAGTTTTTTTTAACTGTTCCTTCAGCATTATTTCTTCGCTCCCACGGTAGTTCAAGGAAAAAATTCCTCCGTACCTACGGAATTTTAGGCGTTAAGCTTTATAGTTAAATAAATTTTGATAATTTACATTGTATTAAACGGACTATAGAAATATAAAGTATCTAACATTTTATCTAAGAATCATATTGTCCATCCAAACCCCGATATATGTATATTCTTTGCATTTTTAGTTCAGCAAAGTAACAACATTGAAGAAATAGTTTAAATAAAATTTTATAAATCTTATTTAATATTTCAAGATGTTGTTGCTTCGCTATTTTTTATTGCATGCTAGTAGACATATTTCTGCATTCAGTTGCACATTGCTTGCAGACATCTGCACAAGTTTTACAATGCTGATCTTGAAACATACTACACTCAGTTGCACATCTGTCACAAATTGTTGCACATACATTACATATTTCTTTTATACTTCCGCTGCCTCTTGACATAAAACAAGATGATGTAGAACATATTTCTGCACAGTCTTGAAGAGTTTTAATACAATTTCTTCTTGCACTTACATCTTGCTCTTGCAAGCACATATCCAAGCATTCTTCGCACACCTGAGCGCATTTTCCGCATGCATCTATACAAGTTTGATGTGGATTTCCTCCTGTTCTGAGTGATCCTGCTGGTATATTCATTGTTGCTGGCATAAACAATTCCTCCCATTAAACTAGATTTTTAATACAAAATTTATTATCTACTTTAAGGTTAGAAATTATTCTGCTGAATTATTGCTTTCTTAATATATTAAATACTATCCTAATTACAACTACCAATACTATAAAAGCTATAAAAAAAATAAAAGTTTCCATTTTTCTTCTCTCCTATATTACAAATCTTTCTTAGAATAAATGTTAATTGATAGTGCCATAGAAATACCAGTAATTATTAAAGTAAGAGCATAAGGTCCTAAATTCTGCACTAGTTTAGGCAATGAAGTAATATACTGAAAGTCAATGGTATTAGATTGCAGCGCCTTTGCTATATAACCTGAAATAAATGGTACTATAAAAATAACCATTACCATTATATTTCTTAATTTCGTAAAACCAAACTTATACAAGGCTGGTATGGTAATATCAAAAAAAGTAGCTACAATTAAAAGAGAAATTCCAATCTGAGAAATATTTATCTTAATTGCATTAGCAGGTACTACAAACTCTGCAATTGCATAGCTAATACAGCTACAAATAAAAATTATAAAAACCAATAAATACTTTGCCTCTACTAAGGCTTTTCGTGTATAGGGAGTTGTACAGAGTAATATGGAACCTTTATACTTATCTTCTAACTGCCATATCATAGTATTTAATGTATATTCAAGCACAATTATAGTAACATAGAATCCCAAAATTCCAACACTATTTCCTGAGCGTATATTAAGAAAAATTGGTGCTCCACCTGCAAAAATAATAAAAAGCAACAAATATTTCTTTACTAATAAAAAATCCTTTTTAATAAGACTAAGCAGCATTATTATCCCCTCCTATATATGCAAGCATAATATCTTCAATAGTTGGTCTTTCTATTATTACATTTTTTATTTGCTTACGAACAGCTTCTTTGTTATTTGTAATTCCTTCAAAATTGTAATTAGTTTCATGAAGCTTTAAAAATAATTTTCTTGTATTTTCATTAAGCATGTCTTTACTGCCCTTAACTAATCCATGAGTGTCCATTATTATGTCCTTTTCTTCATTCAATACAATCCTACCGTTATCAATTAAAATTAATATATCCGCTACTTTATCCAAATCAGATGTAATATGTGTAGAAAAAAATACGCTTTTGCCATCTTCCTTCATAAATTCTAAAAGTATGTCCATTAGCTCACTTCTTACTAATGGATCAAGTCCACTTGTTGGTTCATCCATAATAAGCAAATCCGCATGATGTGCTAGTGCCAAAGCAATACTATATTTCATTCTCATACCCTTCGATAATGTAGATATTTTCTGTTTAAGTGGCAGTTTAAAACGTGCTATATATTTTTTAAATACTGCTTCATCCCAATTTGAATAGGCAGGAGCAACGATATTTTTCATCTCCATAAGCGTCATATCATCATAAAAATATCCATCATCTAAAACAACCCCTATGCGATTTTTAAGTTCTCGTTCATTTGCTTCAATTTCCTTTCCAAATAATTTAATACTTCCTGCATCCTTTATATTAAGTCCAAGAATTGATTTTATTGTCGTGGTTTTTCCCGCACCATTTATACCAATAAATCCTGTTATGCACCCTTCTCTAAGTGAAAAACTAACATCTTTTAAACTAAAATTTTCAAAACTCTTTTTTAATCCATTTACCTCCAAAATATTATTCATTACTAATCCTCCTCAAATAATAAATCCATCATAGAATACAATTCTTTTTTAGAAATTCCAAGTGATTTGGCTGTTTCCCATGCCTCCAAAAGCTTTGTTTCCACCATACGCCTCTTTGATTCCCTCAAAAGTTCAAGATTTTCTGGTGCTACAAATGATCCTTTTCCTGCTTTTGTTATAACAAAGCCTTCCGACTCAAGTTCATCATATACTCTTCTAGTTGTAAGAACGCTAACATGTAAATCATTCGCTAGTGCTCTAATGGATGGAAGTGCTTCTCCATCTTCTAATTCGCCACTAATTATTGCATTTTTAATTTGTTCTTTTATCTGCTCATACAAAGGTTTATCTGATACATTTGAAATAATAATATTCATTTGATTTTCTCTCCATCTTCGATACTGTTAATGTATGTAATACACAGCATATACACAATACACATTATATATAAACACTATAACCTTGTCAACATTTTCTTGATACAAAAAATAAAATTCCAAAAGGCATTAAACCTTCTGGAATTTTATTTTTTTGCAATTATTTCAAACAAACTTTCTTTATATTCATCTGGTGCATTTAAAATAAGTACTGGATTTTGATTAGTTAATCCTATTTTTTTAAAATAGCATTCATAAAACCTTCCTCCTAAAATTCTAAAAACATTTTTTCCACCAGTAACATCTATTGCCAACTATTTATCTGTTTAACATACATTGCTTTTGCAAAACTAAAATAAATTATTTGAAGTAACAAATAGATCCCTACAATAATCATTAAATATAAGCTGAGGCTGGCTTGTAACATATTACTGAGAGCTGCTATTGCAAAACTTGTGTGACTAACGCCTATAACAAAAGGCAAGAAAAAAATTATAAGGCACTGAAAACTCACTATTTTTTTCACTTCAGTTCCAGATATGCCTATCTTCTTCAAGGATATGAATTCTTGCCTATCCTTTTGAATTTCATTAAACAGCTTAAAATAAAGTATACTGCCTGTTGCTATAAAAAATAATATTGCAATAAAAGTTCCTATAAAGAAGAAGATCGACATACCTTTCATATTACTAGAAAATGATATTACCCTTTCTGTAAACTGAGCTTTCATTTCTTTTGGTATCTCATTTTTTAGCTCACTAACAGCTTTTTCTGCTTTCATCCAATTTTTTATATTGTAACTATAATAAACGCTAAATTCTTCACCTGAAATTTTACTCTTAAGCAAACCAAATTCTTTGTCGTTAACTACAATTGTGTTAGTATTTATTTCATCTGCATTAATTACAGTACCTGCTGCTTCTTCAATTATATTATATTTAAGACTTTTATCATCAACCTTTAGCTCCAAATGCTCATTATCCTCTGAAGTTTTAACACTTTTATTTCCTTCAAAGCTATGAGAATATATAATTGCTTCTCCTTTTTTAAGTGAAAAGACTGGCTTTTTTTGCTGTTTTGCTAAAGAATTATAATCAGCATTAGACATAATATAAAATTGGTCTTTACTGTCACCATTGTTATACTTAAAAGCTTTATTTTTAAAAGGTGATGTACTAGTTCCATTTATAAGTATAACTTTATTTTTATATTCTATCTCGTTCCCGTATTTGTCAAAAACTTTTTCAGCCTTTTTAGGCATTATTACCTTATGAGTATTTATCCCCCTCTCAATAAAACTTACGTCATGTGGAGAATTTAAAATCGTATCATTTTCAATAGCTTTCTGAAATGAATACACACTAGCAGATGAAGTCAAAGTCACAGCTGAAAGTATTGACACAGCAAAAAGTATCTTTGCATTATCACTTAATTTATAAATCATTTGAGAAAGCGCTACCATATTAAGTCCTTTGTAAAAGAAATTCTTGTTATTTTGAAGCTTATTTGTAAAATATACACTAAACTGTGAATAAAGTAGGTAAGTTCCCCAAACCGTTAACCCTAAAATAGGAAACATAGTGAACACTATAGCCTGATATGAAAATGCTGCCATTAAATACCCAGCTACAATAAGAACTATAGACAAAATTGCTTTCTTTTTTGAGAACTCTGGTACTGGTTTTGCAATTCTTGCTCCTTTTAAAAGCTGTATTATGTTATTATTCTTAATTTTATGGCTCACTATAAAGCCCATTCCTTGAAATAAAACTAAGAAACAAGCAATAGTTAAAGCTAAAGCCTTAAATGATATTGTTAGTGTAAGTTCTGAATCCAAGGCTAAAATTGCTGAAACTGCCATAAAAAATAATTTAGAAAATAAAATTCCAAGTAATAATCCTGTTAAAATTGAAAGTAAAGAAACAATAAGATTTTCAAGCATTACATATTTTCTTATTTCGCTTTTTGTAAATCCAAACATAGATAAAAGTCCAAATTCCTTTTCCCTGGATTTTAAAAAGCTTGAAATAGAATAATTAGTAAAAACAAGGGTGAATACAACTATTACAAATTCACATAAAAGCATTATGTTTGACATAATTGCTCCCATTTGACCCATGGTCTTTACATTCTTTATATTAGGACTATATATAAAATTTGCAAATATAAAGAATACCATTACCACAAAAGCATTGCTTAAATAATACATTATGAATTTATTTAAATTTCCTTTTATGTTTTTTAAAATAATACTACGCAAGGTCATTGTTTTTTCCTCCTATAAGAGTAAGTGCATCCATAATTTCCTTAAAGAAAGCTTGGCGATTTCCACCTCTTACAATTTCCAAAAAGTACTTTCCGTCCTTAATCATTATAATTCGTTTACAAAAACTTGCTGAAAATGGATCATGAGTAACCATCATAATTGTAGCTTCATTTTCACGATTTAGCTTTTCCAGCGACTCCATAACATCTTCCGCAGCTTTTGAATCAAGATTTCCTGTTGGCTCATCCGCAAGTATCAAACTTGGATTGTGAATTAACGCCCTCGCACAGGCTGCTCTCTGCTGCTGACCTCCTGAAGTTTCATATGGCCTTTTTTCTAAAATCTTCTCTATATTTAGTATCTCTGCAATACTTTGAACCCGTTTTTCTATTTCACTAACTTTCATCTTATCCATTACAAGTGGAAGTATTATATTTTCTTTTATTGAAAGTGAGTCAAGTAAATTAAAATCTTGAAATATAAACCCCAATTCATTTCTTCTAAATAAAGCAGCTTTCTTATCATCAAGATTTGATATATTAGTCCCATTTATAAAAATTTCTCCTGAAGATGGAGTATCTATTGTTGCAAGAATATTTAAAAGAGTACTCTTTCCACTTCCCGAAGGTCCCATAACCCCTACGAATTCTCCTTTTTCAACATTTATATTAAACTTATCAAGAGCTTTTACTTTTAATCCGCCTCTTTTATCTCCATAAACTTTAGTTATATTTTCTGCTTTTAATACTGACATTTACAATTCCTCCAAACTTTATATTACATACACACTAAATTCATTGTTAACTGTGAATTGTGCTCTGATTTACCTCTATTATAAAAAAAATAGAGAAACCAATGTATCGATTTCCCTTTCAAACACAAATTTAATCTTACAATGTTGAAAGATTAAATATACTTTTATTCTTATAAAACTCAATAGAAAAAACAGCACCCTTTCCTTCTTCCGATTTTACATTGATGCCATGACCTAATTTATCACATATTCTTTTTGCAAGATACATTCCCATCCCCGTAGATTCATCTGTTTTTCTTCCATTCTTACCAGTAAAAAAGGCATTAAATACTCTTGTTAAATCCTCTTTTGGTATTCCTATACCTTCATCTTTTATAGACAATATAATTTTTGAAGCTTCTTCTACAATATCAAAAGTAATATGCTTATTTTCCCCTGCCTTAGCTCTAGAATACTTTATAGCATTTACTACTATCTGATTTATAGCAAAAGAAATCCACTTTCTATCTGTTTCTACTGCTATATTTTCATTATTAATTATCTTAGGGAAAATATGATTTCTTATTAGAGATTTTTTATTTTCGTTAATAACTTTTCTAACAATATCTATTATATCAAGCTTTTCTACGTTAAAATCACCATTAAACTCATTAAGCCTTGCATTGTACAGCATCATATCAAGGCCATGCTGAAGTTTTTCATTTTCTTCCGCTATGCTTTCGAATAATTTTTTATTTTCTTCATTCACTTCATCTTGAAGTATAAGATTAATAACTGATACAGGTGTTTTCATCTGATGTACCCATTGATTTACAAAATATATGTACTGCTTATGTTCTTCCTCATAATTTACTGTTTTATTATTGCAAATTTTGTATAACTTAATTAGAATCTTTTTAAATGCAGCCTGCTCTTCAGTATTAGGAGTTCCTAAGTTTAATATATAATCTAAATCATCCTCTGAATTTAATATTCTATTTAGCTGGCTTTTAAAGCTTTTACTTTTATAATAATCATATATTAAAAATACTATAAACAAAAATAATGAGATTAAAAAGGCATAAACTACATTGCCTTTTGAAAACTTAACTTTATTTATTATTAAAGACAAATACATTATTAAAATGACTAATGCATTACTAAAAAAATAAACTACCATATAAGACAATTTATCCTTCAAAAAATCCTTTAACTTCACTTGCTCACCCCATATATAGATAAACCGCTTCAACTATTTAAATTCATGTGCACCATAATGCCCAGAAGACGGCATTTTAGTACAAATAAATTTCAAGTTTCAGAGTGGTTTATCTTTAAAGATAGACAACTTAGAATATTAAAATTAGCTGAATTCTGTTTTGGAACATGTTGGTTATATGAACATATATCAGTTGACAATGGACAATTGACAGAGGACAGTGTCTGAGAGAAGCGAAAGATAAATCATCCTTAACTGTCAATTGTCCTCTGTCAACTATCCACTGTTATAAATTCCAGTTATTTATCAGTTTGTATCCCTGTCCTCGTTTAGTTTCAATAGCATTTTTAATTCCTATGTCTTCTAATCTTTTTCTAACCCTCGTCATATTAACAGACAAAGTATTATCATCAACAAAATCCACATCATTCCATAATCCTTCTAATAAGGTTTCTCTAGAAACAATCCTATTTATATTTTTCAAAAGTAAGTATATTATCTGAAATTCCTTATTGCTAAGTTCCAAACTTTTGTTTTTATATTCTATGGTATTTTGATCTATATGTAAAAATAATCCACTTACCTCAAATATATCACTACTTCCACTTTCAGCATAACTTCCATAAACTCTCCTTATAACTCCCTTTATTTTTGCAAGAAGAACATCATAAGAAAATGGTTTTGTTATATAGTCATCACCACCGTTTTCGATTGCCATAACCTGATCCATATCAGAATCCCTCGCAGATATAAATATTATAGGAACATTTGAAATTGTTCTTATATCCCTACACCAATAAAAACCATCAAATACGGGTAAATTTATATCCATAAGAATAATGCTTGGATTGCTTTTTACAAATTCTCCTTTTACATTAGAAAAATCACCTACAGTATATGTTTTATATCCATACTTCTCAAGATGATTTTTTATAAGGCTCGTTATCTTTTTATCATCTTCAATTATCATTACACTGTACATACATTATTCCCCTTTAGTTCATAATACTTTTATTGTATCACACTTCATTTATATGGATAAACTAATTTAAACACAAATTATAGGAGGGATTTTATGACGCTAAATATTCCAGCCACCACTAAAAGAGTAGAACTGCATACTAGTAAATGTACTAACCAAAGAATTAGAAAAGAAACTCTAGATAATATCTCAAGCTATACTAATAAATCAAATGAAGAAATTCTAGCTAGAATAAATGAGTTAAATAAAGAATGGGATATTGAAAGATTACTTGAAACCAATGCAGCAGCTGTTGTAATTTTAGGCACTGTACTTGGATTTACGGTAAATAAAAAATGGTTTGTCATTTCTGGAATAGCAGGAGGTTTTCTATTACAGCATGCCATCAAAGGTTGGTGTCCACCAGTACCTATTCTTAGGCGGTTAGGTGTTAGAACTTCTTCAGAAATAAATTATGAAAAAGAAGCCTTAAAGGAAATGCGAAGGAACAATGCTGAAGGAACAGTTTAAAAAACTCTAATAAATCTTGGTAAAAAAATCATAAAATATCTTAGAATTTTATGATTTTTTTACCTTAGATTTATAGAATTTTTTTAATGTGACAAAGCATTGTTCCTTCGCTCCCACAGTAAGTACAAGAAAAAAATTCCTCCGTACCTACGGAATTTTAGGTGTGAATCTTTATAACCAATTAAATTTTTATAATATATTAATATTGATTTTTATTTAGCTCCAAAAATCCATGTGAGATATATCTACCTTTTCTTTTGCATTTACGCTTATATCAAATTTACCACTTGCTTTTTCACCAGCAATTCTAATTGTATATTCCCCATCTCTAGGTGTAGTAAATTCTATGTTTCCTTTATCACTTGTTTCATTCTTTTTTGCCACAATATTATACTTAGAATCTAAAACTACAAGATAGAACCTTCCAGCTCCAATCTTTGTATTATCACTAATATTTATTTTATTTCCTTTACTAGATGTAAACTTCATAAAAGACCATCTGCCATCAAACTTTTTAAAGTCAAATTTTTTAATATTTCCGCTATCTTCACCATTTCCATCATACACTTCAAAGCTTTTTTGACTTTCACCATTACCTGATAAATATGCATTTGAATCAATATTAGATAAATGATATTTATATATTAAAATTCCTACAGCCATAACAATTATTATGCATCCCAAAATCAACTTTCTTATATTTTTCACTTCTTACACCCTCATTTCTAAAACATACTCAAATACTATTATACATTATTTGCAAGCAGCAATCCATTATTGAAACTCTACAATTTATTTACATTAATTCATTACAACTTGATATACCAGCAAATTGTATGGCATAATTAAAATAATTAGTTAAATTTTAAAATAATGCTCACAATTTATGTGCTTTAAGCACCAGGAAAGGTGTGATTAATTTTATGTCTGCATCACTTGTTACTAAAAATGCATTGGCTAGTTCCCTAAAATCACTTATGCAAAAATATCCCATAAATAAAATATCAGTAAAAATGGTCACTGATAAATGTGGTGTTACTAGACATACCTTTTACAACCATTTTCATGATGTTTATGAATTACTCGCATGGATATTTGAAAATGAGGTCATTGATGAACTTGATGAATATTGCAGTTTATCTAACTGGAAAAAAGGAATTTTTATTGTTCTTAAATATACCTTAGACAATAAAATCATTTGTTCTAATACTTGCAACTCATTAGGCCGTGAGCATCTTGAAATGTTTTTAACAAATACCTTTAACAAAGTATTATCTGGTGTCATATCAGATATAACTAAAGACATGAAGGTAGATGAAAAAATCAAAAATGAAGTTAGTGAATTTTTCTCATATGCTATATCAGGTGAATTTTTGCACTGGATTAATAGCGGCTTAAAAGAAAAAGAAGAAGATATTGCTGACAGAATTGAAATAATGTTAGATGGAACCATCCTTAGAATAATGAAAGCTAATAGCAAATAATTTACACACTTTATTGAATTTGTGCAATTTTTTCACAGATTCTTTTTTTGTTCATTGAATATCATTCCCGAAAAAATTAATATAGAGATAACAAACACATATGCTTAGTTTAGAAAGGAAGAGATATTTATGAATAATTATCAAAGAATCAATCCAATCGCACCTAAGAATATTGAAAAGAGAAATGCATACCTACTTGGAGGTGGAATAGGTTCCCTAGCTGCTGCTGCCTTTTTAATAAGAGATGCTCATATGCCTGGTAAAAACATTCATATACTTGAACAACTCGATGTTGTTGGAGGCTCAATGGATGGAGCTGGCACAGCAGAAAAAGGCTACACAGCAAGGGGCGGCAGAGAAATAGAAGAACATTTTGAATGCTTTATGGAGCTTTATAGTTTTATCCCATCTTTAAAGGATAAGAATAGAAGTGTATTAGATGAATTCCGCGAACTTAATATAGAAGAACCAATTGAATCTCACTGCAGATTAGTAGAAAATCAAGGAGAAAAAGCTGATTTTTCAAGTCTTGGACTATCAACTGCCAATGCTATGGAACTTGCAAAACTTCATATGGCAACAGAAGAAGCACTTGGAGCAACAACAATAGGACAATTTTTCTCTCCTAGCTTCTTTAAGACAAACTTCTGGTATTTCTGGGCAACAATGTTTGCTTTTGAAAAGTGGCACAGTGTAGTTGAAGTTAAGCGTTATATGGAAAGATTCATGCACTTAATCGGCGGTATGAATAAATTAAAAGGAATACTTCACACTGAATATAATCAATACGATTCTTTAATTCTTCCTGTTATTGTATGGCTAAAGGATCATGAAGTAAACTTTGACAGTGGCTGCAAGGTTACAGACATTGATTTTGATTTTTCTAATAATGAAAAAATAGCTACTAAAATTTGCTATACTAAGGCTGGTAAAGATGAAGTTATAAGTGTAAATAAAGACGATTTAGTGTTATTTACAAATGGTTCTATGACAGAAAACACAACTAGAGGTGATCTTGATCATCCTGCTATTATAAATAGATCAGAAGATAAAGGCTGCTTTAGCGTATGGGAAAAGCTTGCTAAAAAATCACCAGACTTTGGTCACCCAGAAAAATTCTGCAGTGATATTGATAAATCAAAATGGATGTCCTTTACTGTAACTTTAAAAGATGATGATATTGTGTTCCCTTATCTTTATAAACTTACAGGAGATAAACCTGGAATGGGCGGACTTGTTACAATAAAAGATTCAAGCTGGTTTATGAGCTGGGTTGTTCCAAAACATCCTCACTTTGCTAATCAACCTGACAACGTAAAAGTTCTTTGGGCATATGCTTTGAACTTAGATACACCAGGCGATTATGTAAAAAAGACTTTTTCAGATTGTACAGGTCGTGAGATGTTTGAAGAACTTCTTTATCATATGGGCTTAAAAGATAGAATTCCTGAAATTCTTTCACATACAGTAAATGCAATACCTAGCATGATGCCTTATATTACTTCACAATTTATGCCTCGTATACCAGGAGATAGACCAGATGTAATTCCAAAAGGAAGCAAAAACTTTGGTTTCCTTGGACAATATGCAGAGGTTCCTCATGATTGCGTATTCACTGTAGAATACTCAGTAAGAAGTGCAATGATGGCTGTATATGGACTAATGGGCTTAGAAAAGGAAGTAGATCAAGTATATCCAAGCCAATATGATATTCGTGTACTGACAAATGCAGCAAAAACTTGCCTTGGTATTGATAAGCTTCCATTAGAAAATATACCATTAGGTGCACTACTCAAGAACACAGAATTAAAAAATTTATTATAATTATATAACTAAACACTCTAAAATTTTAAAATGGCTAATACTAAGTTTATCCTGTTAAACCGGATGAATTTGGTATTAGCCATTTAATCTTTAAATTTGTCCATCTTTACATATTTTAAACATGCCTACAGCGATTTCTTATCAAGTCCTATTGATTTTGCAGCTCCTCCAAAAAACCACAATCTATAACCTAAAAAATTAACTATCGTACTATTAATAATATAGATGCTTCGTTATGTGGTATTTTTATGAAAGTATGTAATTATGTATATCATTTTATATAAATTTTATATATTTTTTATAAAATGAACATGAAACCTACACCTTAATAATGTAATATTTTAATATAAAAATTTAATTGTTAATTTAGGAGGCTAATGTATGAATGGAAGGTTAAATATAAAAAAAGAGAAATTTTGCATTTCATTAATACTAATACTATCTGTTATATTAAATTTTGCAAATTTAGGTATTGAGGGTTATGCAAATACATTTTATTCTGCCGGTGTAAAAAGTATGCTTATGAACTTTAAAAATTTCTTTTTTGCTTCCTTTGATCCTGCTGGTTTTGTCACTATTGATAAACCTCCTGTAGGCTTTTGGCTTCAAGCTATATCAGCAAAAATATTTGGATTTAGTGGATGGAGCGTAATCTTACCACAAGCTCTCGCAGGAGTAATTTCAGTTGCAATCATATATCATATTGTAAAAAAATCTTTTGGAATTAAAGCTGGCTTAATTGCTGCATTATGCCTTGCAGTAACACCAATATCCGTAGCCGCAGCCAGAAATAATACAATTGACAATATGCTTGTAATGTTCTTACTACTTGCATGCTGGGCTGGTCTTATAGCTGCTGAAAAAGGGAAACTTGGTTACCTTATATTAAGTTTAGTCCTGGTAGGCATAGGTTTTAATATAAAAATGGTAGAAGCATACATGGTAGCTCCTGCTATTTATATAACCTATCTTCTTGCATCTACTATGAAGTTAAAAAAGAGAATACGGGATCTTATTTTAGGAACTGTTATACTTTTAGTAGTATCACTATCTTGGGCTGTAGTTGCAGACTTGATACCCGCAAGCAGTAGACCTTATATAGGCAGTAGTACTAACAATTCAGTTATGCAGCTTATTATAGGTCATAATGGTTTAGAACGAATTGGGCTCGGTGGCAAACATGGTTCTAAAGGAGCTAAAAATTCTAATGGTAATTTTCAAGGAAGATCCTTTAACAATAGTAAGTTCAAAAATAGTACTCAAATGCAGATAGGATCAAATAAACTCAAAAATAACTTTAATTCAGAAAATAAAAATAAGCGTTCTAAAAACGGTATGCAAAACTTTATGGAAAACAACTCAAATACCGGTATTATTAGACTATTTAGTAAAGGCAACATGTCAGATCAAATATCTTGGCTTTTACTCTTTGCTATAATTGGATTTGCTGCTGCAGCAGTGCAGGAAAAGCTTAAAGCACCTTTTGATACAAGACGAAAACTGTCATTAATATTATGGGTTACCTGGTTAATACCTGAGTTCATATATTTTAGTTTTTCCAAAAATGTAACACATACTTATTATTTAACAACAATGGCACCTTCCATTGCTGCCCTATCCGGAATTGGATTTTCCGCCATGTGGCAATTTTTCAAACAAAAAGGAGCAAAAGCATGGTTTTTACCAATTTCGCTTATAGCTAATGGATGTATTGAAATACTCATTTTATCTTATAATTCCAATAGTTCAAGTGGCTATAAAATTTTAATTTTAATAACAGCTATTTTATGTATACTAGCCTCAATGGTATTGTGCATAATAAATTCAACTAGAAATACTAATAAAAACTTAGCTAAATCACTAACCAGTATTGCTTTAATAGGAATTTTGGCAGCTCCTACAGTTTGGTCCTTTACTCCAATGTTTTATCAGATGAATGGAAGCAGCCCGTCAGCTGGATTAGAACTTGCACACAATAACCGTAATTCAAAATCCAATGTTAGTAATGATTCAAAACTTATAAAATTTCTAGAAAGCAATAGAAAAAATGAAAAATATCTTGTTATGGTTCCTTCTGCTTCCTCTTACGGATCTAATTTAATACTTGAAAGTGGTGAACCTGTAATGGCACTCGGAGGCTTTAGCGGCTCTGATCCAATACTTACTTTAGATAAATTCAAAAAATTAGTTAGTGATGGTGAGCTAAGATATGCCTTAATAAGTACAGGTAACAGCAGAGGCTTCGGAAATTTTAGTAGAAATAGCTCAAATAGCGGTATTATGAATTGGATTAAGCAAAATGGAAAGGCTGTACCTACTAGCGAATGGAAGAACTCAAATGCTTTAAGCATTCAAGATAAAAGTCAAAGATTCGGCGGTCAAAATAATTCTATGCAATTATATGATTTGAAAAATTCCTAATAAATCTTGGTTCAAAAATTGTAAAATACTTAGATATTTCAATTGTATGAGCATTCTTTCAGCGACTTACTCTCACTTCTTGGTATTTTATGATTTTTGAACCTTAGATTTATATAACTATTTAAGAAAATACTTTTATTTAGTTCAAGAATCACATGGGCTAAACCGCCAAAACCCCCATCGGTTTATGCGACGAAGCATTGTTACTTCGCAGTGCAATATAAATATCAACTTCTCCATTTTCTGCATCACCATTTAAGTACTCCTCAAAATCACCAGTATAACTTCTATCCAAATCCATCTTCCAAATTTCACTCCAAGCCTCGCCAACTATTTGTGGCAGTGGTCCATGCATAGAAAACTTAGCATATTTTCCTGCAGGAATAATTTTAAGAGTAAGCTCATTGTTCTCTAATTTTGAAACCTCGCTGCCAACAGTAACACGATACTTATCATCTAAATAGTCAGAATAAAGTCCAATGGAATGCTTATTAACTTTATTTTTAATTGCGTTATGTATTCCATCCTGATATAACTTTTGCCAAAGCTCATCAATAATTTCACCCATTTTCGGATCAGAATTGCTAGTAATTGCACTGACACCTACAATTATTTTTTCATCTAAATTTACAATTTCATAATTCATTTTATAGCCTCCAAACATTTTACACAGCTATTATACCTTACTCATCATGACAACTATATGTCATATTAAAGATAGCATTTTAAAGTGTTCATAAGCTTAGTTTTAATAGCCTCTCTAATATCTGCAGGTTCTAAAACCTCACATTCTTCACCAAAGGATTCTATATATCCAAATATCCACTCACCCTTAGGATAAGTAACTTCTACAATAAAACTACCGTCTTCATTTTTCCTATAGTTATTAAATTCATCATATACTCTAAAAGCTGATCGTGGTGCAAATTTCAATTTTAAGTTTACGCATTCTTCCTCGCTTATGCTTTTACGAAAAAATACCTGTTTTGGTGCTTTGCGATCAAAATTTGCTTCTAATATCCTTAATTCTTTAATTCGTCTTAACTTAAAGAAACGATAATCACACCTTTTTTTACAGTATGCATATACATACCAGGCACCTGCTTTAAAACACAGTTTCAGTGGCTCAACTTCACGGGTAATTTGCTCACCTTTAGCGCTAGCATAAGAAAAAGAAATGATGTTTTTACTTAGTATTGCAGATTTAATCGTATTAAATATTTCAGTCTCATTTTTAGCATCACTCGCCCATGAAGAAAGATCCACTTCAATCCAATCTGTATTAGATTCTCCAAATAAGCTGCTGAGTTTCTTAAGTGCTGTATCCGTTTCAATAAGATTAATAGTTTTTAAAGCTTTTAAAGAAGATAAGATATCCTTTTTTTCTTTATCAGTTAAAACAACTTTATTTAACACAAAATTAGGCAGAAGTGAAATACCACCGCCTTTTCCCTTACTCATGTAAACAGGAATACCTGTAGAAGATAATGTTTCAATATCACGATATATAGTTCTTGTTGAAACCTCAAATCTTTCTGCAAGTTCCTTAGCTGTTGCTGCTTTTTTATCAAGAAGAATATATATAATTTCAAACAACCTATTAATATGCATATTATCACCCTATTTTAGTATACACTGATAATATGACTTAGTGATGTCATATTAAAAAATTACAAAGTAGCAATACAAGGAAAAAATTCCTCCGTACCTCCTGAATTTTAGGCTCGAATCTTTGCAAGTAATTAAATTTTGTACATGCTAGCATTAGGCCACTTATATTTAGCATTGTAACCTGTACCTGTTTCAACTGTATGATCTACACCAACCAACTTAGAGTATGCATAGTGATGTGTTTCCCATTTATCATATTCATATCCCTATACACTTGGTCCATAATGAATAATGTGATGTTATCATCCAACCAATACCTAAAGGCGATGTATAGTTTTCTATTTCCCTCTTGAATAAAAGTTTATATAATAATTTATTTTTATAATCTTATAAAAAAATCATAACCCAGATAAAATCATAAGAAGCAGTGGAATTCCTAAAATAACAATAGAGTACCATTTCATACTCCACATTATTGCTATATACTCTCTAATAAAAGCACTTGGCAAATAATATAACGCTGTTTTGCACCCTAAGCCCTCTGCTTTCAAATTAATTTTTTTAGCAAAAAGTCCAGTTCTAAAAACATGATAATTATTAGTGACAAATATGCATTTATAATTTTTCTTCTCATTATCCATTATCTTCTTTGAATACTTTAGATTTTCAAGGGTTGTTGTAGATTTATCTTCACAAATTATATTTTTCTCATCAATATTCTTTTCCAAAAGGTATCTTTTCATGGCCTCTGCTTCAGATATTTTCTCGTCAGCACCCTTGCCACCAGAAACAATTATCTTAGCTTTTCCATTGAACCTTTTAAAAGCTTCAATTCCCTTATCAATTCTTTTAGCTAATAATGGAGAAACCCTTTCACCATCTAAAAGACCTGCTCCATGAATTATAATATAATCGTAATTTTTCCCCTTAGGCAAAATGCAATATAGAGATGAATAAATAAGTAAGGCAACAAAAGTAAAACCTATATATAATACAACAATCATGCTAAAATAGGTGATACCAATAAACCACTTGGACATCAAATGACTTACTTCAAGTAAACAAAATAAAATAAGTGGAGTCCAAATTCCAATTCCAAAAGCAAGTGCTAATAAATTAGGAATTCTAAATCCTTCTCGCTTAATTGTGATAATTCCTGCAGCAATAAACAAAATTGAAGTAACCACAATACCAATTGGCATAACACACAGTGCTAAAGCCACAACAAGTAAATTTAGCATTGTATTTTGCGTTCCAATCATAAGAATTACGCTGTAAAAGCCCATATTTAAAATGGCACATAACAGATATACTGCGTTTTTAAAACGCCTTTTTTCTCTTATAAAAGAAATTCCAAATAAAATTAAGAATATTATTCCTATGTAACAAAAAATCATTATACTTTCTTATATGATATCTTCACTTAAATATCATACTTTCCCCTTTCACCTTATCTCTTGTTATACTTTAATACTAATTTAATATAAAGGTAATCTTTGGTTTAAATTATATCTTATATGATATTCTATATCAATATTCTTAATCTCACTGTTAGTGATATTTTCACCAGTATTATTATTTATCTTATAGTAACAAATCTTCAAAGGAATCTATATACCTATCGCAAAAAAGCTTCATTTCTTCTTTTGTTTTACCTGACGCTTCATCATATACCCCAATTGTATAAAAACCAGCCATTTTTGCTGTCTTCATTGCATAATCCGCATCTTCATAAACTATTGTATCCTCTACTTTAGCCCCCATCTTCTTTATAGCAAGATAGTAAACATCAGGTTTAGTTTTTCCAACACCAACCTCATCACAGCATACAATGCAGGAAAAGTATTGCAGCACATTAAGACGCTTAAGTGCTGCCTCTGAAAGTTCAAGTGGTGTAGCTGTAGCAATGCACATGGTAACACCATCGCTTTTTAAACTTGAGAGATATTCCTTTACATATGGCTTTAGTTGTATTTGGTATCTATACTTATCTTCAATTAATTTATTTATATCAGAAATAATTTTTTCTACAGAAGCCTTAATTCCAAATTCTCTTTTAAAATAATTAGCAGATTCTGTCATAGACATTGCATTTATAATTTCATTTAAGTTTTTGGGAACCTTAATTCCATTTTGATTTAGATAATCTTCACCTAACTTCTCCCATGCAGACATAGAATCTATGAGTGTACCATCCATATCAAAAATAGCATATCTACATTTCTTCAACATTCATCTCTCCATTTATAATTTCTGGGGTCATATTGCTTATGGTATCAATTAAAAACATACGAAACATCATGGTCCCGCCTTCAAATTTTTTCATTTTTTTAAAGGCTATTTCTCCACTCACCCCCATTGCTGTTACTGCCGCTGCTGCTGCCTCTAAAGTATTATCTGGATTTCCTCCACAAAAGGCACCTATTAATGCTGTGGACATACAACCTGTCCCAGTTACCTTTGCCATAATAGGATTACCGTTTCGAATTACATACGCTTTGTCTTTGTCTGCTACAATATCTATAGCCCCAGAAATAACAATAACACTTTTAAATTCCATGCTCAATCTCTTTGCTGCCTTTACTGTCTCTTTAAGATTATGTTCTGTAACTTTATCTGCTTCACTTGCATCCACTCCTTTTGTAATGCCTTCTCCATTTGCTACTGCTTTGATTTCGGAGATATTCCCTCTTATAACAGAAAAATTCATGTTTTGGGATAGCTCTTTAAATACTTCATTTCTTAGCTTTGAAGCCCCCATTCCCACTGGATCTATAACTATTGGATGTTTCACTTCATTGCTCTTTTTTCCTGCTAAAATCATAGCAGTTACATCATGTACATTTCCCATATTAAGCACAAGGCTTTGACTATTTTCAGTTATCTCTCGTACCTCATCCTTATGATGCGCCATTGTTGGTGAACCTCCGCCAGCAAGTATAATATTTGCACAATCATTTACGGTAACAAAATTGGTTATACAATGAACGATAGGTTTACTCTTTAACATATTTTCAAATATTGCTTCAAACATTTATTTTCCTCCTTTATAGATATACAACATGAAAGTTTGAAATGGCTAATTTCAAATTTATTCTGCAAAACCAGAATTTCACTTAGAGTACAAAGTACAATTTTAATTGTGCAGCATAAATTTTAGTTGCTCAAGCATTTTGGCTTTATCTAATGCTTTTAGTAATAAATATCCCATTGTTGCACCTACTAAAGATGCTGGAACAAAAAATGGGACATATGTAAATATAGAAGTCTTTGGTAGACCATAAAACATTCTCATAAATGGATAAGAAACAATTGCACTTATAATTCCAGTTCCAATTACCTCACCAATAACTGCCCAAATTAATTTGTGGAACTTTTTATACAATAACCCTGATAAAAATGCACCTATAACTGCACCTATAATTGCTAAAATGGTGCTTCCATTTAATATCATTCTCATAGAGCCTATAAGCAGCGCACAAATAAATCCCCAAACTGGTCCTAAAAAAACTGCCGCTATGACATTAATAAAATGCTGAAATGGAGCCATCCTTGGAAAGGATACAAAAGTATTTAGTACATATCCCATTCCAGCCAATAATGCTGTAAATATCTCCTTTTTTAAAATTGTTTTTTTCATGTTTTAATCCTCCTCATTTCTATTTATAAAAAAAAGCATAAAAAGTAAATACACCCGCGGTGGTGCACCCCTTTTTATGCTTTCTATACAATTTTTATTAGCAAATCTCTAATTGTTCTTTGAAAATCTAGCTGCTTCTACGAATTTTAAAATAAACAATTAGCTGATTTACTTAAAAATTTTTATACTACCATAAAAGTTACGTGTTACCAATATTAAGTTTTTTATAAAATTTAATTTTATCGCATAAAAAAATGCTCTAATCGTACAGATTAAAGCATCATAATATCATCCTAATTCACGCTTTGCTCCCTACGACAGTGTTAACTGACAGGTTCTAAGGGTCAGGTTTTATCCTTCTCAACTATAATATAGATAAACAATTTCAAGTTTTAAGGTAGTTTATCTTTAGTTCCCCTGCAAACATATTAAATTTCACTTTAGTATATCATTAATTCACCTTAAAAGCAATGCGTGTACATCAAAGTAAAGAACTATTGTTCCTTGTAATCTCCTAGTATCAATATTGACATTGTACAGCTGCCTATTCAGTAAGTTATGCCTCATATTTTGTTATCTAATTCTTAACATATTCATATCTATTTATATCTGTTTGGATTTTTCCTTATTTTTTGAAAATATCTTTTCTAAAGCACTTGGAAGACTAATCATTGCCGGTAAAAATGCTGGTAGCATTATAAAGCAAAGTACAATAAGTCCTGTAATTACAGCTATAGCCAGTTCAATTAAAAGTATTAATCCTGAAGGTGCAAGCGTTGCAAAGGTTCCTCCAAGTATTATAGCTGCTGACATTACAACGCTTCCTATATGCTCTGAAGCTAAAACTATAGCCTCCTTATGAGATATTTCAGTGTATTCCTTAAAACGCATCATTAGGAATATACTGTAGTCAACTCCTAACGCTATTACTATTATAAAAGCGAAAAATGGAACAAAGGAAGAAATCCCCTCATAACCTGCTAAGTTTATAAAAATAAAATTTATTATAAAAATAGCAGCATAGTATGATCCTATAAGTGATGCAATTATAACAGCAGGTTCCCATAAGGATCTTGTAACAATAACTAGAACTAGAAATACTCCTATGAGCACTACCACCGTTGCTCTATTAAGATCTCTGCCTAATACATTGTTCATATCATTTGTCATAGCACTCGATCCAGATACTCCAGATTTAGCCTTTGAAAGAACTGAGCCTTTAAGTCCATCTGAAACAGCATTTTTTATTTTATCTATAGTTTTTAAAGACTCTGATGAATAAGGATCATTCTTCAAAACAACAGTTATTTTAGTTATTTTTTTATTCTTTGACATAAAATTGTCTGTTAATTTCTTAAAATCTTTATTAGTAAGAGCTTCCCTAGGAATGAAGAAGGTTTTATGTGAATTAAGCTGAGTTAAAAAGTTATTGGTTTTTCCTAGTCCACCTGAAATCTGCTCTAATCCTTTGTTAACATCACCAAGCTTATTGCCAAAGGTACTAAATCCATTAATACCATCTACAAGTTTTTGCTGCCCCGATTTCATATCTCCTAAACCCGTGCTTACTTTATTCATATTAGTAACTATTGTGCCTATTCCAGAAGAAGCTTTATCAAGTCCACTCTCTAAAGTCTTTAAGCCATCATCCATTTGAGATAAACCACTGCTTATTTGAGATAGTCCTGCATTAGCTTTTTCAAAACCATTAGTTAGAGCACTGTAATTATCATTTAATGTTTTTATTCCTTCAGGAGTAATTTGACTTAAGGATGATAATAACTTGTCAACAGTGCCTTTTAGCATCATATAATTATTATCAGTTCCAATATTAGGATAGCTCTTTCCCATAGTATCTATCAAAGGTTGTATTTTAGACAATGCATCCTTTACACCAAGAAGTGCCTTCGCTATTTCTTGATAGCTGCTGCCCATTTTTGAATAACCATTTTTCATCTTATTATAATTACCAGCTAGTTCTTCTAACCCGTTATTCATCTTTGCTAAGTTAGCCTGTATAGTATTTATACCATAAGCTATGCTTTGAGAATTATTTGAACCATTTCCTATACCATTCTGAATTTGTTGCAATCCATCAGACATAGCACTGACGCCTGTTTGAAGCTTTGTAGTACCATCAACCATATCACTAACCCCAGAAAAATCCGCTGACCCTAGCTTATCTTGAGCTGTTTTCAATCCATCGTATATTTTATCTACTCCACCATTAGTTTTTGATAATCCTTCTGTAACTGATTTAATTTGTGTATTGGTATAAAAACTTTCAATTTCTTTACCATTTGGCTGAGTTACAGAAGATACCTGTTTTACTCCGTCGATGTTCTTAATTCTTTCTGTTATGTTGTCAATAACAGAAAGAGCTTCATTATTATCAAGTTCTTTATTATTTTCAATTACAACAGTAGCTGGCATTGCTTGCCCTTTTCCAAAATGCTTCGAAACCAAATTAAAAGCTTTTGAAGAAGGCTGTGAATCTCCTAATTCACCAACAGTATTAAAATTTAACTTTTGCTGATGAAAAATGATTGTTGGTGCTATTATCAAAAGTATAACTATAACTGATATAATAGGGTATTTTGCTGTAACTGAAGATACTTTACCCCAAAACTTATTTTTTCCATGACCGCTAATTTTCTTAGATGGCCAGAAAAGTTTGTTTCCCAAAAACTTCATTGCAAAAGGTGTTAAAGTTAAAATTTCTAAAAGCAGTACTGTTACACCTATTACTACAGCAACACCAGATCTATAGATTGGTGATTCTGCAAATATTAAGCTAAAGAAAGCAATAAATACAGTCAATATACTGAAAGCAATAGTTTTACCTGCAGTTTTATAGGTATTGACTATGGCATCATCAATATCGTACCCCTTTGATAATTCTTCTTTAAATCTGTTAAAGAGTAAAATATTATAATCAGTTCCTATACCAAAGAGTATAAGTACAAGAAGCATTTGAGTAAGATTAGTTATGGGAAAATTAGCTTTATCTATTAATTGAGCAACAATTCCCATAGAGCAAAGATACGAAAAGGCTACAGCAATTAAAGAAACAAAAGGAGTAATTATTGATTTAAACATAATAACCAAAACTACTAGAATAAATACAACCGTCAATATTGCACTCTTTTCTACTCCTGACTGAGATGCCTTCAAATAATCATTATTTATAAAATCTTGTCCACTAAAATAGTACTCAGCTTTCACCTGTTTCAATTTAGAATTTAATTCTTTCTCAATATCATCTACTTCTCTCGTTCCCTTATCAAGCTTAAAAGTCACCATTAAGGTTGTACCATCTTTGGAGAGCAGTGAACTTTTTGCTTCTGGCATACTGAATGGATCTATCATATGACTTATTCCAAGTTTAGAACTAATATCTAAAATACCTTTTACTCCATATCTAATTTGATTCATTTCAGCATCAGAAATCTTATTCTTATTGTAAAAGACTATAATATCACTGTCACCCTTAGATGTATCTAACTTACTTAATATAGAATCCGAAATTACAGATGGGCTATTCTTATTTAAAGCAGTTTGCCCTCTAAGCCTAAGTATTGCATTTATATTTGGCTGAAATATTGTTAACAGTATAGTTGCAATTATCCAAACCACTAAAATAATCCATCTACTTTTTATGATTTTTTTCATCTTGTATTCCTCCTGTTCTAATAATTACTAGCAAAATTGTAGCATCTGTTATGTGTATCAAGTGTTACATGTGACATTTGTAACACATAGTTATATATGCTATTATATAGATTGAAAATATAAAATCAATATCTTTAAAACAAATTAGACAAATTGGAGGATTTGTAACATGTATACTAGAAGTAAAAACTTACAAGCGCTTCAATCTCAAAAAATGATTACTAATGCGCTGCTTGCATTGATGAAGGTTTACCCATATAGTGATATAACAATCACACAAATATGTCAGGAAGCTAAAGTCGTAAGGCAAACATTTTACCGTAATTTTGAGACAAAATTAGATATTTTAGAATTATATCTTGATGACATGGCTAAAAAATATGAATCAGATTATTTCGATGCTAAATTAGATGCGTACCAAATACTTAAGGATTTTTTTGATTTTTCACTATTATACAAGGACTTGTTTAAATTACTAGAAAAAAATAATCTTTTCTTTTTATTAAATAAAGTGATTACCATGAATATGTTTAATTTTTCGTATATACCTAAAATTACAGCAAAAATTGAAGCTTCTAAATTAGATGCATATGTATCCGACTTTATTGCTTCAACTATTTGTTCAATTTTTTCATTATGGGTCAAAAACAATTTTCAAGAAACTACAGAAGCGTTGGCAGATCTTGCAAAAGTATTCCTAATGGGAGTTAATACTAATAAAGTTGGATAACACTCCACTTTCACTTGATTCTTTCATAAAAATCACTGATAAAAGAGCCAGCGAAAAACCATTGGCTCTTTATTTATGATTCTTTTTTATTATTCAATTCTAAAACGCTTATTTATATTTTTTAGTTTTACTAACTGGAAAATACATTTCCACTTCTAAATTTTCATCATTATCACGAATATCTGAAGGAAATATTTGAAAAGATGGCAGTATATCCATTTCATAATTTTTTTCCTCTAGCTTATACATAAAAACTTCATCAAAACTCTTTTGGTAATTCTTCATATCACCAATATGCTTATAAAATAAGTACTCATGCTGAGGAAGTACAAAACTTATCATATCATGTGGAACCTTTTCAATATTTGACACCTGCACTGCAAAAACAAAAGAAAAAATAGAATCTGGCACAATATCTTTTCCTAAGGAATCTACACCTGCAAAACCATATATCCTGCCCCTATTAACTACATTGGATATCTCCTCTGCTATATTATTAAATTCTCTAATAAATTTAGGAAAATCCTTTTTATTAATAAACTTTGTATAGTGAATTCCAACAAAACTCATAGTTTCTTTATGAACTATAGTTAGAGGCCTTGATGGTTCTTTGTCAAAATATTCTTCTTTAAATTTCTTTTGAAACTTCTTCTGAAATTTTAAATGTGATTCCTTTCTTTTTCTATATTTTGAACTTAGTACCGATAAACTCTTATCTACAGCCTCCAAAGTCTTTCCAATAATCTCAATATTTCCTTCTGGTTTAATATAAGTACAAAACAATTCAAATTGCCTCTGCTCTTCTTCTGATATATCAAAAGTTATAGTGTTTTTTATATTATAAGCTTTATTAGCATAATTATCATTTTTTAAGTTTTCTTCTATTCTATTTTGTATTGTCTTCCATTCCTTCTCGTCAGTATCTACACTGTCCATAAGTTCTTTAGGAATATTTAACTTTGGTATATTGTCCAAAACTTTAACTAAATCCATCCAGGCATTTTCCTTTTCTCTGCTATCCATAGGCTCCGTTAAAAAGCTCTTAAAACAAAAAGACAACACTTTCCCATAAATGCCCGGGAAAATTCTTTCAATTTCAACAATCATAAATCCTTCACGTTCTTTTTGATTCATTTCAAGAGCTTTACTTAATATATTCATATCCTCTGTAACTTTTTTTATATCAGTATTATCACTTTTTAAATCATTAACGCAAGAAGATAAGACAGTTTTGCACTTTTCCATTTCATTAATTTGTTTAGTTAACTTTTTCGTATACTCTGCCATTACATTTAAAAGAGCTTCTGGGCTTTTTAGCGCCTCTTTAATTTCTTTAACAGAAAGTCCAAAACGCCTTAAAGTAGCTATTTGAGTTAAAACCTCTACATCCTTATCAGAGTAATTTCTATATCCATTTTCCTCCAATACAGATGGTTTAATTAAACCATTTTCTTCATAATAATTAAGAGCTTTTTTAGTAAGGCCAGTTAAAGCCTTAACTTCACTTATTTTCATATTATCCTTCTTTCACCTTATATAGTGAAACTAGCTCAACTACAAACTATTTATGTACCATAATCCCTTGAAAATTGGTGTTTTGGAACATAAATAGTTTAAGTTTCGCAGTAGTTTCACTATAGATAAACCAATTTCAAGTTCTATGTGTTTTATCTTTATCTAAGTTCAAGCTTACTAAATAAAAATTCACTTAAATACAATAACACTATAATAATTATAGTAGAAATTATAACAAACACAGATAATGCTAATATTGCATTTTTCAGGTAAATTGCCACTAATATAGTCATCACTGTAGATGGTAGAAACATTAAGTATGAAAGTGCAGTAGAAATAATTGAATTTTTACCTCTATCACTAGGCGGTGTTACCAAAACAATAACTACAATACTAAAGTAACATATGCAAATTGATGTAATTGCTGTAAACCACAAAAATATTAATTGTAAAACTGAAGTTTTTGTAAAAAATAACAAAGGTAAAATCATCAAGGTATCTGTCAATAGATTATTTATCATAGGTTTAACATGTATAGCTAATAGTTTCCTCGCAGCACTTCCAGGTAATAAAAATATATATTGCTTTTTAATTTCATATTTAAGAGGCGATGATATTTTTGATGCACCAACAGCTCCTTGTAAAAATATTAGTACAAATAGTAGATAAAAACTATTGAATTCCTTTCCTCTTAAAAAGTAGCACATAACAATTGAAGCTATTAAAGCAATTACATATCCAATTAACTTACCATTTTTAGCAGTTCTTTTGTTTATTATAGAGCTTTTCCAGATAAATGCCCAGGCACCTGTAAATTCTTTCGTATTGAAATTTTTAACAGGCTTACTTTTCTTTGAATTATCTAGATTGTCTACCAAATCATATACTGTATCTCCTAGAGCAATATCATCAATTTTTTCATAATAGTTAACGCATCCCCCAGCTTCTTCATAATAATCATCAGCAAAATAAATTGCACAAGATAATATTGCTGCTGTAATAATAATTAATAAAACATTCTCAACCAAAGGTGCCTTATTATATATAAGAGGAGCTATTAACATATCTCTTAACCAGCCTACAATTGGGATATCAGAAAAAAATTCTCCGTTTAAGGTTTTCACCAGGGTATCCAAGATATTTTTACTGTTAACAATATTATAAAGTATAAATGAAATTATCACACCTAAAAAACCTAAGACACAATATTTTATAAGTTTACCCAAGTTAAATTTATTGGATAAAGTATATATAAAAAATGTCAAAGAATTTAGTAATATTGGGAATATCAATATTGCAATAATAAGATACATAAGATTAAATATATTGATATTGTGTACCTTTGATATGGCAATAGCCATTACTATAACTAGTAAAACCGCTCCGAGTAAATTTGCTATGCATTTTCTTATTATTGTCCATGCAAAAATTGTCCTTGGACTTATTGGCGATGGAAACAAATAATTAACATCAGCACAGCAAAACTGAGAAGGATTATATTTTGATATTGAATTATAAATCGTTAGTATAAATACTAAAAGTAAAACTGCCATGATTACAGCTGATAATATCTGAGGCTTAATTACAGCCTTAAGCATGGTAGAGGCTCCACCACCCTTTCTTGTATACACAAAAAGTATAAGAAAAAAAGGAAAAACGAAAGTGCCAATAGCCTTTACTGCTGTTAATGGATGTTTTAAAGCTTCTATAAAATTATTTTTTAGTTTAACTATTTCTACATATGCTAAAGAAATAAAATCCCAAAATGCACTATCTTTCATCTTCAGTCACCTCTAAGAATATATCTTCAAGTGAAGTCCCTTGTGAAGCTTTTATTTTATGTCTTAACTCTTCTATACTTCCTTCCTCAAGTACCTTTCCTTTTTTCATAACAATGATTCTATCACAAAGATTTTCAGCTGTGTCAAGCATATGCGTACTTATTAGCAGCGTTTTCCCCTTTTCTCTCAAAGCTTTAAAAGCATCCTTTAATTCTCTTACCGCCTTAGGATCAAGCCCTACAAGAGGCTCATCTATAAAGAAAATCTCTGGATTATGAATTAAAGCACAACAAATAGAAAGCTTTTGTTTCATTCCTTTTGATAAATTTTTGCCTAGCTCATTCTTCTTATCCAAAATATCAAAGTCAAATAATATTTTCTCTGCTCTTTCCTGCCAACCATTAATTTTGTATACCATAGCCATAAATTTTATATGTTCCCATACTGTAAGCATTGGATATATATCCGGCGTTTCAGGTATATATGCTAGTTTATATTTAACCTCCTTAGAACTATTATCTTCTCCGTTTATAAATATTTTCCCATCATTTTTTCTAAGTAGTCCCAAAATACACTTAATAGTAGTGGTCTTCCCTGCACCATTAGGACCAGTTAGAGCCACAATCTCTCCTTTATTTAGTGAAAAACTAATACCATTTACAGCATTAGTGCTTTTATAACGCTTTTTTAGATTTATAACCCTTAATACTTCTTGTTCCATGTTAACCGCTCCTTGCTCTTCAATGGTAAATTTATCAGTATAAACTTACCATTAGTAATTTTAACCTTTTAGCTTGTTCATCTATAATTCTAACGCGGTCCCCTGGGGAACAGTCAATAGAGTAATTAAAGATAAACCACTCTGAAACTTGAAATTTATTTGTACCCAAATGCCGTCTTCTGGGCATTTGGGTGCACATGAATTTCAATAGTTGAAGAGGTTTATCTTTAGTAACTCTATTCAATCTTAACCTACACTTAACCCAACCATAATTTTCCTTTAATATTTTTTTTATATCATATTTCTATAATAAAATAGCAATCTATAAATTAAGGGGGAACATTAATGAAAAGAAATAGTTTAGTCTTGCTTGGACTCATACCTGCTCTAATGCTGGTATCTCCTACAAAAGTTGTAAAAGCAGACAGTATAACCAATACACCTTACAACATCAATTTTCAAATGGGAGCTAATGCATCTGAAATGCGTTTTAATTGGTTCAGTCTTTATAACAACGGATCTGAATTAGAGATTGCAAAAGCAAACGATGTACAGAATGGTCAATTTCCTTCAAATTCAATAATAACAGGATCAGCTACTGCAGTAACAGCTACTGCAAGTGTTGAAGACAAACCTGGAAATCCAAATCAACCAGCAGTAGATGCTGCTACTGGAAAAAATGAATATGCTAATAGAGCAGCTGCTACCGGTTTAGCTCCTTCAACAAAATATATTTATCGTGTTGGTGATGGAACAAACTGGAGTCCTAATTATTCTTTCACTACCGGTAACCCAACTGCTGGTTTCAGTTTTGGAGTTTTTGGAGATCCTCAAATTGGTGCTTTTGATAGCAATAAACACTCCTCACTTCCTCATGCTAGTTTAGCAGACGACCAAAGCGGTTGGGCTAATACACTTAAAGAAGTTACTTCAAACCATGTTGATTTCTTATTCTCGCTTGGTGATCAAGTAAACAATTATGATGATCTTTCAAAGCAACAAAGCGAATATAAAGCTTTTTTCAATCCTGATTCAAATCAAAACTATTTTCAAGATTATCCGTTAGTTGCATTTGAAGGCAACCACGATCATCAAATGGGAACTTACTACAGCTTTCATTATAATCATCCTAATCTTTCAACCTTAGGACAATCCTCTAACAGTAATGTTGATAATAATGACGGTGATTATTGGTTTACTTATGGAAATGTTCTCTTCATGGTATTAAACGCTAATGATCCTCTTGATACAGCAGCTCATGATCAATTTATGCAGCAAGCAATTTCAGCTAATCCTAATGTAAAATGGAAGGTTGCTGCTTGGCATCAATCTGCATATAGTGAAGCAAACCACTCTGATGCTTCATCTGCTGATGATCCAATTATGACAATACGTAAGACTTGGCCTAAACTAATGGACAAGTATGGCATAGATGTTGTTCTTCAAGGACATGATCATGAATACACCAGAACTTTCCAAATGTATAACGGTGTTCCTGTTAATACTGCGAAAACAAATAGTGTAACAAATCCAAAGGGAACTGTTTATTTTACACTTGATTCTGGTAGTGGAAGTAAATACTATGATTTCAAGAGCACATCAGATCATACCTTCAGCAGTGTGTTCTGGCAACAATATGTACCTACTTATTCATATGTTACAATGAACGATTCTAAATTTACTATAAATACGGTACGTACCGACACCGGAGCATCAATTGATAATTATTCAATCACAAAAACTTCTGCTAATTCTGCACAAGGAACTACATCTACAGCATCAAATAGCACTTCAACTAATAGTGCAGCTCAAGTACAGAATCCAAAAACTGGGGATAACAATTCAAGTAATCTTGCTTTAGCTTCAATAGGTGGATTTTCAGGAATTATTGCCATTACAGCTATAGGAGCAATTATTTATAAGAGAAGAAAATAGTCATTTAAAACATATAAGCTAATCGATTCACAATTCACAGTTCATAATGATCGTGAATTGTGAATTTATTTACTTAAATTTTTTAATTTTAACTTCTTGTTTTTCTCTATAAAAGTCTATGTTTTAAAAGAATGTTAATATGAGATTATGCAATTAATATTCTTTTAAAAATAGACTTATAAAAAATAAACTTTTAGGAGCTTTTTATGTATAAAACAAAAATAAATAATAAAATTAAAATAATAATTTTGCTATTTGCATTATCTATATATGTTGTATCTGCCTGCGCTTTTAGCAGACATCAGTCTTATTATAATATGTATGGCCTTGGTAATGGTGATCGTATTTCTTATGAAAAAGCACGTGTTTTATCTGTAGACGTGCAAAATATTGAAGCTGATAAGCATTATAAAAATCTACTGTTAGGTTCACAAGAGATTACCCTTTGCATATTGACTGGTGAATTTAAGGGTAAACAAATGAAAATTACAAATGGACTTAACTATGATACAAATTATCTCCTTAAGGCTGGAAATACTGTAATAGTATCAGTAAACACTGCAGTACATTCAAAAACAAAAACCGTTAATGTTTTTCTCTATGGTCCCTACCGTGAGGTCTGGCTTTATGTTTTGATTGGTTTATTTGTACTTGCTTTGTGCTTAATTGGAGGCAAACATGGATTTAAGTCTGTTACTGCAATAATTTTTACCATCACAAGTGTTATCTTTATTTTTATTCCTCTAATTTATAATGGTTTTTCTCCTGTAGCTGCCGCTCTGCTTCTTGCAGTATTTACTACCTGCGTTACACTTTTTTTAACAACGGGCTTTGAAATAAAAACTTTTTCTGCTATCCTTGGAACAATTATAGGAGTTTTACTTTCAGCATTTATTTTGCTGATTTTTGAACATTTAACCTCACTTTCTGGCTACAATATGCCTGAATATGATTCACTTATGGCACTTTCTAGCCACACTGGTTTACGTGTAGATCAACTTTTATTTGCTGCAATTATTATTTCATCACTGGGTGCAGTAATGGATATCGCAATTTCTGTTGCCTCTTCTGTTCAAGAAATATATATGCTTAATAAAAACTTTGATACAAAATTGCTTTTTAAATCTGGTATTAATGTTGGTCGTGATATGATGGGAACAATGGCAAATACACTTATTCTTGCATTTACAGGTACTTCCCTCAATATGCTTATTCTTATTTATGCTTATAATATGAACTATTACCAAATCTTTAATTCAAATACTATTGCTATTGAGATTATCCAAGCTGTTTCAGGAAGTTTTGCTGTAATTTTTACAGTTCCAATTGTATCCTTTATTTCAGCAAAGCTTTTGCCATTATTTTATCAGAATACTATAGTAGATAGTAAAGATGACGTAGTACAGTAAATGATGATTTAACTTTCGATTCTATCAGGTAAACTTTAAACTTAAATGTTGTCAGCTTCTCTCTGCACCATATATGACACGACTACGTAACAAATAAAAAAATAAGTTTTTAGATTTTTCTACGCTGGCGGAGAAAAATCATCCTTCATTGTACTCTATACTCTAAGTTAAATTGTAATTTGTCAGGATAAACTTGGTATTTGCAATTTTAATGTTACAAATTATACATCTATATAAAGGAATGGTTTTATTATGTTTAAGAAATTATCAAATTTTATAACTACAAAAACAAGTAAACTTAATAATAAATTTGTCTTAATTGGCATTGTTTCAACAATACTTTTTGTCATTTGTATTATTGGTATTTCATTGCACTACATCGACAAATCGCATAATGTAAATTTAAATAAAAAACTCGTGCAAAAATATAAGCACCATTCCACTCCAAAAGCTGGTCACTATCCATCTGGAATGCTGCCAGAGTTCTATAAATTATATGATACTAATAAGGACATTAAAGGCTGGCTTTCAATTCCTAAAACTGTTGTCAATTACCCGGTTGTCCAATCAACTGACAATGACTACTATCTGCATAACAATTTTAATAAGATAGCTGATTACTATGGTTCTCTTTTTCTTGATTACAGAGACAATATAAACGTGCAATCACAAAATTTAATAATATATGGACACAATATGAAAGATGGACAAATGCTTACTTCCATAGTAAATTATCAGCAAACTGACTTTTACAAAACTTCATCACTTATAACCTTCAACACTATATATGGTCATTATTATTGGAAAGTCTTTGCCGCATTTATTGCCAATGCAGACCCAAAAGACGGTTATGTTTTTAACTATCTTGTGACAAATTTTCCTTCTAGCAAGGACTTTAATGATTTTATTAAAGAAGTACGAGCGCGTTCCTTAATAAATACGCCTTCGGTTGATGTTGTACCTGGAGACACTCTTTTAACTCTTTCAACCTGCTATTATAGCTCTAATGATGCCCGTTTTGTTGTTATGGCTAGAAAGGTTCGTCCTAATGAAAGTACAAATATGGAACCTGCTACAGGAAATAAAAATGCACTTTCTTCTACCTCAGCTATGCATAATTAGATTAAAATCCTCAATTTCACCTTCTCCAATAAGCTTTTCCTTTTTTAAAACTATTATTCTGTCACAAAGCCCCTTAGGGGTCCAGTCAACCAATAATCACATAAGGAGTTTTAACTAATATCACAACTAATTAAGCTCCCCTTATAGATATAAAAAAGCTTATTGTTTGATATTTGAACGAACTTTCCGCTATACTTAGTTTTTCTTTTATTTTTAAGATTAATTACATAGTTTTTATGCACGATAAAAATACCGCAGTTTGTAGTTATTAAAATATTTTTTTCATCCTCTGCATTTTTTAAAGATAACTTTTTAAAATTAAGGGTATCAATCATTAAATTTACTGTGTAAATAGAAGAAATTTTGCTTTTATCATTAAGAGAACCTATATACAAATTTCCTAAAGTATCTGAGCCAAGCAGCAGAGGATTTTTTATATTATCAAGTTTTAGGTATTGCGGTGTTTCATTAGCAGTAAAAGCTACAGGAACTATAAGGTTTTGTAATGCTTTCGGAAGATTATTATAGCCAAATTTAAAACCATTATATACATGAACATTGGTATATATATTGCTATTATTTAAATCTTGATACAAATAACAATAATCAATATTAACAGGACAAAAATTTATTATATCTGAAAATTCACTAGAGTTATATGGATAAATGTTCTGAGTACCTAAAGAATTGTTAACCGCTCTTAAAAAACTTACTCCCGAAGGATTTTGTATTTCAGCAATAAATCCGTTAGCAACGCTTATTGAACTTTGTAGATCTTTAATAGTAAAATTATTTTTACTTTTTGAATAAGAATTGTCTTGTAGTTGTATATTAGTTGAACTACTATAATTTGCTTTTAAAATATTATACTGTTTAATAGAATAACTTGTTTTTGCAGTTGGAGTCTTTAAAAGATAATAAATTTCATCTTTATATGGCATCCATTTAAAAAGAATAAGCTCTTCATCAGAGTTAACAGGTATTTTACTGACTTTTTTAGTGGTTAATTTACTTACACAAATGGTATTTCCAAGCGAATACGCTGCATACTTACCATCATCCGATATCTTTATATTATTTGCTTTTGAAGGAAGCTTAATTAAAGATTCATTTAGCGTGGAAGAAGATACATTTTTAGAAGTAACATAAAGTTTTTTTACTAAAAAATAATTGTTAAAGTATAAAAAGCATCCATTTTCAATTAAAATTCCAATTGTCATCCATAAAATAAATTTACGCAATCTTTTCATTTTTATATTCCTTTACAATTTTATTTTACATAAATTATTGAAGGTACTGCTCTGCCAATTGTTATATTAAATTTAGTGTTAACGCCAAACTTTAAAGTATCACCATTATAATACATAGAAGTAGAACCTCCTCCATCCAAATTATAGGCAGTTACCGCCCCATACTGAAGCATCAAATCTTGAATATCCTTTAAGCTGGCACCAAAATGAAAAGAAGCTGAAAGCCTTCCATCTGTTACTAGCATTATTATTGTACCATCAGCTTTTTGGCCTATAGCGGTCCTTGGTGCTATATCATAAAAACTAGTTTTAGTAACGACACCCTTTCCATCTACTACTAATGCAGGTCCAAAGCATACTGCTTCACTTACATTAAGTTGTTTTAAATCATTAATACTATAAGAACCAACAAGCATTTGTCCATCTTTTGTTATTACCATTGCATCTTCTTTTTCATTATGATTCTTAGATTCGCTATATTTTAAAATACCATTGCTAAATATAAAACCTTCTGGCATATTGTATTTCTCAAATGAAAATCCACCTGCATTAATTGCACAAGCAGCATTGTATCTTGACGCAAGCGTATCTAAATTCATCTTTGGAATATTAAAATCCATACTGTAACCAACTTTTACTCTTTTGGGATTATGTATAAGAAGAACATAACCACTAAAGCTTTTATTAGCATCAAGTTTTAAAAGTTCGATTTTATTATCAATTTTAAACTTTGAAGTATCCGCCTTTTGTGAATGTACCTTGGAATTTTTTGTACCTATTATATTATTTATTTCTTTATCCGATAGAAATATTTTAGCAACATATTGATGTCTTCCAGTCTCCATCAAACTCCCAACTAATGCTTGTTTTACATTTTCATATGGACCATAAAAAGCTAGAAACGGAGAAGTAATAGCTAAAAATATCACCTGAAAAATCAAGAAAAAAGAGGCTTGTACAACAATTTTTTTTATCTTATTTTTATTCACCTTTTATTCTCCTTGAATTTAATTTTATAAAATATGCACTATCATATTATACTTTTTAATTTCTAGTTTTGTATGTTTATTGCAATTATTTGACTTTTTGTTAACTAATTATTAATTTATTGCTTTTCCGTTGGATTATGGGTAATTCCAATAAAAAGAATCGTATCGTTAGATTTTATTGCAAAAATAAAAGGTCTGTTTAAAATCATTTTTGCCACTTCATTTTTAGATGGTGCAGAACCAGAATAATCAATTTTTGTAAATGCTGCTGCTTCTACTCCTTCTTCATCAATGGCGATATGCGTTTGCTGACTAATTTTTGATATAAAAGTTTTGTTATTAGTAATGCCTGAAAAATCTGCATTGTTTTTGAAGGCAGTTTTTATCCCCATACTTTTCAATGTATCATTTAAATCAAAATTATTACCATATGAAAATTTAGGTACCTGAAAGATTACTTTTCCAAAGGTGCTGTCTTGATTCTTAAAAAGAGCCGCAACCTTTTCTGGTGTAGAAATTAGGCTTTCTACACTTACTCCTTTATCTGGAAGAATAAATACCATGCTGCCTCTGTTTTTTAATTCAAGCGACGAAGCTGTATATCCAGAGCCTTTTATAAATCCATGTGAAAAATAGGTTCTATTCATAAAATCACATTGCGCTTTACTGCCATCTGATAAATAAAAAGTATCAGCTTTTGTTTTATTTTTATCAAACCTTTCAATCCATTCATCTTTAAAGTAAATTGTATTTAATATAGCCATAATCTGTTTTTTATCAATATTTATATCAGGTGATAAATTTCCATTTGTATTTTTAGAAATCCAGCTGCTCATAAGCTTTGAAGTATTTTTGCTATCAAAGTTAACGTTAAATAAGTAAGCATAAAATTTATTAACAACATTATCTTCAAAAGATTTATTAAAGAGCATATTATTTTGCAGCCATATAGAATTTGCTATTTTAAGCTTACCTATTTCATTATTACAATATAGCAACTTAAAAAGTTTGCTGTTTTGGTTAGAAACATAATCCACATCCTTTCCCCCCATGCCAAGAGCAGAAAAAATCTCATCCTGTGTAGTATTCTTTGAGCCTATTCCCGCCATAGATAAAGCAATATAAAGACTTGTCGGCGAATAGCTTATATTTTTATTGCTTCCACCTAAAATTTTAGAAGTAGATATAAAAGAAAATTTATTTAAAGACTGCTTAAACTTTTCGTCCAATTGGTTTTCCTCTATATTTTTCAATTTACTCTTTTCATCATTAAAAGAAGTATTCTTAGGATAAACAGGTGCTTTTATGGCTTTATTATTGCAGGCTGAAAGGTTTACTAGCATAGCAATGCTAATGACAAATAGAAATATTTTTTTCATCTAATTCCATCCCCATATATTTATTTTAAAGCAAATCTGTTATTCGTTTATACTATCTTATCACTATTTAGCCCCTATGGAAATATATTTCATAAATGCATTATTAATACTCTCAATTATTATAGATAGACAACATGAAAGTTTGAAAATGGTAATGCCAAGCTTATCCTGTTAAACTGGAATTTGAAAAGAAGAGTAGAGAGTAAGGAGTAGAGTGAATGTGAATTCGCCTTTCGCTTATCTCAGGTAAATCTTAGAACTTAATAGTGTCAGCTGCGCCAAGCACTATATTTTAAGCGCCTTGGGCGCAATAAGTTTTAGATTTTTCGAAGCATAGCAGAGAAAAATCATCCTTCACTCTACTCTCTACTCTATACTCTTTCTTTCAACTTCCAGTTTATACAGATAAATTTGGTATTAGTAATTTAAAGCTTCCAGCTTGTTTATCTATAATCCCATAAACAAGTAGAAGATATTTTATTACTCATTAAAAAAGTTAACAGTCAATCATACCTAGGTATAATTGACTGTTATAACTATATTCTACATAATTTCAACATGCAGCAGTTTATGCATTAATACATCAAGTCGCTTTAATTCTTTAATTTCTGCTTCATTAAAATTCATATAATTATTATTTTTTTCTATCTCTTTTATCAATTTATTGAAATTTATAAGTCTAAAATCAACGCACCTTTCACCTTCCATTTTTGAATAAACATACATAGGTCTAATTTTTATATCCGATATTATTGTTAATTCTTTTCCACTTATTTTTCCCTTAGATATATTTAAACGCAGCAAATTATTCAATCGCGAATTTGGGATATGTTCATGACAGGAAATGAGATCACCAAGAGCATAAATAATAAGCCCCTGCTTTTGTAATCCTGAAAATGGATCATGAAAAGCATACTTTTCCATAGGTTGAACTCCATGTGGATGATTTCCTACGATAACATCTATCCCTAAATCCGCTAGTCTATGTCCCATATCAATCACGTTTTGAATTGGATATGCTTCAAATTCTAAACTCCAATGAATACATGCAATAATCATATCTGCATTTTTCTCAGTCTTTGCTATATTAATCTGTTTTTCTATTAATGAAATATCGCAATCTGGTCTATTAAGTCTTAAATAGTTGACAAGATAGTCCTTTCCTTGTGGAACTACTTTGCCATTTACAGAAAAAGTATATGAAAGAAATGCAATTCTAATGCCATTTTTCTCAATGATAGGAATATCATCTCTTTGCTGCTTACTGCTCGCTGTTCCAACATGTTTGCATCCTTTCTTATCAAGGAATTCAAGAGTTTCAAGTAGTCCAGACTCCCCCATATCAAGGCAATGATTATTTGCAGTAGAAAAAAAATTTATTCCCTTACCATCTTTATAAATCAGATCAAAAACCTCTGGACTATTATTGAGAGCCGGTGCTTTTAGTATACTCTTTGGAACAAAGCTTGCAGCTACAGATGGAACTACTGGTGTCTCAAGATTGGCACAGCATATATCTGCCTCAAACAGAAAATCCTCTGCATCATCCCATAACTTAGATGTGTTATCTGTTCGTATATGATGAGAAGCCAGAATATCTCCTCCAGCTGTAAAACATAATTTTGAAGTTTCTTCAAACCCTTCTGGTAATATAAACCTAAGGTCCTGTTCTCTAAAATATTTTTCAATATTCTTTCCTTGTTCAGCTTTTTCTACCGGGTTAAAAAAATATTTATAACCCCACCACATTTTTTCACCAAAATTCATATATTCTGAATTTCCTTCAAGCTGTTGAGAATACTGAAATTTTTTATTATGCAGTAATCCATTAATTTTGCATACTAATTTTAACAAATTCGTTATCATGTTATCCCTCCTAAGCTTAAATAGTATTAAGTAGCTCATCTACTTTATCTATTTTCTTTACTTGAGGGTTATTAATTAAAGTTTTTCCTGTCATTACCATATCAATCCTTGACAATGCTCGTAAATCAGTTAATGGGTTTTCTTTTGTTACAATAAGGTCTGAAGCCTTACCAACTTCAAGAGTGCCTGTCAATTTATCAATTCCAAGAATTTTAGCATTTTTCTGTGTAGCATTATGAATAGCAGCTTCTGACGAAAGTCCAGCATATTTAGTAACATATTGAAGCTCACGCCATGTATTGTATTGTGTAACAAATGGACAGGAGGAATCTGTACCAAGTCCAGTTAAAATACCTGATTCAGTAGCTTTAACTAATCCTTTTACCATTCCATTAAGAACAATTTTGGCATTTTCAACATTTACAGAACTCATAAGAGTATCCTCAGGATTAAGCTCACATATTGCAACTGCGGCCTGAAGTGTTGGTATAAGACTTGAATATCCTCGAAGAGACTTTGGGTTATTTAGAAAAAGTTCAATTATTTCTTCATCAAAATCTGCACCATGTTCAATTGTATCTACTCCTCCCAAAAGAGCTATTCTCACCCCTTCAGTGCTTTCAGCATGGGCAGCTACCAATAAACCAACTTTATGTGCTTCTTCGCAGACAGCAGAGATTTCTTCCAAGGTCATTGCTAGACGACCAGCTTGTCCAACAACTCTACTATCAGTTACTCCACCAGTAACACATATTTTTATAAGATCAGTTTGCTCGTATACATTCTTACGTACAACTTTTCTCGCTTCCCAAGGAGAATCTGCCACATGAGCAAAACTGCCAGCCCCATGCCCACCGGTAACAGAAATAGCTAATCCTGCTGCCAGCAATCTTGGTCCATTAAGTTTTCCTGAATCAATCATATTTCTAAGTTTCACATCTGAATAAAATAGATCACCAACAGCTCTTATGGTTGTTACACCTGAATTAAGTGCTGTAAGAACATGTTCTTTTACCATACCATCGAGTATCTTTCTCCCAATTTTGGTTCTTAACATACTAACAACCTTTTCCTGCGATTTTCCTCCACCAATGGCTTTCATAGGTTTCCCACTGCCAAATAAATGTGCATGGGCATTTATTAGTCCAGGCATAACATATTTACCACCTATATCCAAATTAGTATACCCTTTCGGTACCTTAACTTCAGAAACTTTTCCTATTTGTTCTATCTTACCATCATTTACTAACATAGTCATATCTTCTTTTAAACCGGAATTTATACCATCTATAATATTACAATTTGTTAATACATAATTTGACATGATATCATCTCCTAATCTATAAAATTTATTTTAATATCACAATATTGACTTTATCTGTTTTCAGGCATAGTATTATAAATGACTTTTTGAATCTGTTTTGGAGGAAATTATATGAATATTACAAAACTTAAGCAAATCCGAAAATCTAAAGGTTATACCTTATCAACTCTTAGTAGTATAATTGGCTGCACCTCAAGCTACTTATCTCAATTGGAACGTGGTCTTAAGCAACCATCCCTAGAAATGCTAAGACGTATATGCGATTGCCTTGATGTTCCTATACTTATTTTCTTTTCAGAAGATGAAACTTCAAATTCCAAGGTTAATAATCAAGATAACAACGAATATAGCATCATTAGACATGACAACAGAAAAAAAATTGTCATACCAGATATATTAACTGAATATGAATTTATTACTCCTTATAATGTAGATGGAAGTGATAACTCTCGCATCGTTGGAATGTATACCACTCTTGCCCCTGGAAAATGGGCATGCGAAAAATTAATTTCACTTAATTTTGATTTTAGTGTTTTTATCCTTCAAGGAACTGCCACCGTCAGTTTGAAGGAAACTACATTAATACTCAAGAAGGGAGATAGCATATACTTTAACTCAGGAACTCAACATAATTTTTACAATTCAGGCAATGAACAACTTGTCATTATTGGATACGGTGAACGTAATAAATTAATATTAACTCACAGTTAATTAACTACAAGTTAATATTAATTTATATATTATACTATGTCAATAAAGAATACTGTATATTATTTACTACATATAAAAATCATAACTACCCGTAAAACGGATAGTTTGCTCTAGCCCTATAAGGGCGTATTACTGGCTGTCCTACTCGCACACTGAACGGTATGCCAACCGCATGCCTTTAATGGCTGCACCTAAAAGGTGCTTATTTTTTGCCTTTTTTTACTGTCTCACCCGTAAACGGGTCAATATACTCTTTGAAACTTATCTGTTCATATGCTAAATTTTCTTGTATCTGATTTTTTATATATTCTTCTATGACTTTTTTGTTCCTTCCAACAGTATCAACATAATATCCTTTACACCAAAATTGCCTATTACCATATTTATATTTTAAATTTGCATGTCTATCAAAAATAATCAGTGAACTTTTTCCTTTTAAATATCCCATAAACTGCGATACACTTAATTTAGGTGGTATGCTTACAAGCATATGTATATGATCGTTACATGCATTAGCTTCAATAGTTTCTACACCTTTTTGCTCACATAATTTTCTTAGTATTATTCCTATATCAACTTTTATTTTCCCGTATATTATTTGTCTTCTGTACTTTGGTGCAAAAACTATATGATATTTACAATTCCACTTACTATGTGCTAAACTACTATTGTCCACTTTGGACACACCTCCAATATATTTTAGTTGTGGTTGGCAAACCTACTTCTATTTTATATTGGAGTTTTTCTTTTTTCTACTCATAGCTATAAGCTTTCCGGGAACCACAGGTAAAACCTGTGGTATTCTAGATACAAAAACAGGGGTGACACATTAATTTTTTAATGCGTCACCCCCATTGACAGAAATTTGTGTAAAACTTCTTTGAAACTAAACCTTGAATTTTTCTATTAATACTCTTAATTCTTCTGAAATCATGGCTAAACTCTCACCTGCATTAGCAATATCTTCAATTGTAGCAGTTTGCTCTTCCATAGAAGCAGATGCCTGCTCTGTCCCAGCAGCATTCTCTTCTGATATTGCTGATAAATTTTGCGCTAATTCAATAATTTTGCTTTTATTTTTCTCCATTAAATTTGCAGAATCATTAAGCTTATTTATTACATCTTTGATGGCATCTATTGCCTCTGCTATACCTTCAAATTTCCCTTCAGTTGCTTCAACACTATAAGTCTGCTCTTCAGCGATCTGTTTTGTTTGTTTTATCAAATCAACTGCATTTTGCGATTTTATTTTTAGCTCATTTATTACTGTTTTAATATCATTTGTAAAGCTATTAGATTGTTCTGCAAGTTTCCTTATCTCATCAGCAACAACTGCAAAACCTTTCCCTGCTTCTCCTGCCCTTGCAGCTTCTATTGCAGCATTTAAAGCTAAAAGATTAGTCTGATCTGCGATGCTTTGAATCATAGTACTTGCCTCTTCAATTTTTTCTGCACTTTCATTATTACTTACAATAATTTTATAAACATTGCTAGAAGCATCATTATTTTTCTGAGTCTTATCAATAAGCTCTTTTAAAATTGAATATCCTTCTTCTTTTTGACTTTCAATTTGAGCTGCTGCAACATTAAGTTCCTTTATATAATTTAAATCTTGTTCTAATAAATCACCTAATTGTTCCACATTACTAGCTACTGTTTGAGTATCATTAGCCTGATCAACTGCTCCTTTTGCAATTTCTCCAATAGTTTTAGACACTTCATTTGATGCAGTAGCTGCTTGCTCAGAAGTAGCAGTTAACTCCTGTGATGAAGCTGCTACATGCTCCGCCGCCTCTGAAGTTTTGTGAATGAACTCTGCCACATTATCTCTCATAACTTTAAAAGCTCTCACCATATTTCCTGTTTCGTCTTTTCTATTGAAATATTTTATTGCGTCTGAGTTTTCATCTAACGAGAAATCCAAATTAGCAAAATCTTGTGTTCTATTTGTAATTGCCAATATAGGTTTTGTTATACTGCTGGAAACAAAATTAAATAAAATAAATGTTAATACTAGCAGTGCTAACGCAGAAATTATTACTATATTAATTATTTCTTTTGAACTATCCATTAATTCTTTTTCTGTGATAAGTGATGCTAATATCCAATCAGTTCCTTTAACCTTATATGGATTTACTATATATTTTTCACCATTAATAGTAACATCAAATGATTTTAAATCTTTAGCTAGGAGCTTATCTAAACCTTTAATACCAACCTCATCAACTTTTTTAAAATTGTTTTTAGGATTTTTTCCATCTGCCATTATATATCCTTTATTATGTACAATCATTGAATATCCTGTTTTACCAATTTTCATTTTATTTAGCATATCGCTGATCTCAGATTGTTGTACATCAATTCCTATTGCACCTAAAACCTTTCCATTTTTATCGGTAAACGAACGAGCATTACTTGTAACCATTAGAGATTTGTAAATATACGGTTCCGTTCTAATAATACTTCCATCCTTAGCCATTGCAGTAGTAAACCAAATTCTTTTTGAAGGATCATATCCTGCGGGAATGCTTTCTTCTGGCCATTGTATATATCTTCCATCCGATGTTCCCAAATATACATAGCTTGTACCTTTATGACTATTAGCATATTGTTCAAACACTTTATAGATTGTTTGTTCCATTCCGCCATTAGTAGATGGTTTCATTTGAGTATCCTTAGTTGCATTTTTATAAGTTGTGCCGCTATTACCAAGCATCATTACTGAAGGATTTGATGCTAACATATCAATGTTTTTGTCTATTTGTGCATAAAATATGTTAATTGCCTGGGAAACAATCTTCATTTGTTCCTGTGCATTAATAAAATAATCATTACGAGCCTTTTTATTTACCTTGTAGATTACAATACTGCTAATACTGCCTAAAGTTATCAAAAGAACTAGCATTGAAGATATTAATATCTTTCCCTTTATTCCACCAAACCTTTTATTCATAGTATAAGCTCCTTTCATCTGCCGAATGTCCAAGTCTCGACTATAATTGATATTGTTCTATATAGCAATTATAGATTACGCCTTATTTAACCACAAAACTTATCATAATGATAAAATTTTGCTCTTTAAATATGATTTAATATATAATTGAACAACTATTCTTGTCTAAAATTATACCTTCGGGTTTCCCTTTAGTCAACATTAAAGTTAGATTTTTCTGAATTTTCATTCGCTAGCAAAGCCAATAAATTTTCTACTATAGCCACTATCATTTTTTTATCTAACAAACAAAAATAATGCCACCTAGACTTAATAGTCTTTGGTGGCATTTTATTTTTCTTAAAGATAAAATTACAAAACCATTTAAAAAAACAACTCTCCAGGCTTATATCCTTCAGGTAGTTCTTCTTCACTTAAAAATTTAAAATTATCATCACGTAATATTGGTAAAAATGCTTCATATGGAGTTCTATTGAATTCACAGCCATAACTGCTAGCTCCAAACCATTTACCCTCTTTGCTGCTAAGGTTTAAATCTCTTGTGAACTTTGTATAATTTGAGCAATCATGAACTACTAAGTCCCATTTTTCTTCATCGGCTATCTTCATGAATTTTAAAGTCAGTTCTCTGCTCCAAGTTGGAGATATATATCCATGTCTAGAAATATACATATTTTCTCCATCGTAATTACCTATGTTATTTTCATTTAAATGTAATTCTGCACAGTTAATAAAATCAAGCTTTGTATCTAAAATCGCTTGCTTTTTCTTAAGGAAACCTTTGAAAAGCTCAGGGGTCATTGGAGTTTCAATACCTACATTTTTAATATATTTTTTTGCTATTTTAATATTTTCGATAACCTTGTCCGAACAATTAGAAGCTCCAAGGTTGAAACGTATCTCATCAAGACCAGCTTCTCCTAATGCTTTCAAAGTCTCATCTGTAGCCGCAATTCCATTTGTATATAAATGCTGATGAACCCCTGCAGCACTAAATTTCTTTATTACAGAATAGTATTTTTCAATTTCCATGAATGGTTCTAAATAAACATAGGCAACACCAGTAGGTTTCTTATGTATAGAAAGAAGTAAATCAATATCTTTATCATAAAATCTTGTACCACCAATTTCCCACATACCTTCGCCAATTGGAGGAATATCTCCTAGCACTCCATAATCATAGCAAAACTTACATGCAGCATTGCATTTATTTGTTTTCCTAATTGCACTCAAACCAGTACCCATTAAACAAGAAATACATCCTTTTGGAAATTTATCTTCACTTCCTACAAAAAAAGTTCTATCCTTCAAAGTTTTTAACCCTTTAATCTGAGACATTAATATATCATTTCTATGATCAATAGCTGCCTCAATTTGCGCAAATGTAGCATAAATAATTTCCTGCTGTTTTGTCATAAGCTCCTGATCTTCTGGCAGCATTGCAAAAAATTCAAACCATGCAAGTGCATCTTTCTTTGATATTTTCATAGTATATCCTCCTATAATCAGTTTTATATAATCAATGCTATAGTAAAATGTCATTTTTTAATATTCGGCTTGCTCTTATATATAAATTGAATCCGCACAAAGTATAATTATATCATAAATAATATACTCTTAATACTTTTCATTCCTAATGATTTTTTTCAGCAAATGATTCTATCTTACTTTTTACAATCTTTCAAGCTTAACGACGTTCTCTACATGCCCCGTCCAAGGAAACATATCTACCGGCTGAACTTCCTCCACCTTATATCCAAGTTCACTTAATATTCCTAAATCCCTACCCAAAGTTGCAGGATCACAGGAAACATAAACTATAGTTCTAGGTTCAGCATTTGCTATAGACTCAAGTAAAATCTTCTCACAGCCTTTTCTTGGTGGATCAACAACTACAACCTCTGGTTTTATTCCTCTTTCAATTAACTTTGGTATTTCATCTTCTGATTTTCCAACAATAAATTCAGTATTACTTACTTTATTTTGAGCTGCATTAATTTTTGCATTTTCAATTGCCTCTGGTATTATTTCTACTCCGTACACCATTTTTGCATTTTGAGATAAGAATAAAGATATAGTTCCTGTTCCACAATAGGCATCAAATACAATTTCCTTTCCTGTAAGCCCTGCATACTTAAGTGCTGCAGCATAAAGCTTTTCTGTCTGCACTGGATTAACTTGAAAAAAAGATTTTGAAGAAATATTAAATTTAAATTTACCTATGTAATCCTGTATTTGATCGTCTCCCCATAAAGTTATTTCCTTTTCTCCAAGAATTACATTTGTTTTTTTGCTATTGATATTTTGAATTATTCCTGTTATTCCATCAATATTTTGAGTTAGTCTTTCTATAAGCTCCTTCTTATGTGGTAAAGCTTCATTTACTGTAACCAAAACAAGCATTATCTGTCCTGTTTTAAAGCCTTTTCTTATCATAATATGTCTTAAAGTGCCCTTACCCGTCTGTTCATCGTAACTTTTTATTTTAAACTTATTCATCCACTCTTTAACAAACTTAATCATCTCATTTGCAGCTTCAAATTGTATATGGCATTTATCTATATCTATTATTTCATGGCTTCTCTCTGCATAAAATCCAATTTGAACTTCACCATTTTTTTCTCCAACAGGAAGCTGAACTTTGTTTCTATAATAATACGGCGGCTCCATTCCAATGGTGTCATGTACAGTTACAGAATTCATTTTAATTTTCCCTATTCTTTCAATACAATCAATAACCTTCTGCTTTTTAAACTCAAGCTGAACTTCGTATGAAAGATGCTGCATCTGACATCCACCACATCTTTTATATGCAGGACATATTGGTTCAATTCTATCTTTAGATTTCTCAATTATGTCCATAACTCTGCCAAAAGCAAAATTCTTGCTTACTTTAGTAATTTTCACCTTCACCTTTTCACCTTTAACTGCGCCTTTTACAAACACAGTAAAGTTATCTATTTTCCCAATGCCCTCACCCATGCTTCCAAAACCATCTATGTAAATTTCATAATCTTTATTTTTTTCTACAGGAATTATTTTGTTCATAAATTTCACCCTTCTAAGTATATTTTGAAGAGTACTGACTACAGGTTATAAAGCACAGTTAAGCATATAATTTTTAAAATTTTCTGCATCAGCAGAAAATTAACCTTCACTGTACTCTCTGCTCTCTACTCTTTACTCTGATTTCTTATTATATCATATTCATATTTTTTCTACATTAATTAACAATAAACTATTAAAAAGCTTACTTACTCAATAAGAATATATATTTTAACCGCTGCTCCTCCACAAGCATTATTGTTAGCTTCAACAGAACCTTTAAATTTATCAACTAAATTTTTAACAATATAAAGGCCTAATCCATAATGTCCCTTCTCCTTAAATCTAGATTCGTCACTCTGATAGAAGCTTTTAAAAACGTTTTTCTTATTAGAAAATCCGCCTTAAAACTTTTATTTATAATTTTATCTTTATTCTTATTAATATAATCTTCAACTTTAAGAACCTTGGAACTGTAATAATTTCCTGTTAATATTATTCCCTTTTCAAATGGGCATTTATCCTTGAAACTTTATTGCTCCAATTAAATTTTTATCTAAATTTAATTATAAACATATTTAAGCCTAAATAAAAAACCCCTCAAAATAAAATGTACCCTATAGAGTAAACATTATAAAAAAGTCTATCCTATAAGGTATTTTGTGTATAACGGAGTAAATAATATTAAGAGAATACAAATGAGCAAAGAAAAAGTTACTATACAAGATATTGCCGATTCATTAAATCTTTCTAGAAATACAGTATCTAAAGCCTTGAACGGAAATGATAGTATACCTGAATCAACTAAAAATAGAATTATAAAAAAAACTGTTGAATTAAAATATAAACAATTTGCTTTTATAAATAATGAAAATCTATCTATTCATATTATAAGGCAAGCTGAAATTGATGCGCTTATCCTTCCAAATAATTTTGAATTGAAGAATGTTGATGGGATAGTATGCATTGAGTTATTTAATAAAGCTTATACACAACTAATAAATAATCTAGGACTTCCTACTATTTTCATAGACTGCACCGCTTTAAAGCTTGACTTATCTTTTTGTATAACTGAAGATGATAAATTTCCATATGTAAGTCCAGATTGGATAAATAGCAAACTTGATGCTATGGATAAACTTCCTTCAGCATTCGTACACGTAAATGACTTTGTTGCAGTTGGTTTAGTAAAAGCTTTGAAAAATAAAAACATAAAAATTCCTGAGGATATTCTTGTAACTGGCTTCGATGACTCTCATGAATCTAGTATTATTGACCCTCACTTAACAACAGTCCATATATATAGTAATGAGATGGGTACTATCGCTGCAGATTTAATTTAACAAATATTTTTAAAAAATAATATATAACGAACATAAAAAAGGGCTAAATCTCTCTAGCCCTTTGATTTAAAGATATATTTACGTTCCATAAAACAAATCGTCTCAACGTGCCCGGTTTCTGGAAACATATCTACCGGCTGAACTTCCATATGTATTATGATATAATATAAGTATATTTTATACCAACTCGGAGGTAACGTGCATGATAAAATTAATTGCTACAGATATGGATGGAACACTGCTTAACAGCAATGGACAAATTCCTGATGAATTTTCAACAATTTTAAATAATTTATTTGATAAAGAAATTACATTTTGTGTTGCAAGCGGAAGACAGTATTTCACCCTAAGGGATAACCTTGCTGATTTTAAAGATAAGATTACTTTTATAGCTGAAAATGGTGCCTTTATAGTTAAAAACGATAAAGAATTATTTTCCAAAACCTTAGACAGAGTAATGGTTACTGAAGTTATCAAGGATCTAAACAAACTTTCTGATTGCAAGGCAGTTTTATGCGGCAAAAAAAGTGCATATGTACTTGATAAGTCTGCTGAATTTGTTGATGAAGTAAAAAAGTATTATCACAGATGTGCTGCAGCCAATAGCTTTGATGAAATTGATGATGAGCTTTTTAAGATAGCTGTATATGACCCTAAAGGGCCCGCAAATAATTCTAATTTAGCTCTATCTGAAAAATGGAGCAAACGCCTTCAACTCACAATTTCAGGACAAGTATGGCTTGATATAGGACGAAATGACATAAACAAAGGAACTTCAATAAAATTTCTTCAAGATTATTTTGGAATAACAGAAAATGAGACCATGGCATTTGGTGACTATTATAATGATGTCTCAATGCTTCAAAATGTATATCACAGCTATGTTATGGAAAATGCTCCCGATGGAGTTAAAAAGCACGGACGGTTTATTGCTAGAAGCAACGATGACAACGGAGTACTACGAGTTATCAAACATAAAGTTTTACAGGTAGAAGCCTAAGAAATCAGAGTAAAGATGACAGAGTACAGTATAAGTTTTAAATTTTCTGCTTCAACAGAAAATTAACCTTCACTCTGCTCTCTACTCTATTTTCATCCCTATTGCTCTACAAAGGTTTCACATTCTGTTCCTTCACTAGTAACTGCTCCAGGTCCGTAAATCTGCACAGTTCTAGCTATACATTCTTTGTTTGCATTATGCTTACAATTTACAGCCTGACATTTTATTTTAGGACTCATTTCTATAGAACTTCCTGCAAAAATTTGTCTTATTTCTCCTGGTATATTCATATTAGTCAAATTAGAAAGAGCATTTCTTATTCCTCTCTCTGCAAAAGTCTCACATTCAGTTCCATCTGAAGCATGAGCCCTTATTCCATGAACATTTATAGTACTTGCTGTACATAATCCATTTATATTATTTACACAGGTATTAGCACTGCACATTAACTTAGCCATAAATTTCCCTCCTGCAATGATTAGTTTACATTATTATTTCACTTTAAAGGAATTTTTATGTATAGTAATAAATTTTAATGATGTCACCATATTTATCACAAATATCAAAAATTAATACATTTATAAATGTTCTAACGGAAATACTATAAAAAAACTATTTATGAAAAGAGGCTCCTTAAATGAAGAAAAAATTAAGTTTATTATTATTCAGCGGTGAATATGATAAGGCTTTAGTTGCTCTTATTCTTGCAAATACAGCAGCAGAAGCAGATATGGATGTAAGTATCTTTTTTGCCTTCTGGGGACTTTTTATTTTAAGAGACCCAGACAAAGTATCTGAAGAAAATAAGACTGCAATGGAAAAAATGTTTGGTGCAATGACTCCAAAGGGTCCAGAAGAACTTCCACTTTCCAAAATGAATTTTTCTGGTTTGGGTAAAAAAATGCTTCAAGCTATGATGGCTGAGGATGAAACTCCAACTCTAAAAAACTTTTTAAATGGCGCAATAAAAAAAGGAATTAAATTTTATGGATGTAAGCTCTCAGTAGACGTCATGGGTTTTAAAAAAGAAGAACTTTTACCACAGCTTGAAATTATTGAAGCAAAAGACTATCTAAAGGATGCTACTTCATCAGATATTCAGCTATTCATTTAAAAATAATGCTAAGTAACAATGCTTCGTCGCATTAAAAAAATCCTATAAATCTCAGTGGCAATTCTAAGCGAGTGCTTGCTTGAAGTATAGAAGGATAATGCGCAAAGCCCAAACCTCGTGCATGTTTACTCGCTGAAAAAACGCTCAAACAGATTGAAATATCTAAGTATTTTATGATTTTTGAGTCAAAATTTATTAGGATTTTTTTAAATCGTTACTTCAGCATTGTTACTTAGCTCTCACAGTAGTACAAGGAAAAAATTCCTCCGTACCTACGGAATTTTGGCGTAAATCTTAGAACTTAATAGTATCAGTTTCGCTGGACACTATTGTTTATGCCATGTGCAAGCATTAAGTTTAAGATTTTCCCCAGCAGTAGCGAAGAAAAATCATCCTTCACTCTACTCTTTACTCTGTACTCTGATTTTATTATTTCGCTGCTGTTTCTCCTAGGTATGCTTTCTTTATTTCATCATTATTAAGCAGTTCTTTTCCAGTACCACTCAAAGTTATTCTTCCTGTTTCCATGATGTAGCCAATATCAGCTATTTTTAGAGCTGCGTTAGCATTCTGCTCTATTAAAAGAACGGTCATACCATCTTTATTTATTTTTTTTATAATCTCAAATAATCCCTTTACTATTATAGGTGCAAGACCAAGAGAAGGCTCATCCATCATTATTAATTTTGGCCTTGACATAAGAGCTCGTCCTATGGCAAGCATTTGCTGCTCTCCACCAGATAAGGTTCCAGATAGCTGCCAGGTTCTTTCCTTTAACCTGGGAAATAAAGAATAAACCTTTTCCAAATCATCTTCTATGCCTTTACGATCTTTTCTAGAATAAGCACCTATTTTTAAATTTTCAAGCACAGTTAAATCTTCAAAAACTTTTCTTCCTTCTGGCACCAAAGCTATTCCATTTCTAACCATACTCTCAGTACTAATCTTTGTTAAATCCTTACCTTCATACTCTATAGCTCCACTTTTAGGTTTTACAAGTCCAACTACCGCTTTTAATGTTGTACTCTTACCGGCTCCATTAGCTCCAACCAAGGTAACTATTTTGCCACTTGGCACCTCTAGGCTTATACCTTTTAAAGCCTCTATACCACCATATGCCACTACTAAATCCTTTATTTTAATCATCCTCGGATACCCCCAAATATGCGTCTATAACCTTCTTATCATTTTGTATTTGAGAAGGAGTGCCTTTAGCTATGGTAATTCCATACTCAAAAACCTGTATCTTATCTGACAAGCCCATGACCATACTCATATGATGCTCTATCATAAATATTGATAATTTATATTTATCCTTTATCTCTTTTACAAATTCAGAAAGTTCATCCGTCTCTGTTGGATTCATACCTGCTGCTGGTTCATCAAGTAAAAGAAGCTTTGGATTAGTTGCAAGCGCCCTTGCTATTTCAAGCTTTCTCTGTTTACCATAAGGAAGTGAGCTTGATTTCTCGTATTTTAAATCTTCTAAGCCCAAATCCCTTAAAAGTTCAAGAGACTTATCAAGCATTTCTTTTTCCTCTCTTTTGTATTTTGGAAGCTTTAGTATAGCTTCAATAAAATTTGATTTTATATGAACATGATTAGCTATCAATACATTATCAAGTACATTTAAATCTTTAAAAAGTCGTATATTCTGAAAGGTTCTTGCAATTCCCTCTTTTGTTATAAGATCCTGCCTTTTGCCTGTAATATCCTTACCATTAAAAATTATTTTACCTTTTGTAGGCGTATAAACATTCGTTATCATATTAAAAGCTGTAGTTTTACCTGCTCCATTAGGTCCTATTAAAGATACTATTTCACCTTCATTTATCTCAAGATTAAAATCTTTAACAGCAGTAAGGCCTCCAAACTGCATTGTAGCATCTTCCACTTTAAGCAATGCCATTAGTTTTTCCCTCCTTGTTTTAGAGGTTTTTTAGTAAAAATTCTAAATATAGATTTCCAGCTAAACTCTTTTGTCCCCATAATTCCATTTCTAAAGAATAAAACTATAACCATTAAAAGCACTGAGAAAACAACCATTCTTAATCCCGGTATACCTTGAAACTTAATAAACCCAATTCCAAATTCCTTTTCCATATCCAGAAATCTCAGTAACTCACCTAAAATAGTTACAACAAAAGCTGAAATTATAGAACCAGTCACACTTCCCATTCCACCAATTACTACTATAAGGAGTATATTGAAGGTAAGTACAAATTTAAACATGCTAGGGTCTATTGTTCCAAGCAAGTTTCCTAAAAGTCCTCCTCCTATTCCTGCGAAAAAAGCACCTGTAGTAAAAGCTATGGTTTTATGCTTAAATAAATTAATTCCCATACTTTCAGCTGCAATAGAATCCTCTCTTATAGCCTTTAATGCTCTTCCAAAAGAACTATTTATAAGTGAAACTATCACTATAACGGTAAAAATAGCAACTCCAAAACTCCAATATAAATTTGTAGTATTAGGAATACCTCTAAGCCCTAAAGCACCATTAGTTAAACTTTGTAAGTTATTCAAAATAATTCTTATTATTTCAGCAAAGCCTAAGGTTGCAATTGCAAGGTAGTCACCTTTAAGTCTAAGCGCTGGTGCTGCTATTAAAAATGCCAATACTGCAGAAACAATTCCGGCTATAATTAATGCTGGAAGAAAAGAAATTGATATATGATTTAAAGGTGATATTAAAGGTTCCATAAAAAAATTCTGATTTTTAACCTTAGGAGCCATTGTAAGCAGAGCTGTTGTATAAGCTCCAACTGCTATAAAGCCCGCGTGTCCCAATGAAAACAGTCCAGTAAATCCATTTATAAGATTCATGCTAAGTCCCAAAATTGTATATATTGCACATAGATTTAAAATTCTTATTTTGTAATTATCCAAATAATTATCTGCAAAAATTAAAAGTAAAAATATAACCAAAATAAGTGCTATATTTAAAAGCTTGTTTTTTTTCAACATAAGTTTACACCTTCTCTGTTAAATTTTTGCCCATTATTCCAGTAGGTTTAAATATTAATATTACTATTAAAAGTACAAAAGCAAATGCATCTCTATATCCAGTTAAACCTGGCAAAAATGCTACTAACATTATTTCACCTATTCCAAGAATAAAACCTCCAATAACAGCTCCCTTTATGTCTCCTATACCGCCAATAACTGCTGCTATAAAGCATTTTAAGCCTGGTATCATTCCCATAAGTGCAACTATCTGTGGATATTTAAGTGACCACATAACAGCTCCTATAGCCGCTAGCATGGAACCTATGCAAAATGTAAAAGAAATTATTCTATTTACGTTAATACCCATAAGCTTTGCAGTATCTACATCCTTAGAAACTGCTCTCATAGCCATACCAACATTTGTTTTATTAACTAAATATAAAAGTAGAAATAAAAGCACTATAGTTACCACAGGAATTATAAAACTAAGGTTTTGAATCGATACACCACCTATATTAACTACATTAGTAAATATCTTTGGTGTTGGAAATGCTTTTGGTCTTCCACCAAATAGAACTACAGCTAAATTCTCAAGTAAAAAGGATACACCAATTGCTGAGATCAAAATAGATATCTTTGGTGCTGATCTAAGCGGTCTATACGCCGCAAATTCTATTGTCATTCCCAGTATACCTGTCATAGCTATCGCTATTATGAATGCAAAATACCATGGCAGTCCAAAGGTTGCTACTCCAAAGAAAGCAAAATAAGCTGCCATCATAAATATATCACCGTGTGCAAAGTTTATAAGTTTTAATATACCATAAACCATTGTATAACCTATAGCTATAAGTGCATACAGGCTTCCAAGAGAGATTCCATTAGCCAAATGCTGCATAAAAATTTCAAAAGTCATATTATTAATCACCTCATTCTATTTTCCATTTGCTTTTATAGTATCAAGATAAGTAAATTTTCCGTTCTTTACTACTTTTAACACTGCATCTTTAACAGCATTATTGTTTTCATCGATAGTAATAACTCCTGCTGCTCCAGGGAAATTTTTAGTTTTAGCAATTGCATCTCTTATTTTCACTGGATCTACTGAATTTGCTCTTTTTATAGCATCAAGTATTACCAAATAAGCATCATATGATAAAGCCGTAACCGCTGCTGGTTCTTTCTTATATTGTGCTCTATAAGCTGCAAGGAATTTTTTTGATTCTTCAGTTATAGGCTTTTCAGTTGCAAAGAAGGTTGAAAAAACTGTTCCTTCTACTGCCTCCTTGCCTATATCTATAAACTCAGGTGTTTCCCAAGTATCTCCCCCTATTATAGGAACTTTTATTCCAAGTTGCCTAGCCTGCTTTATTATTAAAGCTCCTTCTGTAAAATTACCTGGTGCAAATATAGCATCAGGATGCTTACTTTTTATAGTTGTAAGCTGTGCTGTAAAATCTTGATCACCCGTATTATAATTTTCTTTAGCTATAATAGCATTTTCATTTTTAGTAAGCTTTTTAAATGCATCAGAAAAGAACTTACATATTCCCACCGAATAATCGCTTGATACTTCTTGAAGTAAAGCTACTTTTTTAACCTTTAATTCATTTGCTGCATATTTAGCCATAACAGTTCCTTGAAAAGGATCAATAAAACAAACTCTGAAGTAATAATCATTACCTGCTGTAACTAATGGGCTTGTACATGAAGCTCCCACGGTGGGTATCTTCGCTTCTTTAATAACATCGCCAGCAGCCATTGAATTTCCGCTTCCCCAACTTCCTATAATAGCATTTACATTTTCTTGTTCTACAAGATTTGAAGCTGCACTGGCTGCTTCTACCTTGTCCGATTTATTATCAGCAAAAACCAATTCCACCCTTTTTCCATTAACTGTTGGATAAAGTTTATTTGCTAATTTCACCCCTTCAACTTCAAGCTCTCCACCTGCTGCATTAGCACCAGTCATCGGCTCAAATACACCAATTTTTATTACATCACTACTAAATTTCCTTTTCCTATTCGCTTTAGCACTGCATCCAGTTAAAACAAAAGATGTTAGCATAATTAAAGCCAAAACGAATGAAAGTCTTCTTCTCATTAAAATAGCCTCCTGCTTTTCGCCTTTTTTAGTACCTATTCAACATATTTATTCTATATTAAATACATACGTATGTCAATGAAATACAAAATGCAATTTATTTCCATCGAGTTAAAGCGGTGCATCTATATATTCTAAAAAGCTATGTTTTAAATAAGTGCTTAATTTTTATACTTATTTAAATGAAGGCAATAAAAAAAGCACCCTAAGGTGCAAGTAGAATAAATACCGCTTTAGCTGCCATATTTAAATTAAATTTTTAACATTTAGAAAAAAAAGCAGATTTGTTATGAAAAATTTTAATATAAACGCGGTATAGGTTAAAAGAATCAGTTGCCATTTAATTCTTTTTATCATTATATTTTATCATCTTATCATTTTAACCACAATAGCAAAATAATATACATAATAAAAAAATTTTTTAACATAAATAAAAAGAGACTGCAAATCCTTATGACAAACAGTCTCTTTCTTTTCAAGCTCTAACTATTTTATATTAGCATTTCCAGAGTAAACAATACCTCTTCCTGCATCTAAAGTAACTTCTGAGCCAGATTTTATAAGCTTAGTTGCTGCTCCTGCATTCACTATAAGAGGAATATCTTTTGATAAACACTCAATAGCTAAGTGTGAAGTTAATCCACCTTTTTCAGCTATTACACCAGCTACTTTGTCAAGAACATTTATATAATCTTTATCTAAAGTCTTAGCAACTAATATATCACCTTTTTCAATTTTTGCTTCTGCTTCTTTTGCATCATTTACAACTTTAGCTATTCCACGTCCAAAATTGTGTGCTGCACCTTTTCCTTGAACAAGTACATCACCAACGATGTGAACTTTTAACATATTAGTAGTTCCTGACATATCAACAGGTATTCCTGCTGCAACAACTACTAAGTCACCCTTCTTTACATATCCTGATGCTAAAGCAGTGCTTACTGATGAATTTATAAGTTCGTCAGTTGATTCAAATTTATCTGATACTATTGGATATACTCCCCAGTTTAATGCAAGCTTTCTTGCAACACTTTCATTTGGAGTAACTGCTATAACTGGAACACTTGGTCTATATTTTGAAACCATTCTTGCAGTATTTCCTGTTTGAGTTGCAGTTATTATTGCTGAAGCTTCTAATTCCATTGCAGTTGTGCAAGTAGCAAGACTTATAGCATTTGCTACGTTTGGTATTGTAGCTTCTCTTCTCTTAGCTATAAACTCTTTATAGTTAATTTGTGATTCTGCTTCTCTTGCTATTCTTGACATAGTCTGAACAGCTTCTACAGGATATGAACCATTAGCACTTTCTCCACTTAACATTATAGCATCTGTACCATCATATATTGCATTAGCTATATCTGATGCTTCTGCTCTTGTTGGTCTTGGGTTTCTTATCATCGAATCAAGCATTTGAGTTGCAGTTATAACTGCCTTTCCAGCTTTATTACATTTTTTAATTATCATCTTTTGGATTAATGGAACTCTTTCTATAGGAATTTCAACTCCCATATCTCCTCTTGCAACCATTACACCATCGGAGAATTTTATAATTTCATCTATATTGTCAACACCCTCTTGGCTTTCAACCTTTGAGAATATTTGAATATCACTTCCACCATTTTCTTCAAGTACTTTTCTTATTGCAAGTACATCAGCAGCTTTTCTAACAAATGATGCTGCAACCATATCTACTCCAATTTCACATCCAAAAATAAGGTCTTCCTTATCCTTTTCAGTCATTGCTGGAAGTTGAATTGAAACGTTAGGAACATTTATTCCTTTATGGCTTCCAACTAAACCAGTATTTGCAACAACACAGTTTATATTTGTTCCTTCTACTGACTCAACTGTAAGTCCAACCAAACCATCATCAATTAATATAGTATTTCCAGGTTTTACATCTTTATATAAACCTTTATAGGAAATTGAACATTTTGTTGCATCTCCAACTATATCTTCTCCACATAAAATAGTGAATTTTGAACCTTTTTCAAGTTCTAATTTTGAAGGATTAAAGTCTCCAGTTCTGATTTCTGGTCCCTTTGTATCAAGTACTATTGCTATTGGTTTGTTATACTTCTTAGCAACCTTTCTTACAAGGTCTATTCTTCCTTTGTGCTCTTCATGGTCTCCATGTGAAAAATTGTGTCTTGAAGCGCTCATTCCTGCTTCAATAAATTTTGATACTACTTCTTCATTTTCACTTGCAGGTCCAAGTGTAAATATCATTTTTGTTCTTTGCATTATATTACTCTCCTCATTTCTTATAAAATATGATTTGAAAACTTAAATATATATATATAAATTTATTTTGAAAGCATATTAGCTATATTATAAAGCTCTTCATTGAATTTTCTTGGCATAGCCAAGGCATCATCAATGTCATCATCAACTATTTTATTATCTCTTATTCCAACTACTCTAGATGTTTTACCTTCTATTAAAGCTTCCACAGCTCTTACTCCCATTCTTGATGCAAGCATTCTATCAAAAGCTGATGGACTTCCACCTCTTTGGATATGCCCTAAAATAGTGGATCTTGTTTCTATTCCAGTAACCTCTTCAACTTTTTTTGCAAGTTCTGCTGCACCGCCAACACCTTCTGCTAGAATTATCAAATTATGCATTTTACCATTTAGTTTTCCTTCAAGTATTGTTTTGCACAATTTATCAAAATCATAGCCTTTTTCCGGTATAATAACACTTTCAGCTCCACCTGCAATTCCAGAATACAATGCTATATCACCACAATCTCTTCCCATAACCTCAACTATACTTACTCTTTCATGAGAAGTTGAAGTGTCTCTAAGTTTATTGATAGCATCAAGTACAGTGTTAAGTGTAGTGTCGAAACCAATTGTGTAATCAGTATAAGATAAATCATTATCAATGGTACCTGGAAGACCCACAGTTGCTATTCCTAATTTAGATAACTTCTGTGCTCCCATAAAAGAGCCATTTCCTCCTATTACAACAAGACCATCAACGCCAAATACCCTTAAGACATCTGCCGCTTTTTTTCTTCCTTCTTCTTTTAAAAATTCAGCACATCTTGCAGTTCTAAGTATTGTTCCTCCTCTCTGAATTATGTCAGAAACACTATGTCTCTGCATTTCAAAGAGCTCACCATTTATAAGGCCGCTGTATCCTCTTTGTATTCCCATAACTTTAAGACCTTTATCTAGTGCAGTTCTAACTACCGCCCTAATTGCAGCGTTCATTCCTGGTGCATCTCCACCACTTGTAAGTACTGCTATAGTCTTCATATTCATATACCTCCTACGACCGCAGGGACTTAACTTGTCCCACATATTTTACAACTTGACAATAGTAATTTACAATATTAAAACAACTAGACTTCTATTTAATTTTAATCGAAAACAAATAAATATTCAATGCCTTGTGTAAAATAAACCCTACATATAAAAATATTAAGACATTTTTATAAAACTTCTATTATTATTTTATTTAATGTAACAAATGAATTAACATCCAAATAACATTATAGCACTTTTATATTAGTTTCGCCAAATTTATCTTTTAAAAAACTCATTGAATCAACATTTTTTTCAACCCACATGGATTTATCAATTAAAAATTTTTTTCTTTCTTTTTTAGTACATAAATAAATTGGAATATTGCCTTTATATACAAGTCCAATCTCCCTTATTTTGCTTAAAGCTGCTTTAACTTCACTTTCGCTTTCAACCAAAATATAAAGTTTTTCATTGCTTATTTTTATGAGAGGTGAAATATCTTCACATAATATTTTAGGCTGTTCATCCTCTCTTTTATTGATTCTACCCTTTATTATTACCAGCTCATCTTCTTTTATGTATGAAATATTTTTTTCAAAAATTTTAGGAAATACAACAATTTCTATACCAGCATACATATCCTCAACTCTTATAAAGGCCATCATAGTATTATTTTTAGTTACCTTCTTCGTAACTTCCGTAACTATTCCGCCTATAATAACCCTGGCTCCATCTACTATTCCATTATCCTGCTCTAAGCTTTCACCGTCTTCTAAAGATTCATTTCCAATTATATCCGATATTTTTGTATTAGTAACACTTTCCAAAGTATTCTCGTAATCCTCAAGAGGATGACCTGAAAGGTATATTCCCGTCATTTCCTTTTCCATTGCAAGTATATATTTTTTATCATATTCTTTTATGTCAGGATATTTTATTTCAATATCATCGTAAGTTTTTTCGTTAAAGTCTGTAAATAAGTTCATTTGACCTTGTATATTTTTCTTTTGCTGGTTTGATACTCCATCCATAACTTTTTCAAACACTGAAATAAGCTGTGATCTATAAACACCAATACTATCAAAACCTCCAGCCTTAATTATGCTTTCAACTGCCTTTTTATTAACGCAAGACATATCGATCTTATTACAAAAGTCGGTAAAGGATGAAAACTTTCCACTTTCATTCCTTGCTTTTACTATGCTTTCCACTACATTAACTCCTACATTCTTAATGGATGCCATTCCAAATCTTATAGTCTTACCTTTAACTGTAAATTTTGAATAGCTTTCATTTATATCTGGATGCAAAATTTGTATTCCAAGCTTATCTGCAAATCTTGTATAAAATGCTACCTTCTCGTTATTTCCAATAACACTATTAAGCATTGCAGCAATATATTCTGCTGGATAATAGCAAATTAAATATGCAGTTTCATAGGCAACTACAGCATAAGCGGCAGCATGAGACTTGTTAAAAGCATAGCTTGCAAAATCCATCATTAAATCATATATTTTATTTGCAATTTGTTCTGATATTCCATTTCTTACACAACCAGGAACTTCAACTTCTCCCTTTTCGTTTGTGATTCCATATATAAAATTATGTCTTTCTTCTTCCATAACATGATGCTTCTTTTTAGACATTGCACGCCTTACGAGGTCACTTCTACCCATAGAATACCCTGCAAGATCTCTTACGATTTGCATTACCTGCTCCTGATAAACCATACATCCATATGTAACCTTCAAAATAGGCTCAAGCTCTGGTGTAAGATACTCTATTCCAACAGGATTATTTTTATTTTTTATGTATCTAGGTATTTCACTCATAGGACCAGGTCTATAAAGGCTTATACCGGCTATTATATCCTCTAAACTATCTGGCTTTAATTCCTTCATAAAGCTTGTCATTCCAGGAGATTCAAGCTGAAAAACACCAACAGTTTTTCCATCACCTATCATTTTATAAACTTTTTCATCTTCAAAGCTTATTTTATCTATATCTATGTCTATACCTTGATTTTCTTTAATCATATCTATGGTATCTTTTATAACCGTCAAGGTTCTGAGTCCCAAGAAATCCATCTTTAAAAGTCCAAGTTCTTCAAGTATTCCCATAGTAAACTGTGCAACAATTGAATCTTCATTTTTAAGAAGCGGTACGTAATTTACAAGCGGCTGAGATGATATTACAACACCAGCAGCATGTGTTGACGTATGTCTTGGAAGTCCTTCTAATGTTTTTGCAACGTCAATAAGATCCTTTATTCTATCATCTGAATCGTATGCTTCTTTAAGTTCAGGATTAAGTTCAAGTGCCTTTTCTATAGTTATATTAAGTACTGATGGAATCATTTTAGCTATTCTATCAACTTCTGCATAAGAATAGTTCATAGCTCTTCCAACATCTCTTATGCAAAGTCTTGCCGCCATAGTTCCAAAAGTTACAATTTGGGAAACACAATCCTTACCATATTTCTCAACCACATAATCTATAACCTTCTGCCTTTTTACATAGCAAAAATCACTATCAATATCAGGCATTGATACTCTCTCTGGATTTAAAAATCTTTCAAAGATCAAGCTATACTTAATAGGATCAATTTTCGTTATTCCAAGTGTATATGCAACAAGTGACCCTGCACCTGAACCTCTTCCCGGTCCTGTTGGGACATCATTTTCCCTTGCAAATCTTATAAAGTCCCAAACTATAAGAAAATAATCAACATAACCCATTTGCTTTATTACTCCAAGTTCATAATAAAGCCTTTTCTTGAGTTCATCAGTTATACTGTCATACCTTTCTCGAAGACCTTTCATGCACAAATCCTCTAGATACAAATAGTGATCCGTACCTTCTGGAAGTGGAAAATTAGGAAGCTTTGATTCATGAAATTTATATTCAAAGTTACACTCATCCGCTATTTTGGAAGTGTTCAAAAGTGCTTCCTTTATATATGAAAATTGATTATACATTTCTTCTTGAGATTTTAAGTAAAACTGTTCTGGAACATATTTCATTCTATTTTCATCATCAACAGTTTTTCCTGTTTGTATACATAAAAGTATATCGTGAGCTCTTGAATCCTCTTTATTTATATAATGGACATCATTAGTTGCAATAAGAGGAATATCAAGTTCTTTTGAAAGCTTTATAACGAGTTCATTTACTTTTAGCTGTTCACTTATTCCATGGTCCTGAAGTTCTAGATAAAAACCATCTTTAAATATATCTTTATAGAAAAGTGCCGTTTCTTTAGCCTTTTCAAACCTACCCTTAAGTAAATCAGACTGTATTTCTCCAGCAAGACAAGCACTTGAAGCTATAAGTCCCTCACTATGCTCTTTCAAGTAATCGTGATCAACTCTTGGTTTATAATAAAATCCATCTATAGATGCTTTTGAAACAATTTTCATGAGATTTTTATAACCAGTTTCATTTTTAACAAGAAGCACAAGATGATGCGTTTCATTTTCAGGATCATTTTGTTTGATCTTCATTGATTTAGATGCAACATAAATTTCACAGCCTATTATTGGTTTTATTCCTACTTCTTTAGCCGCTTTATAAAATTCAACGCACCCATACATAGCTCCATGATCCGTTATTGCAAGAGCCTTCATCCCGAGTTCTTTTGCCCTTTTAACGAGCTTTTCTATCTTTCCAGAACCATCTAGAAGACTATATTCTGTATGTACATGTAGATGAACAAAATCTTTAAAAATATCCTCCATATAATTTCCTCCTTTCTAAGATATAAATTTTCTTACGTTTTGTATTGTTGTTAAAAAAGTAGTTACTTATGGTTATAGAAGGATAATGGGCTCACGCCCAAACCCCGCATCCTTACTTTTAGCTTTTCTTACGTTTTGTATTGTTGTTAAAAAAGTAGTTACTTATGGTTATAGAAGGATAATGGGCTCACGCCCAAACCCCGCGTCCTTACTTTTAGCTTTTCTTACGTTTTGTATTGTTGTTAAAAAAGTAGTTACTTATGGTTATAGAAGGATAATGGGCTCACGCCCAAACCCCGCGTAGGATTATTGTATTTTTAGGATTTTGGCGGAGAGTATTGATCTAGCTATATCTTCACCATCATCGTTAACCATTTCCACCTCAACCTTAGCAAAAAATCCTCCAAAGTCTATCACTCTGGTATATATATTAATACTACTGTCCATTTGCACTGGTTTCATAAAATAATTTGATATACTGTCAACAGAAACATTTATATTATTTTTATTTTTCAACGTCATCGTAGCCGCTGTCGATAAAAGCATGCCTAAAGAATTCCAAGAAGCTGCTCCAAGTGGTTCTAGCATTTCAGATACTATTTTACCATAGAAATGCATGCCATCCTCTGTATATGAATATTCAAAGTTCTTAAGTATCATATCTTCAATTGTTTCGCCTGCTTGAGGCTGACTGAGAGCATACCTGATTGCTCCAAATATCTCTTTTTGTCCTATTGTTCCAATAAGTCTTTTACTATTATCAACCACTAAGCACATATTTATATTTTTCCATCCCATAATATGTGCTGCGTATGCCACAGTTGTTTTGCAATCTACAATTAAAGGTTCCTCATTTATAAAATTTCCAATAATATCCTCGCTTTCTATTTCATCCCCCAACCCTTTAAAATTAATAATACCCATCACCTTTTTATTCTTATTTACAACAGGTAATTTATGTATATCACTGATTTTTAAATATTTCTTAAGCTTTTTAACAGGATCATCGTACTTTAGGCACTGTGGGTTATCATTCATAATATCTTCAACTAAAATTATATCCTTCTTGATTAAATTTTCAGATATAGCTTTATTAATTATACTCGCAATAGTGAAGGTATCATAATTTGAAGATATAACGGGAAGTTCTTTTTCGTCCGCTAACCTCTTAATTTCATCACTACATCCAAATCCACCAGTTATAAGCACTGCTGAATTGTTAAGAAGTGATAGCTTTTGAGCATCTTCCCTATTTCCAACTATAGTTAAACTTCCTGGACTAATATATTTAATCATAGCCTCTGCTGTCATAGCGCCTATAACAAACTTGTTAAGAGTTTTATCTATACCATTCTTACCGCCAAGTATATTTCCATCTATTATACTTACAATTTCTCCATAGGTAAGCACTTCTATATTTTTTTTCTCAACTTTATCTATTTTTATAGTTCCTACCCTCGGTATAGTAGTTACTAGTCCAAGTTTATCACACTCCTTAATTGCTCTATATGCTGTTCCTTCACTAACCTCTAACTTATTTGCTATACTTCTGACGGAAATTTTAGTACCAGCCTTAAGCATCATAATGTGGTTTATTATTTCCTCATGCTTTGACATTAAATTTATTTTCCCTCCTTTCTTATTTCTTCTGCAATCTTTTCTATACGTCTCAGCCTATGATTAACACCTGACTTTCCAACAGGCGGATTTAGCATTTTTCCAAGTTCCTTTAAAGATTCATCTGGATAATTAAGCCTTAAGTCTGCAATTTCACGTAAATTTTCTGGAAGCCTTGCAAGCCCAATTTCTTTCTGTATAAGTTTAATACTTTCTACCTGCCTTACAGAAGCATTAACCGTTTTACTTAAGTTCGCTGTTTCACAATTTACTAACCTATTTACGTTATTTCTCATTTCCTTCATAATTCGTATATTTTCAAGTTCTAAAAGATTAGTATGTGCTCCAATAATATTTAAAAGGTCAACTATATGCTCTCCTTCTTTTATGTAAACTACATAGCTGCTTTTTCTTTTTATCACCTTTGAATTTAAATTGTACGTGTTTATTAAATTGCTTAAATCATTTGCATATTCTTCATCATGAGTTACAAATTCAAGATGATACATCTTTTCAGGATTACTTACACTTCCACCTCCTAAAAATGCCCCTCTTATATACATCTTTCTATTTTCTTCATCCTTAACAAGTTCAGGAGGTATACTATAATTAATCTCAAGTACATCATCTTCATTTTTAAGTATACCCATTTCTTTAAGTAAATTTCTTACTCCCATTTCTTCTGTTATGCATACTACATACACATTATTTTTCTTTAAAGAGTTGCTTTTCTTCACCATTAAATCCGTATGAATTGAAAAAAACTCCTTTAAAAGCTTAAAAATAAGCCTTGCTATAGCTGGATTTTCAGTTACAATTCTAAAGCTTATTTTTCTATTTCCTTCAAGTGATAAAGTTCCACTTGACTTCATAATAGCCGATAAAAGAGCTACAGCATTGCTCCTATCATATTCACTGTATCTACAAACTTCTCCTTTTACTTTTGATGAAAACGACATTTTTTATTACTCCCTATTTTTAGTAACCTTATTTTCTTTTAATCTTTGTGATAAATAGAAATATTCTATTATTTTCTTTTTATCGTAGAACAACTTCTTATCCATAATGGTCTCAATTAAAATTGCTGCTAATTTGTCAGAATCATGTCTTACAAGACCATCTTTTACTTTTATAAAATCTCCTTTAATAACTCCAACTCCAATTTTGCTTAATTCCTTTTCATCTATTTCAACAAGTTCAGAGGTTTTTTCAAAATACTTACCTTTTAAATTTTCGTCAATACCACCTACATTAACAACGGTATAATCTACAACTTTTCCTCCAACATGTTTAAATATTGCCTTTATATGATCAGATACACTAAAATCGTCTGTTTCTCCTGGCTGTGTCATTATATTTGAAACATATAATTTAAGCGCCTTTGTTTTTTGAAGTGCAACAGCTACATCCTTTACTAAAAGGTTTGCAATTACACTTGTATACAAGCTTCCAGGTCCTAAAATTATGGCATCTGCATCCTTTATGGCTTCTACAGTCTCCTTAAGTGCCTTTGCATCCTTAGGATCTATAAAAACTTTTTCTATAGGGCTCTCATATAGGTTTGCCGCTTCTGGTATATTTGATTCACCTTCTACTATAACTCCATTTTTTAACTTTGCCTTTAAAACCACATTTTCAAGTGTAACAGGGATTACTTTACCAGTTACTGCAAGTACAGAGCTCATTTTACGAACAGCCTCTTCAAAATTCCCTGAAATTCCATCCATTGCTGCAAGGAATAAATTTCCAAAGCTTTGATTTTTTAGCCTTCCATCCTTAAATCTGTATTGAAGTAATTCCTGCATAAGCGGTTCTGTATCTGATAAGGCAAGTATGCAGTTTCTTATATCTCCTGGTGCTAACATTCCAAGGTCTTCTCTTAGATCACCTGAACCTCCTCCATCATCTGCAACGGTAACAACTGCAGTTATATTAGAAGTATAATCCTTAAGTCCTCTAAGCATAGTTGAAAGCCCTGTTCCGCCTCCTATTGCAACAATCTTAGGTCCTTTAACAAGAAGTCTTTTTTCATATATCAAATTGCTTAATCTTCTAGAATCCAAGGATACGCTCAAATACCCTTTATTTATAAGCGATATTACAGAGCGCATTCCTTGAGTGATTGAAATATAAACTATAAAGCCACCAGTTATGATTAGAAAAATATAAAATGCTCTATAATAAATATTATAGAAGATTCCCCATCTTATAAGTTCTGCAAGAGCAAAGGCCATAAAAAAAATTCCAATGAGACCAAGCATAATCCATCTCTTGAGTCTAATACCAGGCTTTATCCAATCTATAAATTTCATAGTTTTTTACCACCTTTATTAATATCCTCTTCAATATCTCTATGATCAATATTAACAATTTGCCCATCTTTTTTTAACCTTTTATAGATTTCATTTGCTATAGTTACTGAGCGATGTCTTCCTCCTGTGCAGCCTATTGAAATTATGAGCTGCCTTTTGCCCTCTTTAACATAGTTTGGTATTAAAAATTTAAGCATGTCATGAAGCTTATCAATAAAACTCTGTGTTTGAGGAAAGGACATTACATATTTACTTACTGGTTCTTCATTTCCAGAATAGTGTTTAAGGTCTGGTATATAAAATGGATTAGGTAGAAATCTGACATCAAAAACAAGATCGGAATCTACTGGAATTCCATATTTGAATCCAAAAGATACTACTGTTACTATAAGTTTAGTCTCAATTTGGCCTTCCTTTTGATATATTAATGTTATCTTTTCCTTAAGTTCTCTTGTTGCAAGCTTTGAAGTGTCAATTATATTATTTGCCATATTTCGAATTTCTTCTAATTTTTTTCTTTCAAGCTCTATGCCATTAATAATTCTTCCTTCTGGTGCAAGCGGATGCTTTCTTCTAGACTCCTTATACCTCTTTATAAGAACTTCATCTGAAGCATCAAGAAATAATATTTCATAGTTATAGCCATTATTTTTAAGGTAATCCAAAGCCTCAAAAATATTATCAAAAAATTTTCCACCTCTAATATCTAATACTAGAGCAACTCTATCTATTATTCCTTGGGTTTGAAAACATGCCTCTGCAAACTTTGGTATAAGTGTTGAAGGCAAATTATCAACGCAAAAATATCCTAAATCTTCAAGACTCCTTATTGCCTGAGTTTTTCCAGCCCCAGATAATCCTGTAACAATGACAAATCTCATTTTTACCGCCTCCTCATTTTAGTACTTATTGTGGTAAAATCACCTTAATTATAACACAAAATGCTGAAGTTGCTTATACAAAATAACTGTACAACTTCAGCAGATAATTTAACGAAGCTAAAGATTTCTATCTATCCTCTCCCCAGATTCTAACTTCTGGCTCGAGCTCTACATCAAATTTGTTTTTAACTGTCTTTTGAACAAAATGTATTAAATCTAAAATATCTTTAGCTGTGGCATTTTCCTTGTTAATAATAAACCCAGAATGTTTATCAGATACTTGGGCTCCTCCCATCTGAGCTCCTTTAAGTCCACTATCTTGGATGAGTTTTGCGGCAAAATGTCCCTCTGGTCTTTTAAAGGTACTACCTGCAGAAGGATATTCAAGAGGTTGTTTTTCCCTTCTCCTTCTCATAAGATCACTTATTCTTCCAGCAATTTTATCATGATCTCCTTTTTGAAGCTTAAAGCTTGCTTCTAATACAATATAATTATGTTTCAATATTATACTGGTCCTATATCCAAGTTCTAATTCTTCATTGCTTAATCTCAATATTTGTCCATTATCATCCATAACCAGTACGCTGTCTATTACATCCACTATTTCGCCATTATATGCACCAGCATTCATTGCAACTGCTCCCCCGATTGTACCAGGAATTCCACATGCAAATTCAAGACCAGTTAAGCTTTCATCACGAGATCTTATGCTAGCATCACCAAGTGAAGCTCCCCCTTGAGCTATAAGTTCTTCACCATCTATAGTTATATTATCAAGCTTTGATAGTTTTATAACAACTCCTCTAAGTCCGCCATCTTTTACGAGAATGTTAGATCCATTACCTACTATATAGTAATCTATATTATTATCTTTACATAAATCTATTATTTTACTTACATCTTTATATTTTTTAGGTGTCACAAGTAAATCAGCATTACCACCAACTTTAAAAGATGTGTACTTCTTCATAGGCACATCAATTTTAATATCATCCTCATCCATAAACTTATTAAGTTCTGCCACAAAATACTGAATATAATTCATAGTACATCTCCTCAAAATATTAATATAAAGTTAGTATAATTTAAAGTAAGCCCATAATCAAGTTTAAATATCAATCAACTTTCCTTTTGACTTCAAATAATCAAAAATTTTACTTTCTTTGTTGTTTATTATTAGCTCCTCAGGCATATTCACCCTTTCCACTATTTCTTGTGCCTTTTCAAATTTACCTATTTTTAAAGATATGTGCGCATCTGTAGATAATATAACTTTTACTCCATTTTTTTTACAAAGCTTAGCTATCTCAATGCAATTTTCCTTGCTTCCTTCTCTAGAACCTGTTAATGAACCATTATTTATTTCTATAATTACATTTGCCTCTTTTGCTTTTTTTACTACAGCCTCTTTATTAATTGGAAAAGCAGGATTTCCTAAATGACCAAGTATATCTATTCTTTCATTGTCCATAACCTTTAAAACTGCTCTTGTATTTTCTTCAATAGTTCCAGGAGTAATACACACATCATGAAGACTTGCTATTATATAATCTAGTTTTTCTTGAGTCTCTTCCGGTAAGTCTATATTACCTTCATAATCAATTATATTAGCTTCACAGCCTCTTAATATAGTTACACCATAAAGTTCTCTAGGAATATTTTTCTTCATATTACCAAAATAAAATATATGTGGTCCACCAGGCATGTTAGGTCCATGTTCACTAGTACCAAGTACTTTTATTCCATTTAAGCCTGCTTGCTTTATATTTTCAAAAAGCGTTGTAAAAGCATGCCCACTTACTATACTATGAGTATGCAAATCAACTATGTATTTCAAAATATCAATCCTCCCAACTATTACAATTCACAGTGCACAATTCTCAGTTATTGTGCATTGTGGACTGTGAAGTTCTTTTAAAGTATTGAATAATACTTTCGGCTGCTTTTTTACTTATAGATGGTGTTTTTATTAGTTCCTCGTAGGTTGCTTTTTTTATATTTTCTATACTGCCAAAAGCTTTAAGCAATTCTTTTCTTCTAGCAGCTCCTATATCAGGTATATCATCTAATACTGAATGAAGAACTCTTTTATCTCTTAAACTCCTATGATAAGTTATAGCAAACCTATGCACTTCATCTTGAACCCTAGTAACAAAATGCATTATATCAGAATTTCCCTTTAAATTTAATTCTTCATTGTTATATATTATGCCTCTTGTATTATGTCTGTCGTCCTTAACCATTCCGCACACTGGAATATCTATATTAAATTCTTTAAGTACTTCAAGAGCTATATTTATTTGCCCCTTACCTCCATCCATTAAAATAAGATCCGGGAAAACACAAAATTTTCCTGCACTTAAAGATATTTTACTCTCTGCAATTGCTCTAACTTCTTCCAATCCATGTCTAAATCTTCTTGTTAAAATTTCTCTCATACTTTCATAATCATTAGCACCCTTTACAGAATTTATTTTAAACCTTCTGTAATCACTATTTTTTGCTTTTCCGTCTTCAAAAACAATCATTGAACCAACAGAATCAACACCTTGAATGTTTGAAATATCATATGCCTCTATTCTGTGTGGTATATCATCTAATTTAAGAAACTCAGCCAATTTCTCAACAACAGCTGTATTATTCCTTTTATCACTAAGAAGCTTCAACTTAAATTGTTCAAGCATAATTTTAGAATTTCTGCCCACCATATCAAGCAAATCCTTTTTTTCACCCTTTTGTGGTATCTTAATATTTACCTTAGAACCTCTTTTCATTGAAAGCCAATCCTGTAAAAGCTCTACATCATTAACGCATGGAACATATATATCTTTTGGTATATATGCTGTTCCTCCATAAAATTCTTTTATAAATTCAGATATTATTTCTTCACTGCTTTGTCCGCTTGTATTATCAAAAGTAAAATGCTCCCTACCTATAATTTTTCCAGCTCTAACAAAAAATATTTGAACACAGCTATCTTTTTCATCACTGAATACATTTATGAAATCCTCATCTTGAAAATTGCTTCCTATTATCTTTTGTTTTTCAAGAATCTTTTCACAAGCATTTATTTTATCTCTATAGGCTGCTGCTTTTTCAAATTCAAGCTCTTCTGAAGCCTTATTCATTTTTTTCTTTAAGTCATTTATTATCTCAACATCTCTTCCAGAAAGAAGTGAAAGTATATTTTTTATCATAATACTATACTCTTCTTTACCTACTAATCCTGCACATGGCGCATTACATCTTTTTATGTAATAATTTAGACAAGGCCTAACTTTTTTCTGCCCTTCCTTAATTGCCATTTTGCAGCTTCTAATAGGAAAAATCTTTTTGATTAAATCTAAGGTCTCATGTACTGCTGAAACTTCAGGATATGGTCCAAAATATTTTGTTCCATCCTTTACTTTCATTCTAGTCATTATTATTCTTGGAAAATCCTCATTTATAGTTACTTTAATAAAAGGATAGTGTTTGTCATCTTTTAAAAGTATATTATATCTAGGCCTATACTTTTTTATTAAGTTACATTCTAAAATAAGAGCTTCCATTTCAGAATCTGTAACTATATACTCAAACTCAGCTATATTTTTAACCATAGCCTTAACTTTTTCGGAATGATTTTTTGAACTTTGAAAGTACTGCCTAACTCTATTCTTTAATATTTTTGCCTTACCTACGTATATTATTTCTCCCAAGGAATTCTTCATAAGATATACACCTGGTCTATCTGGAAGAATCTTTAACTGATACTTAAAATCAAACAAAATACACCCTCCTTTCTTAATCTCTTTCGTAAATTTTATTTTTATTTGTTAAGTGCAGTTCCCATTACCTGTGATGCAATTTTAGCAGCTGCAACACCACCTTGCCCTCCGTCTTCAACTATAACTGCTACTGCAACCTTAGGATTATTATATGGAGCAAAGCCTATAAACCAAGAGTGTGGTTTTGCGTCCTTCCCATTCTCCTGATGGTCTGCTGTACCTGTTTTACCGCAAACATCAACACCTTCTATAGCTGCATTAGAACCTGTTCCCTCTGCCACAACGTTTTTCATAAAACTTCTCATAGTAGCTGCAATATCACTAGATATTATATTTCCATTGCTTTCTCCCTGAATATCCTCAACAACACTTCCGTCACTAGCTAAAATTTGCTTTACAAGATGAGGTTTCATCATAACTCCGTCATTTGCAATAGTGGCTGACACAAGTGCCATTTGCATAGGAGTAGCAAGATCGCTTGCCTGACCTATTGCACTTTGAGCTTTATTTCCAACTTCATAGCTTTTAAGTGTTGGAAACTTACTTTTATCTATAACTATCCCATCACAAGGTATATTCTTATTAAAATAAAAATCTTCTGCTGTTTTCCTAAGCTTATCATTTCCTAGTTCCATACCTAATGTTCCAAACACAACGTTGCTTGAGTGCACATAAGCATCCTTAAAACCTATATTTCCAAAAGATTCTCCCTCAAAATTTCTTAAGGATTGTTTAGAATTAAATACAAGTACACCATTATCATTAAAGGTTCTATTTTGAATTCCAGATATATTTTCAAGTGCACTAATTGCAGTTATAGTCTTAAAGGTAGATCCCGGCGGATATAATCCTGAAACTGCTCTGTTTAAAAGCGGTATATTAGGGTCACTTCTTAGAGAATTCCAGTTTGCTTTAAGTTGATCATCATTTGGATCAAAGGATGGCTTTGATACCATTGCTAAAATTTCGCCGCTTTTAGGATCTAAGGCAACAACAGCTCCTCTATTATCGCCAAGTGCATCAAAGGCTTCTTTTTGAACATTATAATCCAAGGTAGTTATTAAGTCGTCGCCTTTTTTATCTTCTGCTTGCACATTGCCCTTATTTTTTATTACATCATTTAAAAATTGTTTTAAACTCTCATCCTTTGCACCCATTAAATATTGATCATACTTAGCCTCAAGTCCAGTTATACCATAGGTTGGATTTACATAGCCAAGTACATGTGAAAACAATGCTCCTCCCGTATAGCTTCTTTTTTGAGTAAGTGTATTTACTCTTTCACTGGTTGTTAAAGGCTTTTTATTCCTATCATATATAGTACCTCTTAAGACCTCATTTCGCTTTGCCCATAATCTTTTATTATCTGTATTGTTTACAATCTTAGGTCCAGTTACCATCTCAAAGTATGTTATATAGGATATTGTAACAATAAAAAATATTATAAAAACCATCAAAACTTTTTTTATATTATTTGAAATATCATTCATTTATTTTCCTCCCTCTGATATCTTCTGGATTATACCAAGGGCAACAAAGATTATTATCATTGAACTTCCACCAGAACTTATAAGTGGAAGAGTTATTCCAGTTAAAGGTATCATTCCAGTAACTCCACCAACTATTACTAAAACCTGAGAAGCTATCATAGCACTATATCCTACCGCAAGAAGTCTTGAAAAATTTTCTTCTGCATATACAGCAGCTCGCATACACCTGTAAAAAAGCAAAAAATAAAGAATCATTATAGCAAAACCCATTAATACACCCATTTCTTCGCATATGGCAGAAAATATAAAATCAGACTCTCTCACAGGTACAAAATTAGGATATCCAAGTCCAAGTCCTGTGCCAAATAATCCACCCCATGCTATAGAATACATAGATTGAACTAGCTGATAACTTTGATTTGCCTTATACGGCCATGGATTATTCCATATCATAAATCTTAAACGAACATGACCAAATAGTTTATAGCTTAAAAATCCGCCAATTATAAACAAGACTAAGCACACAAGTATGTACTTCAATTTAGAGGTTGCTATATAAAGCATAGTAATGGAAATTCCAAAAAATAGCAAAGCTGAACCCAAGTCATTCTGAAGCACCATAAATCCTAAACTTACCATTACTACAACAGCTGGCTCTATTAACTGCTTAAAGTTTTTATAATCCTTTAAAGCAGCAGCCAGATATGCAACAAAAAATATTTTTCCAAATTCAGATGGCTGAAATCCCATTCCACCAATATAAACCCAGTTTTTAGCACCATACTTTGCTGTACCATGAATAGATGCCATTGCCATGAAAATCAAGCAAATAACCATATATACATATTTATATTTTGCATACTTTTTAAGCTCCGGAAGGAGTACAACAATAAGTATAAATATTGCAATTCCTGCTATAAACCAAATAATTTGTTTTACAGCAAGATCTGTCTTGATTCTATACAGCATAACCAATCCTATAGATGACAAAATGCACGAAAATATAAGTACATACTTGTCTCCATCAGGATAAAACTTTCTAAGTATAAAATGCGAATATGCCATTAAAAAACATATTATTCCACATAATACAAGAGCACCTTTATCAAAAGGATCCTTTGTTATAAATAAATTAAAAAAACAAACCAAGCAAAAAAGATAAGTATATCTTAATAACCTCTTCTCGTCCTTTACGCTGTTATACATATCATAATCACCTATCCTATTACTTTAAATAATGCACTGCCTATTTTTATCTCGTCTCCTGCTTTAATATAAACTTTCTTTTCAACTTTTTTACCATTTAGTATAGTTCCATTAGTACTATTTAAATCTTCCATTATGTAATCTGTATTTCTTAAGTATATCCTTGCATGATGACCAGAAACATACCCTTCTTTAAGAATTACAGAATTGTCATCTCTTCTGCCTATTGTAGTTTCCCTATTGATAGGTATTACAGAACCTCTCCTTAAATTTTGATTATCACCAGGTTCTACAACTTCAAGTCCAAAAGTCTTTTTTCTTGAAGGCTTTCGCGAGCCACCATTCTTTATATCCTTATACATTATTCTCAGAGCAAATAAAATTATTACATAAACTATAACAATAATTATTATCTTAAAAATCAAGCTTAATTTGCTTAGACTAGCACCAATTGATCCCAGATATAAAAACAAACAAAACACCCTCCTACGCTATAATCTCTTTAATAAAGCTAAAGGCTAGCATTTTTACTTACGCTAGCCTATACAATTATAACATTTTTTTTAAGTATTGTCCTGTATATGATAAAGTATTTTTAGCCACATCCTCAGGCGTTCCAGTACATAGAACTGTTCCTCCTCTTTCTCCCCCCTCAGGTCCAAGGTCTATAATATGATCTGCACATTTTATTACATCAAGATTATGTTCTATAACGACCACTGTGTTTCCAGAATCAACAAGTCTTTGAAGTACCTCTATAAGCTTACTTACATCATAAGTATGAAGTCCCGTAGTTGGCTCATCCAAAATATATAGAGTCTTTCCAGTACCTCTTTTGGATAGTTCATATGCAAGTTTTATTCTTTGTGCTTCTCCTCCTGAAAGCTGAGTAGATGGCTGTCCAAGCCTTATATATCCTAATCCAACCTCCATTAAAGTTTCAAGCTTATTTTTTATTCTTGGAATATTGTTAAAGAATTCAAGTGCCTCTTCAACTGTCATATTAAGTACATCATCAATATTCTTACCTTTATATTTTATTTCAAGAGTTTCTCTATTATACCTTTTTCCGTTACAAACATCACAAGGAACATATACATCGGATAAAAACTGCATTTCAATTTTTATTATTCCATCACCTTTACAAGCCTCGCATCTTCCGCCTTTTACATTAAAGCTAAATCTTCCTGCTTTATATCCTCTGACTTTTGAATCCTGTGTTGAAGCATATAGTTCTCTTATTATATCAAAAACCCCTGTATAAGTGGCAGGATTTGATCTTGGCGTTCTACCAATAGGACTTTGATCGATATCTATAATTTTATCTATATTTTCAATCCCTTTAATTTCCTTGTATGCTCCAGGATTTGCCTTTGCCTTGTTCAATTTTTTATTTAAGCCTTTATAAAGTATCTCATTTACAAGTGTACTTTTTCCAGAACCAGATACCCCTGTAACGCAGTTAAATACCCCAATAGGGAATTTAACATTTATATTTTTTAGATTATTTTCTTTAGCTCCTATTACTTCTATAAACTTATTCTCTAGCTTTCTTCTTTTATCAGGTACAACTATTTTCTTCTTTCCCGTCAAATACTGGCCTGTAATTGACTGATCACATCTCTTTATATCATCTATTGTGCCAGCAGCAACTATATTTCCACCATGCTCTCCAGCTCCAGGTCCAACATCGACGATATAATCTGCAGCTTTTATAGTATCTTCATCATGTTCAACAACTATAACAGTATTACCTATCTCCTTTAAATGCTGCATAGTGGCAATTAGCTTATCATTATCTCTTTGATGAAGTCCTATACTAGGTTCATCTAGTATGTAAAGTACTCCAACAAGACTTGAACCAATTTGGGTTGCAAGTCTTATTCTCTGAGACTCTCCACCTGAAAGAGTTCTTGCATTTCTTGTAAGATTAAGATAATCGAGTCCAACATCCACAAGAAATTTAAGTCTGCTCTTTATTTCCTTAAGTATTTGATTACTTATTATAATATCCTTTTCTTTAAGTTTTAATCCTTCTAGGAATTTGATTTCATCCCTTATTGGCATAGAACTCAATTCAATTATATTTTTATCACCTACAAGTACAGAAAGAGCCTCTTTTTTTAATCTTGCACCTTTACACTTAGGACATGGTTTATCACTCATATAATTTTCAATTTCCTGCTTTATAGCTTCTGAGCCTGTTTCCATGTATCTTCTTTTCATTTCATTTATTATGCCTTCATATGCATGATTAAATTCCATATTTCTGTCATCTTTTACATAATAAACTTTTACTCTTTCACCCTGAGTTCCATACAAAAGCATATTTACAACTTTCTCATCAAGCTTTTCAATAGGAGTGTTAATATCAAATTTATACTTCTTCATAAGCGCCTTAAGTATACAGAAGGTCCAGGATTCCTCCTTAAGCCTCCCCTCACCCCAAGGTGCTATTGCTCCTTCCATGATGCTTTTGCTTCTATCTGGAATAACTAAACTTTCATCAATCTCCAAAAGTGTTCCAAGTCCATCACACACATCACACTTTCCAAAAGGCGCATTGAAGGAAAATGTTCTTGGTGCAATTTCTCCTATACTTATCCCACAATCTGGGCACGAAAAATTTTCACTAAAGAGCATATCTTCTTTATAATCAACATTTGCAATTACAAGGCCTGAAGATAATTTTAAGGCTATTTCAATTGAATCTGAAAGTCTTCCTTCAATTCCTTCTTTAACAACTATTCTATCTATTACCGCCTCTATATTATGTTTTTTATTTTTTTCAAGCTTAATTTCTTCATCTTCAAGTTCATACATTTCTCCATCTATTCTGGCTCTTACATATCCATTTTTCTTTATGTTTTCAAGTACTTTTACATGTTCTCCTTTTCTACCTCTTACTATAGGTGATAAAATTTGAATTTTTGTTCTTTCTGGCAGTGACATAATTTTATCCACCATTTGGTCAACTGTCTGCTGGGTTATTTCTTTTCCGCACTTAGGGCAATGTGGAACCCCTATTTTAGCATACAAAAGTCTTAAATAATCATATATTTCAGTTACAGTTCCAACCGTTGAACGTGGGTTCCTACTTGTAGTCTTTTGATCAATAGATATTGCTGGAGATAACCCCTCAATATACTCAACATCTGGCTTATCCATTTGTCCTAGAAATTGCCTTGCATATGAAGATAATGATTCAACATATCTTCTTTGGCCTTCCGCATAAAGAGTATCGAAAGCCAGAGAAGACTTTCCAGAACCAGATAAACCAGTAAATACTACGAATTCATTTCTTGGTATTGTTAAATCTACGTTTTTCAAATTGTGAACTTTAGCACCTTTAATTACGATTTTTTCCTTCATTTCATCACCCTGTTTTCCTTTATATAGTGAACCCATTAATTATAAAAGTGCCTAATATTTTTGGGTATCACTTAAATTTTATACAGAGTAGAGAGTAGAGTGATGGTTGATTTTTCTCCGCTAACGCTGGGAAAAATCTTAAAACTTATAGAAAACAATGATGTTCAGCTTTGCTGAGCGAATATAATTATGTCAGCATTAATTTTTAAGATTTTCCATAGTGAAACGGAGGAAAATCCACATTCACTCTACTCTTTACTCTTCTTTATTTTTTTGCTTTTAGTTCTTTTTTCAACTTCTTAACTTTATCCCTTAAGTCTGCTGCTCTTTCGAATTGAAGATTTTTAGCAGCTTCCTTCATTTCATTCTCATATTTTTCAATTAATTCTTCTATATTTTTATTATTGGCTTCAAGTGCTTCATTTAAACTATTATATTCCTCTTTTTCCTCTGCAATTTGAGTTATTCCTATAACTTCTCTTATGTCCTTTTTTATAGTTTTTGGAACTATATTATTTTTAGTGTTGTAATCCATTTGAAGTTTTCTTCTTCTATTAGTTTCTTTTATAGATTTATTCATAGCATCCGTAATTGAATCCGCATACATTATTACCTTACTTTCAGAGTTTCTTGCAGCTCTTCCTATTGTCTGTATAAGTGAAGTTTCAGATCTTAAAAATCCTTCTTTATCTGCATCTAATATTCCCACAAGTGCTACTTCTGGTATATCAAGCCCTTCTCTCAAAAGGTTTATTCCAACAAGGACATCAATTTCAGCTGTTCTAAGTTCTTTTATTATTTTCATTCTTTCAAGGGTATCTATGCCTGAATGCATATATCTTGTTTTTATACCCAATTCCTTTAAGTACTCTGTTAAATCCTCTGACATCTTTTTAGTCAAAGTTGTAACAAGCACACGAAAGCCTCTTGCTATTGTACTTTTTATTTCACTATATAAATCATCTATTTGTCCTGTAACCGGTCTTACCTCTATTTCTGGATCAAGGAGACCCGTAGGTCTTATAATTTGTTCTGCAGTATTCTCCGAATGTTCAAGCTCATATTTAGCAGGAGTAGCGCTTACAAATACTACTTGATTTATTTTCTTCTCAAATTCTTCAAATTTAAGAGGTCTATTATCAAAAGCACTTGGAAGCCTAAAACCATAATCCACCAAGGTATTTTTCCTTGATCTATCTCCACCATACATTGCTTTAACCTGCGGCAGTGTAACATGGCTTTCATCAATGAACATAAGAAAGTCCTCTGGAAAATAATCAATTAAAGTCTTAGGTGGTTCTCCTGCAGTTCTACCATCTAGTATCCTTGAATAATTTTCAATTCCAGTACAGTAGCCAACTTCTCTCATCATTTCTATATCAAAATTAGTTCTCTGTTTAAGTCTTTGTGCTTCAAGGAGTTTATCCTCCGAGGTAAGTTCTTGAAGTCTTTTTTCGAGTTCTGTTTCTATATTCTTTATAGCTATCTCTATTTTATCTTTGGAAGTAGCAAAATGAGATGCCGGGAATATAACTGCATGCTTTAAGGTTCCAAGCACGTTTCCAGTCAAAACATCTATTTCTTTTATTTTGTCTATTTCGTCTCCAAAAAACTCTACTCGTATTGCCTTACTTGTAGATCCTGCTGGAAAGATATCTAGGGTATCTCCCCTTACTCTAAAGGTTCCTCTTACAAAGTTGATTTCATTTCTTTCATATTGTATTTCAACGAGTTTCTTTAACACTTCGTCTCTATCTTTAGTCATGCCTTCCCTTAATGAAATTGATAATTTTTTATATTCATCAGGATTACCAAGTCCATAGATACATGAAACCGAAGCTACTATTATAACATCTCTTCTTTCAAAAAGAGCCGAGGTAGCTGAGTGTCTTAATTTATCTATCTCATCATTTATAGATGCGTCTTTTTCTATATAAGTGTCAGTCTGAGGCACATAAGCTTCAGGTTGATAATAATCGTAATATGATACAAAGTATTCAACACTATTTTCAGGAAAAAATTCTCTAAATTCCCCACAAAGCTGTGCTGCTAAGGTTTTATTATGTGCAAGCACCAAGGTTGGTTTTTGAACCTTTTCGATTATGTTCGCCATAGTAAAGGTCTTTCCAGAACCAGTTACTCCCAAAAGAGTTTGGAATTTATTATTATTTTCCACCCCATTTGCAATACTATCTATTGCTTGAGGTTGATCCCCTGTAGGCTTGAACTTTGAATGTATTTTAAAAACACCCACTATAATTACCTCCATCAAACATTTGTTCGTATTTAATTCTAATATTACTTTTTTATATTGTCAATAGATTGTCAGAACATTAAATCACACTAAACTTTTTATCATAATATCACTTTAAATATGACATACTGTAGTCATATTTAAGGTGATATTATATTTTAGCAGATATAATATTATGAAGCAAACACAAAAAGTTGGTAAGGAGTTATAAATATGGATTGTAGCATTAAATCGCTTTATCTTTGTGTTAAGAATATGAAGAGAGCCATTGCTTTTTATGAAGATTTGCTTGAACAAGACGTAACTATCAGGGATGATATTTATAGTGTATTTGATATCAATGGCTTTCGATTAGGACTATTTGCTTATGAAAAAATGAACGAGCATCATACATTTGGCTCTAATTGTTTGCCAAGCCTGCAAATTAGTGATATTAATGTGCTAAAAAATAAATTATCAAAATTAAAAGTTGTATTTCCAATAACAAAAATAGGAATAAACTGGGTGGCAGAATTTGAAGATAGTGAAGGTAACCATATTGAAATAACAGCCCCTTGTAATTGACTTTTACTCTAAATTCATTTCTTTTGTTCTTTTCTCTGCTGCTTTAATTGCTTCAGTGCCAGCCTTACAGAGAACATTAATTCCTTTTACAATTGTTACAATTACAAAAGCCTCTGTCAATTCCTCCATAGTTAGTCCTGCTTCTACAGCTGCAACAGCATGAGCCTTTGCACCACTTACTTCATCATCTAAACTATCCAATATAGTGAAAATTAGCTCTCTTGTTTTTTTATGCAAGTGACCATTTTGAACTCCTTCACGCATCACTAAATATCCTTTTAGCCCATCCGGACAGTATTTAGAAAGTGCATCTGCAAACGGTGGATTCCATTTCAATTCATCCTTGTAATACTTCAGTATACTTTCAACATCATTCATAATCAATTTACCTCGATTCTATTTTTTAATTCTAAATAGTTGTTACATTTATCTGCCTTAATAAAGTATCCATATTTATATAGTCCATTATAGTAAGAACAAATCTTACTATTGTAAAATTTTTCGGCATTTATAGTAAGTTTCCCATATTATAAAATTATGTTTCTTAAACATGTGTACATCCCTTTTTTGTACACTCAATCAATCTAGTGCTCTGTTAAAGAATTGTGTTGATAATCTATTCAGGTGAATGACTCAAAAGTTTAAAATTAGTACTATCAAATTCATCCTTACAAACCGGAATTTATTGAAGTAATATTAATTGGGATATTAAATAAGGCTAATAAATCTTGATAAAAAATCTTAGATTTATAGAGTTTTTTTAATGTGATGAATTATTGTTACCTCACCTTCTTTTATGCTCTTAACACAAAAAGGCACTTCATAGGCAAGCATAATAATCCATCCACCTAGGCAGCTAAATGCTATACCGTAGATACCCATTTTAGGTGCAAGTATGTACGAAAATATTACTCTTCCAAGCATTTGTATAAAAGTAGATCTTAAAGTTATTTTTAAATCACCTATTCCTCTAAAATAACCTTGAATCCCATTTGTCCAACTTGGAAGAAGATAAAAGAACGCCATAAGCTGTAGATAATTTACTCCAAGGTTTACAACTCCCACTTCACTATTTTTAACAAATAACTTCATAATGCTCTTTGCTCCAAAGTAAACTACTACAGATAAAATAATCCAATAGCCTGTCTCTATCTTCATTCCAGCTAAAAATCCTTTCTTTATACGTTCAGGCTTTTCAGCCCCCCTATTCTGTGCTAAAAAAGTCGTCATAGCATGGCTTATATTTTGCTCTGGTGTATATGCAAAATCATCTACACGGTTAACTGCATTAAAAGCTGCTATAGCATTTACTCCTAACGGATTTACTGCACCTTGCACAAAAAACTTACCAATCTGAATGCAACTTTGCTGCATAGCAGTAACCCAACTGTAACTAATTGTTATCTTTAAAAGACTTTTATCAAGTACAAAATCCTTTAATGAAAATCTTAAAACAGGTATGTTTCGATAAACATGAACTATGCAAAAAACACTGGCCATAAACTCTGCAATAGACGTTGCAATAGCAGAACCAGCAACTCCCATCTTTAAATATATTACAAATATAACATCCATTATTATATTTAAAACAGAGGATATAATTAAAAACAAAAGAGGATTTTTTGAATCCCCTGTACTTCTAAGCACAGCAGCATAAGCATTATATAAGAATGTGAAAATAAGACTAAAAAAGATGATTCTTAAGTATATTGTTGTATCCTCCATAATTTCTACTGGAGTTCTTACTAACTTCAATATCGGTCTCGTAAATATCACACAAAAAACAATAACTACAATGGTAAATATAATACCTCCAATTAATGTTGTAGAGACCTCTCTTCTAAACTTCTTTATATTACCTGCTCCAAAATATTCACTCATTAACACAGAAGCACCTAATGTTATTCCAATTATAAAAAACATAATAATATTCACAATTGGATTTGCCGTCCCCACAGCTGCCAAAGCATTTTTTCCAACAAATCTTCCAACAAAAATAGAATCTATAGCATTATAGCTTAATTGAAAAATATTTCCTAGCACTAAGGGGACTGCAAATTTTACTAAGTGTTTAGAAATATTTCCTTTAGTCATATCTGTCGCCAAATTTAGTCACCATCCTAATTTAAAATTACGCACACGTTAACAAATGTATTATAAACTTTAACCACATGTTACAAGTATATAATACTTTATTTATACTCAAAAGTCTAATTATATTCTCACAATTTAACAAACCTGCTATATAATATTTTCCGCAATGATATAGAATAAGATTGCTCTCTACAATCTATATTCCCACTCCAATGCTTGCCATAAGCAAGCGAGGCATTCCCGGCATTCTAAAGATTCCAGCGTCAGTCTACCAGTCCTCTATAAATTACACGCAAAGATTCACGCCAAAATTCCGTAGGCACGGAGGATTTTTTTCCTTGCACTACCGTGGTAAGGCTAAGTAACAATGCTGAAGGAACGATTTAAAAAAATCCTAATAAATCTTGGTTCAAAAATTGTAAAATACTTAGATATTTCAATTGTCTGAGCATCCTTTCAGCGAGTTATTGAAATATCTTAGTATTTTATGATTTTTAAACCTTAGATTTATAGGATTTTTTTAACGCGACGAAGCATTGTTACTTAGCCTATTTTTTCTTTGCTTTTTCTAATACACTTTCAAAGGATTCACTGTCAATTTTCATGACCCTACTGCCTTCTGGTACAATTTTAGGCACAAATACTAAGCCAAGCTTTTTAGTACTATTCATATTATTGTAGCTTACTTCACTTAATTTACCTTGTACATCTTTTATTTTAAGCCATATATAATTAGTAACGTTTGATAACGATTTTAAAATATCTTCTTCATTAATTATTTTTGTATCATTTAACTCAACAAGTATATCTCCACTTTTTATTCCCATCTCATATGCAGGTGAATTAGGTGCAACTTCTAAAACCATTATCCCCTCATCATTATTGATATATCTTGGTTTTCCTGACATTTCCATGTACATTTGAAATCTAAGCATAATTTCATGCATTACAGGAGCTAAGACACATAACAAAAGCTGCTCAAATATATTATATTTCAATATCAAAGATAGTATAAGTAAAATGGTCCCATAAAAAATTATGCTTAAACCAGACGAAACAATTTTTTCGTTCTTGGTTTTAGTGAAGGTGTAGGTACTGTATCCTAACACACCGTAAAACGCTCCAAAGCCTATTATGGAATCTTTTAAAATACTAAGAGAGTTACCTTTTATAAAGCTCCAAATTTGAACCGCAGACATTTGTGGACTATACATAAGATTTTGATTACCAAGCATAAATAACATAGCAACAGGTAAAAGCCAATATCTCTTAAACGCAAAACCACCAATAATGTTATTATTTCTATTTGTAAACACAGGGATAACACCAGATTTTCCATCAAGTAAAACAAGAATTCCTTCAACAATATGAAGTATAGCAATTAAAGCCATAAGCATATTTACATCCACCTGCAAATAGCTTATATAGCTTACATTTATTCCATCGGATGCCATACTACTAATTGTTAAACTAGCAATTCCAAGTAATGCTCCTGAATATGAAAAGCAGATAAATCTGCTTTTCAATAGCATCAAAAATATTGATATAATAAACAGCAAGAATATTGCACCATCATCCTTAAAAACCACACCAAAGTACGATAACAATACGCTACCAAGCATACCTGCTAGCATTCCTAAAAGTATCTGAGACAATGTAAGTTCTAAAGGAGATTTTAAACTGTCTCCTATAATCATTTTTTGCATAAGTGTTGTTTTTCTATTTCTTCTGTAAAATATTACTGCCATTATTATAAGAATCAGCACATAAGAAGGCGATAAAATAGCCCTCGATAGTGCAATTAAAGTATTCATTATAATATTCATTAATGCAAAATTCTCCTCTCCAAAATCTTTGAACTATTTAGTTTTAGATTTTATTACTTCAAATGCTTTTTGAAATTGTGGATCTACATTTCTATCATAAGCTTTATTCTTAAGACTATCCGGATATTTTATTTCTATGTCTGGTTTTATTCCTTTATGATGTATATATTCTCCATTTGGCGTATAATATTTTGCTATTGTAACTTTAAGTTGAGTGTTATTTCCTGTATCAAAAACATTTTGAACTATACCTTTTCCGAAAGTTTTTTCTCCAATTAAGGTTCCTAATTTATAATCTCTTACAGCTCCAGAAAAAATTTCTGATGCGCTAGCTGTTCCACCATTAACTAAAACAACTAATGGCATTCCTATATAATTTCCACCTTTAGACTTAAACTCTTCTTTAGCTTTATTTTTATCAATAGTTGAGACTATAACTTTATCTTTAGGTAGAAAATTTGATGTAACATCAATACATGAAGTCAAAAGTCCACCAGGGTTATCTCTTAAATCAAGAACAAGAGATTTCATTCCCTGTGATTTTAATTCAGCCATCTTCTTGTTAAAATTTGTACCAGTATTTTCATCAAACATTTGTATCTGTATATATCCTACCGTATTATTTAGCATTTCTCCAGTTACAGTGTTCATAACTATTTTTTTTCTTTCAGCTGTAATATTAAAATTTCCTTTACTTGGTCTATACAAAGTCAATGTTACAGTAGTTCCTTCTTTTCCCTTCATCATTGCCACAGCCTTATCAAGTTCCTTGCCAGAAACATCTTTTCCATCTATTTTAAGAATAACATCTCCACTTTGCATTCCTGCCTTCTTAGCTGGTGAATCATCAAATGGAGCTACAACCGTCACTTTATCATCTTTAGCTTCAACCTGCATTCCAAGTCCAACATACTCTTGACCTTGAATTTGAGTATTAAATTCTTTTGTTTCCTGCGCATCCATATAAACTGTGTAAGGATCATTAAGGGATGATGTCATACCCTTTATTGCTCCATTAACAAGAGTACTATCATTGATTGGTCCGTTGTAATATTTATATAACTGATCTCTAACCGCAAACATTTTCTTAAACTTCATTATTTCATCATATGTATTTTTATCAATAACAACACTATTTCCAGAAGATATAGTCAAATATTTACTTCCTAAAAATAGGCTTATTGCATTAGTTATAAAAATTATTAAAACCGTTATTATAATCCATTTTTTCTTGTTATCTATTTTTCTCAATATTTTCACCATCCTAAATGCCAATTTTATTTATATGATTATTGTTATCATATTACCCCATATTATTTATATAAATTATAATTAATTATAGCACTTATAAATTTCACTTTTCAAAAAATATGCTATATAAAACAAATTTCAGGCAGACGATTATAATTCATCCACCTGAAACATAGTATACCATACTTTTTTAAACTATACCTCTAAGAATTTTCTTATAGAAATAATACTTCCTAATGCTCCAATAAACATTCCTGCAAGTATAAACTTCCATGACATTGATGACCATACATATGAAGTTGATACTAACGAGCTCATCATAAAGCTATTTGAAACTTTAGAATAAAACAATTTATAAACATAGTACACAATTACAGTAGAAAATATAGCCCCGATAAAACCAAGCACCATTCCCTCTATTACAAATGGAAGTCTTATAAACCAATCCGTTGCACCTATATACTTCATTATTCCTATTTCTCTTCTTCTAGCATAAACTGCTAATTTTATAGTATTGCCTATTAAAAACAAAGAAACTCCAATTAAAATTACGAATATAACAATGCCTATCCATTTTATAGTATTTGTTATTGAAGTAATTTTATTTACATACTCTCTTCCATCATTTATCTTATCTATTCCCGCAATAGGTTTTCCATTACTTTCTAGTGCTTTTACAATAGTTGCTGAATATGAAGGATTAGCTAAGCTAATTATGTATGAATTTGGCATAGTTTCTGACGTATCAAGCCCGTCCAATAATGATTTATTCTTATCTCCTAATTGCTTTTTAAATTTCTGAAAGGCTTCATCCTTACTTTCAAATTGTATACTTGTTACACCACTTATATCAGTTATCTTATTTAATATCGTAGTTTGTTGATTTATAGTAATATCATTCGTAAAATAAACTTGTACCTGTATTTGAGATTCTATATCTCCAATACCACTTCTAACATTTAATAGTATTAAAAACAAAATTCCAAGTATAAAAAGTGTGGCCGCTACTGTTGCTGATGATACTGTACTTAAAGTTTTATTTCTCTTTATACTTTTTAATGCATCACTAAAAAATAATTTTAATGTACTAGTCTTCATAATAATATCTTCCCTTTCGTTCATCTCTTACAATAGTTCCATTTTCAACTGCTATAACACGCTTCTTCATGTGATTTACTATTTGTTCTGCGTGAGTAGCCATAATTACTGTTGTTCCTGCTTTATTAATATCACTTATCAAACTTACAATTCCCATTGCAGTTTCTGGATCAAGATTTCCAGTAGGTTCATCAGCTATAAGAAATGAAGGATTATTAACTATAGCTCTTGCTAAAGCAACTCTTTGTTGTTCTCCACCTGAAAGTTGATTTGGAAAATCATTATGTTTATCAGATAAACCTACAAGTGACAACACAAGAGGAACTCTCTTTTTTATTTCTCTATAACTTGCTTCAACAATTCTCATTGCAAAAGCTACATTTTCATATACACTTAATGTTGGAATAAGCCTATAGTCTTGAAACACCATTCCAATTTTTCTTCTGTAATATGGAATTTGCTTCCTCTTTAATGTTGTAATATCTGTATCATTTACTATTATATTTCCTTTTGTTGGTTCAATTTCCTTCATCAATAATTTTATAAAAGTTGATTTTCCTGCACCACTTGCTCCTACAACAAACACAAATTCTCCTCTATCTATAGAAATACTTACATTTGAAAGAGCAGTTACATCATTACCGTAAACTTTGCTTACGTTTTTAAATTCGATCATTATTTTCTCCCCGCTTATCTTTATCTTTTTCTACAAAATTATTTTAAATAGCTATAATTATTATACCACAATATACTTTTATATAAAAAAAAGTTTTTTAACATACTATTAATTTTTTGCCATATTTGAAGTCATATGCGCTCCCGCGCAAACTCTAGATTATACATAGTAGCTCTATCTTGCTTCGCTTTACATCGTCTCTTATTTTATTTTTTGAAGTCATATGCGCTCCCGCGCAAACTCTAGATTATACATAGTGA